>NZ_MSGP01000117.1 GCF_002078235.1 Streptomyces viridosporus
GCCCACCGGCTCGGCTGGTCCGTCTGACGACGCCGTCATCAGGCCCGAGCTCGGGCCAGCCACTACCGCCGACAAGCCGCGGATCAGACATGAAGATCACAATCTACGGCTGGGGTATCAGGCAGTGTTTGAGATGTGCAGTCCCAGTCCGCTCAGTCCGTCGGCTGCTTATCATGGTGGCCATGACTGCCCAGCCGCCGAAGCCCTCTCCGCGCCCTGCTCCGCCGGGAGAGCTCCGCGCCTCTCACGACGACCGGGAAGCAGTGGTGGAGCAGCTGCGCGATGCGGCAGCCGAGGGGCGAATCGACCTCGATGAGCTGGATTCGCGCCTGGAGCAGGCGCTGAAGTCCAAGACCTACGCCGAGTTGGCCGTCCTGACCGCCGACTTGCCGAGGATCAATTCCGCTGAGGATCTGCCGCCGCTGGTGCTCAAGGGCGGCATGTACGGCGCGTCTCGAGGCCCCGGGCGCTGGGATGTTCCCGGGCGCGTGATCGCTCGCGGAGGCTTGGGGGGTGTGAAGGTCGACTTCACCCGGGCCGAGTGCCGCCTCACGGAGGTCGCGGTGGAGGCGTACGGGGAGACAGCCGGTGTCACGATCGTCATCCCCGAGGGCTGGGCCGCGGACACCAGCGGCATGGATCCCGGCGTCGGCGGCCTGAGGGACAAGACCACTCCCGACCGGCTTCCGGGAACTCCGCTGATCCGGCTCACCGGCTCCGGCGGCATGGCGGGAGTGGTCATCCGCCACCCCAACCTCTGGGAACGGCGCAAGCTGCACAGCAACCCGACGCAGGGCTAGGGCGTGTTGCGAAAGTGGATCTTGGTCGTAAATGATCACGTCCTGTGGGGTGTGGTGACCTGACGAACGGCCAGTGGGCCCGGTTGGAGCCGTTGCTGCTGAGAGGCGTCAAGTCGGGCCGCCCACCAATGTGAACGCGGCGACAGCTGGTAGACGGCATACGGTGGCGGACCCGGACCGGCGCCCCATGGCGCGATGTGACGGAACGCTACGGTCCCTGAGATCTGGTCTACGACCTGTTCCGGCGCTGGCAGCGGGAAGGCACTTGGGATCGGATCGTCACCCGGCTCCAGGCCGAGGCGGCCGCGAAGGGCCTGATCACCTGGGGCGTGAACGTCGACTCCACCGTCTACCGGGCCCACCAGCATGCCGCCGGGGCGAGGAAAAAGAGGGCTGCTGATCCGGACCGGGCGACTCCCGGCGGCCTGGAGGCCGAGCCGGACGACCACGTGCTGGTCACTCGCGCGGCGGCCTGACCACCAAGATTCACCTGGCCGTCGACGTCTCGTTTCACGTCCTGGTCGCCGCGGTCACCGCTGGACAGCGGGCCGATGCCCCGGTGTTCACCGAGGCCATGGACCGCATCAGTGTTCCGCGGATTGGTGGCGGACATTCGCGCACCCGGCCTGCTCATGTCCTGGCCGACCGCACGTACTCCTCCCGCCGGATCCGCCAGTACCTGCGTCGCCGGCAGATCCCGCACACCATTCCGGAGAAGCGCGACCAGGCCTGGCACCGCCTTCGCAGGGGTTCGACCGGCGGCCGCCCGCCCGGCTTCGACCGTGAGTGATACAAGGCCAGGCACAAAGTCGAATGCCGGATTGGGCTCCTCGAACAGGCCAGAGGAGTCGCGACGCGCTACGAAAAACTCGCCGTCCGCTACAAAGTTACCGTCCAACTCGCCCTGGTACGCCAGGCGTTGTAACGACATCTCAAACACGGTCTAAATCGCCTCTCCGCCCACGCCACAAGCCCGCCCCGGCCGCCGGTCGGCCGGAGCGGGCTTGCGTTCTCGCGTGCTGAGGGTTGCCCGGCTCGGGCTCGTCTTCCGCGCGGTGGACACCGCCCACCACCGCCAGCCTTTCGGGAGTCCGCCGTGTTCCACGTTCCGCCGCAGTATGCCGCCGCCCTCGAGCGGGCCGAGGCCGCCCTCGCGGCCCGCTTTCCCTACCACGTCCCCGGCGTGCGGGACGGATGGCGCATCCTGATCCTCTCGGAGAGGCCGATCGTGGTGGGTGACCTGAAGGAGAAGATCGACGCCGACCCCCGAGCAGGAAGCCAAGCGCATCGAACTCGCGCAGGCGCTGGCCGCCGCCGGTCTGGCCGTGACCCTTCCCCCGGACGCGTACAGGGGGCTCTTCGCCGAGATCCCCGCCGACCACACCAGTCCCCGCTACACCGTGCAGACCCGGGCTCCACACGCCTACCTGCGCCGGCGCAACGCCCACGCCCGCCACCGCGACGTCCTGGCCGCCGAACGCAAGGAACGCGCCCGCATCCGCAGCGAGAAAGGCATCCGCTGGGGTGGGCGGCCGTTGAAGGCGGCGTAACCAGCCGCGAGCGGTGATCTCTGCGGGCTCATTGATTCCGAGCCCGGTCAAGGCGCTCCCGTCAGCCGTTCCAAAGTGGCTGCTGCTACCAGGGCTCCCCTGCGGAGGGGGCGAGGTCCGCCTCCCCATACCATTTCGGCTCACGCCCGTTGACGAAGAGGGCTCTCCCGGAAGGACGGCACTGATCGTCTCCTCCTGGAATTCTTCATCGGTGAGCAGTCTGCGCAGGAACTCCGCCATTCCGAAGGAGTGGACCTGGAAGTGGGGGTTCGTGTGCCGCCCGCACACGAGCACGGGCCCCAGGTCGGGATCGTCGCCCGTGGTCAGCCGGCAATAGATGTCTGCGCCACTGGTGTCGCCCGGGCCAGAGTGGAGTCCGGGTCCACGTCGAGGGCCGCCCTGCCGCCCGGCGAACCATCCGGGTCGGAGCACTAGCGATCGCTACTCGGGGATCTGGGTAAACTGCTGGCAGCTGGGTCCTCGCCGGGCAAAGATACAGCCATGCGCTATGCCAACACCGACCCCGAGCTGATGGATCTGGTCCGACGATTCGTCACGCCCGGCCGGCGGTACCTGCGGCTGGGGGGAAGCTCGCTGCGGTTGAGCGGGCCTGAGCGCGACCTGTTCGTGGAGGAGCTGGTCCAGGCTGCCGGGGAGATCACTCCCGCTGAGCTCAACATCCTTTTCGAAGGCGGTTGGCGAGAGCGTAAGACTGCCTCCTGGCTGGTTGCTGTAGCCGGCAGGACCGAGTTCCGCAGCCGCATCGGCGAACTCCTGCTGGCCAGCGGAGGCCCCTACGGCGGGGCCTACTGCATCACTCTTGCCACCTTCGGCACCAGCGCGGACGCCGACCTGGTCTGCAGGTACCTTGATCGCTACTTGCCTCAACCCGACCTCGTCTACGACCAGACCTTTGCTCTCAGCACACTGCTTCACCTCGATGCCGTCCTTGGGGCCGAACGAGCATCCCCATACCTTGCTGCCGGTGGCCTGTGGCAGCAGTGGACCGGTGCCACGCCGAACATGGTGCGGGATCCGCAGGAGTACCGGCAGGTCGTGGCCCAACTCTGTTCCTTCGCCGGCGAGTGCGCTGAACTCTTTGCCAGAATGGGTTCTGGCACAACTTCCGTGCAACGGCCACTGTGAGTGACGGCTGAGTACTCCCGGGCGCCTTCGGAGTCACCCGAAAATGAGCCGTGGTCAAGGTGGTTGGCCTGACAGTTCGGGGCCGTGGAAGAGGTCGTGCTCCGTCTGGAGGAGTTGTTGTTCCCGTCGATCGCGGACGTCGCGGTGTTGTCGGTGGACGCGGGTATCGAGATCGTGCGCGTCGACGCGCAGTGCACCACGGCTGGCGCCACCTGTCCGGAATGCGGAGCCTGGTCGCCCCGGGTCCATAGCTCCTGCCTGCGGTTTCCCGCGGACGCTCCGAGCGCCGAGCGGAGCGCGGTACTCCATTTCCGGGTCCGGGGGTCGCGGTGGACCGGATGAGCCGGCGGCTGCGGCCGGGGACCTGCGCGCCTCCGCTGGCGGGTGGATCACCGTCCGTCCCGGCCGTGGGGTTCGGTCTGTGCCTCACGGATGGACGGGGCCGTGGCGGCGTTTACGACAGTGCGGTGGCCGTGCGAGTGTCCTGCGTCCAAGCTCCGGTATCGCGCATGGACCTCGAGTCGGCCGGTGTGGATCCGTCAAGGGCAGATCGAGCTGCGTGACGACTGTGCCGGGGCGGCCCTGTGCCGGATGGATCCCGCTCCGGGCGGTTCCGCCGGTTTCCGGTTCCGACCGTCGCGGAGCGTCTGGTGCGTCGGCGCCGCCGACCCTACTGTAGCCGGGGGAGCCGAGGCCGTCCGGGAGCCCTGCGCGGACACTGCCGACCAGTACTTCGTCGTCCGGGCGGACTGAGTGGTCAGCCGTGCAGTGAGCGGTGGACGGCGACCGCCCCGGGGAGTGCAGAGGGATGCTGCCCGTTCCGATGTGGCCGTGGATGCCGAGGAGCCGGTCACCGGACGGCGCCGTCGGGGCGAGCGCGTTCGCGGGAGGGGATGCCGCCGTGGACCGGTCGCAGTCTCGGCCGGGGCGTGGAGTCCTGTCGAACGCGGTGCCATCCGAGCGGATATCCGTACCCGTCCCTACGAACGAGAGGGCAGCGTCATGGACATCATCGATCTCGCCGCACTGGGCGAGTCCTTCACCCGCGACCCTTACCCCGTGTACGCCGGATTGCGGGCCCGGGGCGCGGTGCACCGCATCCGGATACCGGAAGGGGGAGCGGAAGCCTGGCTGGTTGTCGGATACGAGGCCGGGCGTGCCGCACTCGCCGACCCCGGGCTCTCGAAGGACTGGGGCAAGGCATCTCCCTCCCTGCCGCTGGGCTCCGTCTCCTCCGGCCCGCACATGCTCAGGGCCGACCCTCCGGACCACACGCGGCTGCGCAAACTGGTCGCCCGGGAGTTCACCGCGCGCCGGGTGCAGGAACTCGCCCCGCGCATCCAGGAGACCGCCGACGTGCTGCTGGACCGGATGCTCGTCGCCCCCGGTGGGCGCGCCGACCTTGTCGAGGCGCTGTCCTTCCCGTTGCCGATATCCGTGATCTGTGAACTCCTCGGCGTACCGGACCTGGACCGTGAGTCCTTCAGGACCTGGTCGAACGATGCTCTCGGTGCCACCGATCCCGAAGAGCGCACGGCCGCGGCGAGTTCGATGGCGCGGTACATGGCGGACCTGGTGGAGGGCAAGCGGAAACGGCCCGGCGACGACCTCTTGAGTGCGCTGATCCACGACTCCGACGAGGACGGCGACCGGCTGTCTGGGGAGGAACTCCTGGGTATGGCCTGGCTGCTACTCGTGGCCGGCCATGAGACCACCGTGAACCTCATCTCCAACGGCGTCCTCGCCCTGCTCACCCACCCGCGTCAACTGGCCGCCCTGCGCGAGGACCTCTCCCTGACCGACGCCGCGGTCGAAGAGATGCTCCGCTACGAGGGTCCTGTGGAGACCCCCACGTTCCGCTTCACCACCGGGCCGGTGACGATCGGTGACACGGTCATTCCCGGGGGCGGTGAACTCGTTCTGATCGCGATGGCCGACGCCAACCGCGACCCCGCCCGCTTTCCCGTCCCCGACCGCTTCGACATTTTCCGTGATGCCCGCGGCCATGTGGCGTTCGGCCATGGCATCCACCACTGCCTGGGAGCCCCACTGGCTCGCTTGGAGGCGCGGATCGCCGTCAGGACGCTGCTGGAACGCTGCCCTAACCTGACCTTGGACATCCACCCAGCGGCGATCACCTGGCGGCCGGGGATGATGATCCGCGGTCCGCGCAGCCTGCCCGTGCGTTTCAGCGGGTAGGTCGACGGCGCAGGCGGACCGTCCGGGTCCGCCGGAGGCCTCTGTTGCCTTTGCAGGGCTGCGCGACGGAACCTTCGGCGTCCGGGTCCGAAACCTGTCGGCCGTCCGGTCGAAGGCCGGGACGACTGGACGGCGGTGGGTCCTTTGCAGCCGGCATGCCGCAGGGGCGGCTGGTGCCGGGGACGGCCGGTGTCGGAGCCGCTTCTGCTCGCCGGTCTCGGCAGCGACTGTTCACGGCTCCGGGAGGCGCCGTGGCTGCGCCGTGTTCGATGTTCACGAGAAGCGACGGCGTCTCAGTGCCGTCCGGCGGGTGGAGGTGTCACCGGGTGGGAGAAAGCGGGGTGGGCGGTCCGGCCGCGGCGGGACGGCATCCGGCTGGGGGCGAGACGCTCGAGCGGCGTGCACCTGCGGTGGGTACGCGTCGCCCGCGCGCATGTTTTGGTGCTGCGGGTAGTCGGGCGGGTCCAGCAGGTACAGGGGTTGCTTCGGCGGTGGCGTGCTGGGGCGGGAGCCAGGAGCCAGGAGCCGGGAGCCGGGAGCGCCGTTTTGCCGGCGGTGCGCGCGAATGGGAGACGGGGACGGCTCCCGGTTCCGGGTGTCGCCCGGCAAGTCGGCGGAAGTCGTCCTGGCTGTGTCTTGCCTGCTGCGACTGGGGTAGAGTGGATCTTGAGCATGCCGCCGGGTTCGCCGGTGGTGGGCTGTGCGTTGGTGGTCCAAGGAAAGACGCCCCGCTTCCTACGGGGAGATGCAGGTGCAAGGCCTGCCCGGCGCTCCATGAGGAGGACCCCCGGCCCTGAACAGCAGGGCCGGGGGTCTTTTTCATGTCCGCCCGCCGGGATGTTCGGCCGAAGTCGTCGCGGTGGATCCCCGTCGAGCGGGCCCGGTCGTTGAGGCCGGAGCCGCGCAGGTCGTGGACGGAGCCGCCGCTGCGGGTCACGCACACCCGCCGGCCGGAGCAGGTGCGCTTCTCAATGCAAGCGGGCGGTGCGGGCGGAGTTGCTGCGGGCCTGCGCTGCTGCAGAAACGCACCAGTGCGGATCCGTCATCTTCCGACGGGTGCCGGTGCCGGGCAGCCCGCCCTACCGGTTTCTCGTCAGGCGGGATCCTTCGGGCGTGCGGCGGTAGAGCACCGACCGGCCGGACCGGGCGCGGGTGACGAGGCCGGCCCGGTGCAGTACGCCGAGGTGGTACGAGACTGTGGCGAAGCTGAGGAAGTGACGTGCCGCTCGTTGCGTGGTGGAGGCCGGTTGCGTCAGAGCGGCGAGCAGTCCCGCACGGGTGGGACCGAACAGCCGGACCGTCTCGGCGGAGGAGGCTGCCGGCGCGATGGCGCCGGTGTGGGGGTGTAGAAGACCGAGGCGCCCTGCTTGGTGCGCTGGGCTTGGCTCTTGGCCACGAGTCCTTCGAGCGCGACGCGGACGGCCTTGGTCCTGATGCCGCGCTCTCCGCTCGCTTCGGGAGTCACTGGGACGGTGTGAAGGGCGGGACGGACACCGTACCGTCCTCGCCCACGACGATCCGCTCGGCGAGCTGGGCCAGGACCTGAGAGGGAGACAGCCCCGCCCGGTAGGCCACCGTCTGGACCAGCCGACTGGGCGCGGCGGACAACCGGACCTCCGCTCGCAGTTCATCCGCTCCCTCCCGCCCCTGTTCCTCGAAGTCATCCTGTGTCGCAAGCGCACCAGCAAGCCGTTCCTCACGCTCGCGAGCCCACACCGAGCCCTGAACATCCTGCTCCGGCTCGTACACGCTCCAACCGAGCGCAGTCATCAAATCCCTGACGCGCTGCCACTCGGCGTGTTTGGCCAACCAGATGACAGCCAACCGCTCCCGGTCCATCTCGAACGCGTAGAAGGAACCGTTCCCCCTCAACCGCTCCGCGGTCTCCCGCTCACGGACAGCGGCCTCCGCGACCTTCTCCGCAACGGCGGCGACATCCAGGCCACTCGCCTGACGCCGGACCTCATCCCGCGCCACGTCCTGAGCACTCCACATGCGTTTTCCCTTTTCCGAAAAGCGCGGGCATCTGGACCCGCATCCGACAAATCCGTTAACGATCACTAGGTGAGCGAAGCGCTGACCTGGGAGTCTAGTGATCGTTTCAGGACTCGCGACTATGGTGCGGTGCGTCTCTGAGCTGGGGTTTTCGTGGAGCTGCGGTAGCTGGAGAGGTCTTGACGTGCAAGTTCAGTGATCGAGCCTTTTCCACCTTCACTCTGAGCTGGTCAGATGAAGGGTGAGGACGGCCTGCTCGACGAGGGCCCGGATCTTTACGTGGGACCGGCTCACCGCCTGCTGGCCTACGAAGAGGGCCTCCCACCGCCTCCAGCACGGGATGCGGACCGTGTTGGGGGCCCCCCGATAACCCTTTGTCGGCCCAGCACCGGAGGCCGGCCCCGACGGTGCCGTGGGCACGGGCCGCGCGGACGTCGTGGACGGCGCCGGGCAGGGCCGCAACAGCCGGCCGAAGGGATCCGCGACGACCTGCACGTTCATCCCGTGTCTCTTGTGTTCGCCGGAGCAGCACGGCCGGTCCGCGGCGATGCGGTCGATCGGCAGCAGCGTGCCGTCCAGGATCAGATACGCCTTCACCGAAGCGGCCCCCAACGCGTCGATGGGGCCGGGCGCGAGGGTGGCCAGGAGCTGGACAGTCTCGGTGACATGGCGGTAGGCCCTCGTGGCTGCGACGCCGAACCCGGTCGTGATCTGGGCCTGTGTGTGCCCCACCCGCAGATGGGTGAGTGCCGGCAGGCCTGGCGGCCGGCGCTCAGGCGCCGCCAACGGGAACCGATCGCACGGTGGTGCCGCCACACCTGCTGCGTGAGGAAGCGGAGGGCAGAGCCGGGTACGTCGACGCGATGGGGTTTCCCCTGCTCGGGGGCACCTCCCAGCGGTAGCCGGGGGAGAAGCCGAGAGCTTGGGGAAGGTAGACAAGCATGTGAAGCCTCTCGTGGGGATGGCTCTCTTGGTCGAAAACCCGTCTACCAGGGACTTCACCACGTTGTCAGCACAACTGCCGAACTTCAGAGGCGGGTTGGAAAGGGGTCACTGTCTGCGCCCCGGCTTGTAGGGGAGCTGCCGGGGCATACGGGCTTCAACCGTCCGAGAGGAGCCTGCTCATGCTTGGCATAGTGGCCGCGGTGCTGTTCTTCTTCGCTTTTTTGATCAACGCTGCGGACATTGGCACCAACGATGTGTTCTCTTCGACGAATGTGATGCTACTGGGACTGACCGCCCTGGCCCTGCATGTGGCGGGAATCGGTGCTGGCTGGGCTTCCAGGAGCCGACGCTGACCCTGGACCCCTCAGTCGGCGGTGCGGCGCGCAAGCCGAGTTCGGTGCTCGGGTGGCGGCAGGCGACCCGCCGGGTGGTCCCATCGGCCCTGCCGCCGGCAGACGGGGGCGAGTGACGAAAGAACGCCCGCCCACGTTTCAGCGGCTGGCGTCTTCGGGGCGTTTCTCGGCCTGGGCGGCAGCCGTGGGCTCCGGCGCGGCGGGGGCGGTATAGAAGATCGAGACGCCCTGCTTGGTGCGCTGGACTTGGCTCTTGGCCACGAGTCCTTCGAGCGCGACGCGGACGCCCTTGGTCTTGATGTCGCGCTCGGGATGCGCCTGGCCGAGCGCGGCGGAGGTCTCCGCAGCCGAGCGCGGTTCGCTCTGCTGTGCGAGGTGGTGGCGGATGAGGTCGACCAGGGCGGGCCGGGCCGTCTTCGCGGTGCCTGACGCCTTGGTCGCGGTTTTCCCGGCGGCGGCCTTCCTCGCGGCTCGCTTGCCGGGCTCGGCGGCCGCCGCCTTCCGGGGAGAGGACAGGGCGGCACTGTCGGACCCGGCTGCGGGCTTGGCCGGCGCCATGGTGATGCCGAGTACCTGCTGCATGGTCACCAGCACGGTGTGGTCCTGCTCAGGGCAGTCAACCACTCCTGAAGAGCGGTGATTTCCACCCTGATGCGCTCCTGCTCCTTGATGTTGCGCTCAAGGTCGCCGGTCACCCGAGCACGGTATTGCGACGCCAGTTCGGTGGCGGGGGCTGGGTTTGTGGCATGACAGGGCCTTTCGTCGGCTCGCCGGTCACGCCGCCGGCCCCTGGGCCGGCTGGCGTGGGGGACTCGCCGCGGCGGCCGAGGTCACGGGTGCGCTTCGCGGGTGCAGCGTGACCGCCCGACCTCCTCGAGGAACAACTTGTCAGCAGTTATGGGGGAAGCTCAGCCCCGGAGGCGGCGTGGCGCGCAGTTCCCTCACCAAGGCACGCACAACAGCGGTTCCGGCCAGCTGGGACGTGGTGACGTAGCCGACCTGGCGCGTCGGGCGCTCGGGGCCGAGATCGACGATCCCGACCGAGTTCGGTGCTCCGGCCAGGGAGAGTGCGGGCATGATCGCCATTCCGTGGCCTCCGCTCACCAGGGAGAGCACCGCTCCGTCGTCCTCGGCCTCGACGGTCGCCTTCGGGATCCACTCCTGTGCGGCCCACCAGTCGCGGGTGTACGAGCTGCAGTTCTCGGCCCAGTCGACCAACGGCAGCGAGCGCGGGGCATTGTGTTCCGCCGTGTGCACGAGGGCATACGGTTCCTCGAAGAGCCCGTTCGCGACCAG
Organism: Streptomyces viridosporus; assembly: GCF_002078235.1. Taxonomy (GTDB): domain Bacteria; phylum Actinomycetota; class Actinomycetes; order Streptomycetales; family Streptomycetaceae; genus Streptomyces; species Streptomyces viridosporus. Next base: position 10,285 of record NZ_MSGP01000117.1, read on the forward strand.
GCCCGGTGGGAGGGGTACGGAACCACCCAGTGTGGCGATGGCTATGTCGGCTTTTCCGTCGGATACCTCACCGGCGCTGCCGCGCCCCACCTCGCGTACGATCCGCACCTGCGGCTCGACCCCGGGATGCCGGGCGCGCAGCCGTTGAAGGACGGGTGGCAGCAGGTGGAGAGCCGCGCTGCGGAAGGCCACGATCCGCAGTGGCCCCTCCGGCACGTCGGGCCGGACCGCGCCGCGCGCCTCGGCGGTGAGGATGTCCAGCAGGCGCAGGATGCGGCGGGCGTATGCCACAGCCTTCTCCCCGGCAGGGGTGGGGCGGGCGCCGGCACGGCCGCGTTCGAAGAGCACGGCACCGGTCTTGCGCTCGCTGCTGCGAATCGAGTGTGAGACCGCGGACTGAGTCAGCCCCAGCGTTCCGGCCGCGGCGGAGAAGCCGCCGGTGTCCGCGACCGCCACCAGCACTCGAAGTTCGTGCGGGGCGAGATCGGAGTCGGTTGTGCGGGCCACGGGTCGCTCACCTCAATGTATGAGAACTGCTCATGGAACGGGATGTCGCATGAGCCCAACCGGCTGCCCACCGGGCGCATTCCCGCCCTACGGTCCAGTCATGAACCACACCGCGCTCACCGTGCACCAGATCACCCGCCCTCACGGCTTCCCCACCGCCGAGCACTTCACCTTCGTCGAGTCCACGATTCCGGATCCCGCAGCCGGGAGCGCACTGGTCGAAAACCTCTACTGGTCCGTCGACCCGTATCACCGCGAGATGATGGACGACGTGCCCGGCGGCTTCGCACTCGGCGCCCCGCTGGAGGGCCGTACCATCGGGCGAGTGATCGCCTCGCGCACGCCCCGGCTGGCCGAGGGCGACATCGTGTTCCACCGGCAGGGCTGGCGCACGCACACGGTGGTCACGCCTGAGGAGATCCGGCGGTTGCCCCTCTTCGACGGGGTGCCCCTGACCGCACACCTGGGCATCCTCGGTGGCACCGGCCTGACCGCCTATGTGGCTCTGACCCGGATCGCCCGGCTCCAGAAGGGTGAGAACCTGTTCGTATCAGCCGCCGCGGGTGGGGTCGGCACGGCCGCCGGGCGGTTCGCACGGCTGCTCGGCGCCGGCCTGCTCGTGGGCAGCACGGGCTCGGCGGCGAAGGCCGACCATCTCACGCGGGAGGTCGGCTACGACGCGGTCTTCGACTACCACGACGGGCCCGCCGCCGACCTGCTCGGCAAGGCCGCGCCGGACGGCATCGACGTGTTCGTCGACAACGTCGGCGGTGAGCAACTGGCCGCCGCAGTAGGAACGCTGCGCGAGTTCGGGCGCATCGTCCGCGTCGGCACGATCAGCCAGTACAACACCCCCCACGCGCCGCTGCCGCGCTTCGACTACGCGGACATCGTGGAGAAGAGCCTTCGCATGGAGGGGTTCCTGGTCAGCAACTACCGCGAGGTGCAGGAGGAACTGTACGAGTTCGCGGTGCCGCATCTGCAGAGCGGGCGGCTCGCTCTGGACGAGACGGTGGTGGACGGGTTCGACCACATCGTGGACGCGTTCCTGGGAATGCTGCGCGGCCGGAACACCGGGAAGATCATCGTGCGGGACCAGACGCAAGCCCCGTACGTGAGCTGACCAGGCCGTCTCTTTCGGATCTTGCATGATGACCGGCATGAACACGGAAGTCTGTGACCCAGCCGAGTTGGCCGCCCTCCACGAGATCTTTGCGTCCCGTCCCGAGCCGCTGCCGCCAATCGGCTCGGATGCGGTGCGGTCCTTCGAGGCGGAGCACGGCATCGTGCTTCCGGAGCCGTATCGCACATTCGTGGCAGAGGTCTGCGACGGACTGCGCGCGGGACCGCCCTACTACGGCCTGCTGCCCTCGAGCAAACGCCCTCGAACTGGGGCTCGGGCCGCCCCGAGCGCCTACTTGCCGAACCTTTTCCTCTCACGGCGGCGTGGCTGTGGGAGGCGGAGGGCGACGAGACGGCGCTGTCCGGGCGGGGGTTCGAAGACCGGATAGCCTCCGTGTACGACCACGGCTCACTGCTGTTGGGCACCGACGGCTGCGGCATGTACTGGCACCTGATCGTCACCGGTCCGCAGCGCGGTTACGTCTGGCTGACCGACGAGAACGGCGCGATACCTTTCGGCACCCGGCCGGGTACCTGCCTGATGCCGGGCACGCCCGGTTTCTTGGGGTGGGTGACCCGCTGGGCCCAGGGCTGCTCCTGGTTCGCGGATGCCCAGCCAATGCCATTCCCGGTGGTGGTGCTGTTCGTTGCGGTCGTCTTCAACCGCGGCCGGATACCAACCGCAGGGCAACTCACCGATTTGATCATCCCTCGATGAGGCCGGAGAGCCATGCGGCGTGAACCCCACTTCAGCCGACGAGCCCGGTCCTGCTGCTCCCAACGGGTCGCGCGTCCTTGCGAACGTCCGTACCCGGCGGCCAGGGTCGGCAGCAGGGTCTGGCGTCAGGCCGGGGGGTTCATGGCGGTGTGGGCATCGGCTCGGGCAGCACCCAGGACATGTTCTGATGCCTTCTACGTGCCCCGTGAAGCCACCCAGGGTGTCGGGCACCGGTGAAACGTGTGTGAGCGGTCAGGGAGCCAGGGCTTCGTGGAGGGTGGGGTGGCATTTGATGATGTCGTCGATGCCGACGAGCTGCAGGACCCGCAGGACGGAGTCGGTGGGTGCGGCCAGGCGGAGCCAGCCGCAGGCCTCGGTGACGGCCCGGTGGGCGGCGATGAGGATGTTGATGCCGCTGGAGTCCATGAAGGTGACCTGACGCATGTCGATCACGATGCGGGGCCGGGCGGTGTCGGTGACGTCCAGGGCGTGGCGCAGCTGGTCGCCGGTGTGGTGGTCGATCTCCCCGGCCAGGGTCAGCACGCGGATGCCGTCCGTGGTGGTGGTCATGACCGACAGTCCGCCGACCTGTTCGGCTTGCCCGGTGTCCGTCATTCGTTCCTCAGCCATTCGGTGATACTTGCACACCAAGACCTTCGGCCCGAAGTGCTGCCCTGCACGTCCGGGCGATGCTGCTGTGCCGGTGGGGAGCCGGCGCAGGGGAGTGGAGCGTGTACCGCGCGGGCGCGGGTACGCGCGGGGGTGTGAACGGGGCAGCGAAAGCGGGCCGTGATGGAACCAGTCCCGGTGAATGAGGACGGCACCGCACCAGACGAGCAGACCATACAGATCACGGTGGCCCTGGAAGGCGACGGCACGGACATCGCCCACGCCCGCCACCTGGCAGCGCAGTTCCTCACCCGGGTGCAGGCCGAGCACGGCCTGCCGGTCTCGCAGCGCGCCGTGGACCTGACCCAGCTGGTGGTCAGCGAACTGGTCACCAACGCCCGCAAGTACGCGCCCGGCCCGGTGCTGCTGGACCTGCGGATCGCCGGGGACCTGGTGGAGGTGGCGGTGTGGGACTCCGAGCCGGTACTGCCCATCGCCCGGGCCGCGGACGCGGGCCGGGTCGGGCAGCACGGGCTGGAGATCGTGATGGCCGTCGCCCAGGGCTTCGAGGCGCAGCGGGAGCCGGTCGGCAAACGCATCACCGTTCGCATCGCCCTGCTGGACGACCCCGGCGGTCACATCGCCGGACGGGATCCCGTGTAGTGCGGCGCAGAGGCGTGGACGTGAGTCGGTGTCCCCCGGGCATTTTTCTGGTGCGGAGGTAGTTCATGAAACGCATCAGCCCCGAGGGCCTCATCGCAATTTTGGAGGACGTGGCGGCGTCCTATGCGCCAGGTGAACTCGCCTACTTGGCGTTGACCAGCAAGCCGGAGCTGACGGTGCGGGACCGGCTTGCTTGGGCGCTTCAGACACGGCTTGCCGGTGCTGTGGTGGCGCGCGAATGGAGGAACACGGTCGGCTGGATCGACCTGGCGGTGCTCGATACAGCGGGGGACTCACCGCGGGCTTTGCTGGAGTTGAAGGCGGCCTACACGTTCGACTTCGCAAGGCCCGACAGGCCATCCGCCATCAACTACCGCAACAAAATCATCGCTGATGCGGAGAAACTGCGCAGTACTGACGCCGTAAGCCATGACATGCAGCTCTACGTGCTGCTGCTGTTGACTCACCCTATGGGCATCCCTTCCGGCGGCACTGCCATCAAGTACCGTCCAGGGCTTTCGGCAGCACTGCGCGCCTATGGCCCAGAGCCCCTGCGTCACATGGCCGAGCACAGCGTCCGCGCCCTCCTGTCCTGTCTCGGTCCGATGCACCAAGGGACCTTGGAGGGCGGCACGGCGTTCGGCGTCCGGGTGACGATCGACTACTGGCTCATCGGGCCCCTGGCGACTGGCTGCCCAGAACCGGGCGCTTGAGGAGTGCGACTCAATCCGGCGCGGGAGGACCCCAGCTCGCCCGGTGCGACTCGACCGCAACCCTGGCGATCATTCTCCCTGAAGCTCAATTTCTGGGTTGTTCTGGACACTGGCTGGTCGAAGTCGTCGGCTGGGTACAGGAGGAACTGGCCCAGCGACACTCCCTGACGCTCGGCCCGACTCGCCACCGAATCGACCCGGAGCACGGGCCGGTGGAGGGGAACCCGCAGCAGTACCGGACGTCACTGCCGGCGGTCCAGGCTGCGCAACGGAGGACTGCGCACTGCGCAGCACGCGTCACGACACTGCGCAGCGCGCGACCGCGCCGAGTCGTGACGGTTCTTGGTCCCGGCGCCAAAGGCCGGTGTCCTGTAGCTGCGCAATCGCCTGCCCGGCACCGTGAGGCCGGGCAGGTCGGAACACCCCGCGCTGGCGGGGAGGACGTCGGCTGCCACCGCACCTCGACGCCCCGGGGCACCCCGGACAGCCCCTCGGGCCCGCTGACCGCCAGGCTCTCCACCGCCTCCCTGGGTAACGCCACTTTTCCGGCAGCCCGAAGCCGAGGCTGCGCCGCACGGCCCTGGCCAGGTCGGGCGTTGCGGGCGTCATGTGCGAGGGCGCGGTCGAACTCGATGAGGGCCTCCTCGTCCCGGTCGGAGTAGCAGAGGCGCCGGCCGTGGTAGGTGTGGGCCCAGCTTCTGGCCGTCGTGCCGAGTCGGCCGTGGGCAAGCAGAGCAGCGAGGCAGGCAAGGATGGGCTCGTCATCGGCGAGAGCGTCCCGCAAGCGTGTGGACCAGGTGAGCAGGGCGGCGTCCGCGGTGTCCTGGGCGGCTTGTTCCACGGTCTCGATCCACTGCCGCAGCACCGCGGTGTCCTGGCCCGCGGCATGCACCACCTGTTCAAGAGCGGAAGTCAGATGCGTTGTCGGATGCGCGCACAGCCGGCGGTACGTCTCATCCAGACGGTGTCGGCACCATTCAGCGTTTTCCCACCGCTTGGCCTCGGGAGCCGTTCCTCGACCGCAGCACGCCAGGCGGCATGCGTGTCTGCCAACCGCAGATGCGCCGAAGCCCAGCTTTGGGGAGAGTGGGTGCGCTGCTGCCGGACCAGGCTGGCGCGCACCACCGCGTGGTAGTGCTTGAAGCCCGAGACCGCTCCCCGTGTTCGGCTGCGCGCCTTGCGTGCCGTGCCCGGGGGGTCATCCGGCCCGTCCCGGCCGCCACCGGTACGCCCGAGGTGCGGGGCGGATTACGCCGCCAGCACCTCGCGCAGCCCGCGCACGGCGTGCTCCTGGTGATGCTGGGTTGGGATGGAGCGGGACAGGTCCAGTGCCCGGCGGTGGACGAGCTCGGTGCGGTAGGCGTCCGGGAGGCCGGACAGGACGGCGACGGTGCGCCGGCACGCCTCTTGGGTGTCGCCGTCGTGACGGGCGCAGGCGGCCGCGTCGATGGCCAGCAGGGAGCGGGTCATGGTGCTGGTCGGCGCGGACAGCTCGAGCGCCCGCTGCTGGCTCTCGCGAGCCCGCCGGGTATCGCCGAGCGCGGTGAGTGCGTGGCTGAGGTGGACGTGGTGCTTCTGCTCGCCGTGGGTGAGCCAGGTGTCGGCCCGCGCGTCGGCGTCGAGTCGCTCCATAAACGTGTCGGCGGCCGCAAGCGCCTGGCGAGCCTGTTCGGGCTGGCGAGACAGTGCGTAGGCTCGGGCGGCGACAGCGGCAGCCAACGTCGCCGCGGCGGTCGGCCGGGATCCGGCGAGTTGGCGGGCCTGCTCGGCAAGGACGGCTGCGGCCTGTGGGGCACCGTAGTTGAGTGGCACCATCGCCTCCCGGGCCAGCACCCATGCGTGCAGCTGTGGGTCGCCAGACTCCTTCGCGGCCGTGGACGCAGTGACGAACCAGGCACGGGCCTCCTTCCGCGCTCCGAGGTCGTGCAGCATGATGGCCGCCATTCCGGCCATCTGCCCGGCTGCGCGGCACACCCGCACCCGCGTGGACACCGGTTGCGGGCTGTCGAGGTAGGGTTGAAGATCGGCGAAGTCGACCACCAGGTCCGCCAGGGCCCGGGTCGGCGGCTGTCCGTGGTAGCCGTAGCCGTATGCCTCGGCAGCCGCTTCCAGCTCGTGCGACTGGCTCCTGCTGGGACTGCTGGCCGCCCGGCTGCGGCCCGGTCAGGTCCTCGTGGACGCCGGCTGCGGCACCGGAGGCGTCGGGTTGTGGCTTGCCCGTGCCCTGGATGCCCACCTGCACGGCTTCGACATTTCACTCGTCGCCGCCGCGCAGGCCACCGCCCGCAGCAGCCGCTTCGTCCCCGCCGGCCGGGCCGCCTTCCGCGTCGCCACCCTGGACGACACCGGCCTGCCCGACCGCAGCGCGCACGGCGCGGTGTGCGTGGACGCCCTCGCCCTCGCGACGGACCGGACGGCCGCAATGCGCGAACTCGGCCGCATCCTGGCACCCGGCGCCCGCCTGATCCTCACCCAGGCCCTGCGCAAGGGCGCCGCCCCTCGGTGGGAGGAGCAGGCCCGCGCCGCCGGGCTCGTCGTGGAACACGTCGACGAGCGGCCCGCCGAACCGGCGATGTGGGCACGGCTCTACCGGCTGTGGATCGACCACGCCGACGAGCTGCGACGCGAGCTGGGCGACGACCAGGCGCACAACATGCTGCACGAGGCACACCGGATGCTCCCCGCGCTCCCCGGACGCCGCGCGGTCCTGCTGACCCTGCACCGCCCCCGACGGAACCGGCGGCCCCCGGGGCAGCCGATACGATGACCCGGCCCGGTCCGCATCCCGCCGGCGACCGGCCCGCGACCAGCGAGAGGACCCCGCAGTGACCGAGCACCGCCCCGCCCGTGCGGCAGTGCTGTCGGCCGGGTCCTGGGGCACCGCCGTCGCCAAGATCCTCGCCGACGCCGGCAGCACCGTCGTCGTGCACGCCCGCCGCAGCGAGATCACCGACGCCATCAACGCGACGCACCGCAACCCGGCCTACTTCCCGGACGTCGAGCTGCCGCCTTCCCTGACGGCCACAACGGACCCGGCCGCCGCGCTGGACGGCGCCGACTACCTCGTGCTGTCCATCCCCGCCCAGGCCCTGCGGGACAGCCTCGCCGCATGGGCACCGCACATCGGGCCGGACACCGTGATCGTGTCGCTTATGAAGGGCATCGAACGGGACACCGGGCTACGGGCCAGCGAGGTCATCGCCGATGTGACCGGCGTGAGCACGGACCGGATCGTGGTGCTGTCGGGCCCGAACCTGGCCCGCGAGATCATGGCCGGGCAGCCCGCCGCCGCGACCGTCGCCTGCCTCGACGAGGCCGTCGCGCGCCGCTTCCAGCAGGCGTGTCACACCTCTTACTTCCGGCCCTACACCAGCACCGACGTGATCGGCTGCGAACTCGGCGGCGCGACCAAGAACGTCATCGCGCTGGCCACCGGCATCGCGCACGGCATGGGCCTGGGCGACAACGCGGCCGCCATGCTCATCACCCGCGGCCTGGCGGAGACGATCCGCCTCGCCACCGCGCTCGGTGCCCAGCCGACGACCCTCGCCGGCCTGTCCGGGCTGGGCGACCTAGTGGCCACCTGCACCTCCCCGCTGTCCCGCAACCGCACCTTCGGTACACACCTCGGGCGGGGCATGACCGTCCAGGAGGCCACCGCCGCCACCCGGCAGACCACCGAGGGCGTCGAATCGGCGGAGGCGATCCTCGCCCTGGCCCGCGCCCACAGCGTCGAGATGCCGATCACGGAGGCCATCTCCGCGCTGCTTCACGAGAAGGCCACGCTCGGCCAGGCCGCCGACGCGCTGATGCAGCGGTCCGCCAAGCCTGAGCACTGACCCCGGCACCCCGCCCCAGGGCGCACACCGCCCTTTTCATCCTCCCCTTTCCCGGAGGTCTTCGCCATGCCCGCATCCGTGCTGCCCGCTGCCCAGTTCGCCGTCACCGCCGCCCTGGTGGCGTGGATGGCCACCGGCTTCACCCGCCTGCCCGGCCGCTGGCTGCGCTGGAAGATGTTCTGCCGGGCCACGTTCACCATCGTCGTCACGCTCACCGGCACCAGGAACGGCCGCACTGAGCCGGTGAACGTCTACACCTATCTGTCCCCGGGGAGCTTCCTCTGGCGCTGCTGCTGGTCCTGGCCGGGGCCGCGATGGAGCTGCTGTACCTCAAGAGCCCCAACGCCGTGCGGTACACGCTGCTGACCGGCACCTGCCTGATGACCGCCGGTGACCTCGGCCAGGGGCTGAGCACCGGGCACGCGCCCAGCACGGCCAACACATGGACGCAGTGCCTGCTGGTGCTGGTCACCACGGACATCTACTGGAACAGTGCCTGGCAGAAACTCAAGTCCCCGCAATTCCGCACCGGCCTGTACCTCGCCCAGTGGATCCACACCCTCACCCAGCTCAGGCAGCAGCTGCCCTACCGGCGCCAGTACGCCGTCCCCGGCGTCGTCTGCCGCCTCATCGGCAACCTCACCCCCCGCGACATCCGCCTGTGGCGCCTGGCCGCGGCCGCCGTCATCGCGCTGGAGATCGTACTGACTCCCGCCCTGCTCATCCCGCAGACGATGCCGTACGCGGTCGCCGCCGGCATCGCCGTGCACGTGGCCTTCACCTGCCTCAAACCACGCCAGCTGATCACCTTCTCCGGCCTCACAACCGGCACGTACCTTGCCTTTGCTGCCTGACCTTCCCTCCGCAGACTGCCGGCCTTCTCCTGCATGCTGCGCCAGTTGCCGTCTTCGGCGTAGCCCATCATTTCCGAGAGCTTGAGCAGGACGTACGCGAAATCCTCCGCGAGCACGCCTTCCTTGCCTGTGGTACCGAGCAGTTCGGACAGCCGGGGCTCTTCGCTCCTCTTTCGCCCTTCACGCGAAGTGTGGTGGTTGTCCGGTCTGGCAGGACTACGCTGTTGAACGGGCCCGGATGCTGCATCCCCCGTCGGCATCCGGGCCGCCAGATACCGGCGGCGGCACGGGCAGCGACCGTGAAGTGAGCGCCGATGAGCGTGTCCTCGAGATCCTTCGGCGCCAGCCGGTTTCGTACGATCTGACGCAGCCACGTGGCCGGATCCTGGCCGCCACGCGCGGTCGCGGTGATGCGGTCCGGGGCGGCGTCGGTGAACGGCTCTCTCCTGGCCGTGACGGTGGCAGTGTCATCGGCGGGGAGGAGCGCGCATGGCCGCACCCACGGGACTGCGCGCATGTGGACCTGCCACCATGGGCGGCATGCGCACGGTGGGGATCGATCTGTCAGCCGACCGCTCGAAAACGGCGATGTCGGTGGTGGAGTGGGCGGACGGGATGGCCGCGGTCGGGCCACCCGCGCTCAAATGCACCGACGACCTGCTGATCAACGAACTCTCAGGGCTGCGTCCCGGCGACCAGGCAGGCGTCGACACACCGTTCGGGTGGCCGGCCGAGTTCGTGCGCGCGGTCGGGGCGCACCTCGCCGAGAACCCGTGGCCGGGCCGCGGCCAGGACAGTGAGCGCTACCGCAAGGACTACCTGCGGTACCGGCTCACGGACCGGATCGTGCGCGACCAGATCTACCCGGTCGCGCCCCCGCTTCCGGCTCCTTTCGACCGGATCGGCGCCATGGTGGCGCGGTGGGCACACCTGGAGGACGAGCTCAACCGCCGCGGCGTTCGCGTCGACCGGACGGGACGCGGGCCGATCGCCGAGGTGTACCCGAAGGCATCCAGGCACCGCTGGGAGCTTCTCGACGGCCCCCGGCGGATGGACGCCCTGCTCGCCGCCGCACCCTGGCTGCGGTGCGATGAGCCGACGGCGCACGCCTACGACGCGAGTGAGCATGCCTTCGACGCGCTGGTGTGCGCGCTGACGGCGCGTGCGGTGGCATGCGGTCTGACCGCCCGCCCCGAGGCGACGGAGCTCGACGAGGCCCGCATCGAGGGCTGGATCCACCTGCCGGTGCCGGGGTCGTTGGCGCTGTTGCCGCACCACGAAGACGTGGCTCCGATACACCGCTCGACCTGCGCCGGATGACCGGTCACTGCACGCGGCCGCAAGAAGCCGGGACAAGGAGTGCCTGGCCGTCCACGACTGGGTCGTCCCCGCACCCGCGGGGGTAGCTCCGGCTACAACATCCTCGTCCGGTCGGCGGACCGTCATGCAAGATCCAGGCTGGTACTCCAGTTGCAGTTCGCCATCCCTGCTGGTCAGAGGTGGCTTCTCGAGTCTATTCGGCTGTCGTGCCCTCGGGTGCCGGAAGGTCGTTACTTCCCTCGTCGCGGCGACGGTAGTGGCAGCGTTGCGCGGTGGCCTGGTGACGGCGGCGCCACCAGGGCCAGTTCAGCGCTTGATCGGCTTTCCGCCGGGGTGAAGGACGTCGTCATCCTGTCCGTCTCCTTCGAGCGCATCCCGGACGTGACCGTCCTCTTCCCGCCACCATCCCCGCGGTAGCGACAGACTTCCCGCTCGATGCCTCCGACGGGCCGGTGGACAGGGGCGCCGAAATATCCCGGGCTTCATCGGTGTTCCCGGATATGGGCACGCTCGGCATTCGGCGTGCCCGCGCCCGTACCGGTGTCTGTCTCTCCGAGAGGTCTGCTACCCGTGACTGTCCCGCTCTCCATCCTCGACCTGGCGCAGATAGGCGAGGGCGAAACCGCCGCCGACAGCTTCCAGGCCAGCGTGACCATGGCCCAGCACGCCGAGGAGTGGGGCTACCGGCGTATCTGGTATGCGGAACACCACAACATGCCGACCATCGCGTCCTCGGCGACCAGCGTGCTCATCGCGCACATCGCCGCGCACACGCGGACCATCCGCCTCGGCGCCGGCGGCATCATGCTGCCCAATCACGCACCGCTGCCGATCGCCGAACAGTTCGGAACCCTGGCGACGCTGCACCCCGGCCGCATCGACCTGGGCCTGGGCCGGGCACCGGGCAGCGACCAGCAGACGATGCGTGCGCTGCGCCGCGACCCCAGGTCGGCGGACACCTTCCCGCAGGACGTGCTGGAGCTGCAGGGCTACCTGGCAGGTGAGTCGCGCATCCCAGGTGTCGACGCCACACCGGGCAAGGGCACCGACGTGCCGTTGTACATTCTCGGTTCGTCCCTGTTCGGTGCGAGGCTCGCCGCCGCACTCGGGCTTCCGTACTCCTTCGCCTCCCACTTCGCCCCGAACGCGCTGCGGGACGCCGTCGCCCTCTACCGGCGCGAATTCCAGCCGTCGGCGCAACTGGACAAGCCGTACGTCATCGCCGGCGTCAACGTCATCGCGGCGGACACGACGGAAGACGCCCGGGAGCATCTCCATGCCACGAAGCGCCACCGCGTGACCCAGATGCTCGGCCGAGGCGGCCGGACGTTCACGCCGGAGGAGGCGGACATGATCCTCGAGACCCCCGCCGGACAGCAGGTTCTGCAAATGCTCCAGTACACCGCCGTCGGCAACCCCGCCGAGGTCAAGGATTACCTGGACCGCTTCACCGAGCTCGCCCAGGCGGACGAGCTGATCATCGTGTCCTCGGCCATCGACAGGAAGGCATGGCTGAGGTCGCTGGAGTTGCTGGCGGAAATCAGCGGACAGGCATCCGCCTGACGGGCCGAGGAGCTGTCGAAAAACAGCTCCTCGGTTCCGGGCACGGGTTCATCGGCTCAGCACGTGGTCGGCGATGGCGGCGAGTTGGTCGGCCGTGGTCACGGTGATGGCGCCGGCGGGAATGGTGCGGTCGAGGGCCTGAAGGACTCGGGTGGCCTTGCGGACGGCGCTCCGATCAGCGCCTTGGAGGTTCCCAGGAGTGCCGCGAGTGGCGGTTGGGGAACATCCCTGCGGGTCTGCGGGTCTTGAGGACGCCGAAGTTTCCCCGGCCCACGGCAGAGACAACGAGTCGGACGCGAGCCTGGCACCTGGACCTGCGCTTGCCGGTGACCTCGTCCGCGCTGGTCGGAGTCGGTGTGCGGGGTGTACGGGGTGTCGAGCGCGGTCGGTCGGGTCCGCGCCGTCGCGGGCTGTCGATCAACGCGGCATGAGGACCGACCGTGCTGTTGCGACCGGCCCACCTGGGCAGGGCGACGCGTTCGCCCTGCTGCGCCTGCTGCCGATGAGCGATCGGGACACGGATGTGGAGACCCTCGCCCTGCGCCACCAGCTGTCGGTGCCGGAGCGCCGACTCGGTGAGGAGAAGGTGCGGTTCAGCCCGAGCGGCCGGGCGTTCCCGGTGGCGCTGCCGTACCGGCTGCCGTCGGAGGTGCCACGCAGGCTGCGGCTGCCGGGCCGGATGAATGACGTTCTCGGCAGGAACAACGTTGCTGACCGATGTGGTCATCGGGGCAGGACCTCACGCCTCCGGCAGGGAGGCGGGCAGGGGTGTCAGGACGGTGTCAGGGCCGCGGAGTCGGCGGTGTGATCGGCGAGTGCGGCGGTCAGGGCGCGATCGCTGCCGGCGGTCGCGACGAGACTGAGCCCGACGGGGCCGACCGGGCTCCGCACTCCGGGCAGGGTCAGGACCGGCAGGCCCGCCACGCTTGCAGCGCAGATCAGCTGCACGGTCGCGGTACGCAGCGCCATGCCGGTGACGGCCGGGCCGGGCAGGGGAGCCGCCGTTGGGGCCGCCGGCTGTACGAGCGCGGTCCCGGGCGGGACCAGTTCGGCGAGCGTGCTCCGCGCCTGGCTCACGGTGTCCCGGGCCCACGCGAGGTATTCGACCGGCATGCCCTCGCCCGCAGCGATGGCGTCTGCGACGAGGGGCGAGACGGCCTCGCGGTGCGTCTTCAGCCAGCTGCCGTGCAGCTGCCACATCTCCACGGCTTGGAGGACACCCAGTGCCTCTGCCCACTCCTCGAGATGTGCGGCGCAGGTGCTGCTCCTCGGCTGCAGCGGGACGGCCAGCCGGTCCGCCCACGCGTGGGCCGCGTCTTGCAGCGGCAGACGCAGTGCCGGGCCCACCAGGTCGAACAGGTCCGTGGCCAGGAGCAGCCGTTTGATCGGCTGAGCGGGTCGCCGCGGGAGGAGCACGTCGGACACCCGGCTGAGCAGTCGCGGTGTCCGGGTGATCCAGCTCACGGTGTCGAACGAAGGTGCGAGACCGATCTGGCCGGTGTCCGGGACCAGACCGTGTGACGGCCGCAGGCTGTACAGCCCGCAGTAGGAGGTCGGCACCCGCACCGAGCCCGCCGTGTCAGTGCCCAGGCCGATGTCGGCCAGCCCCAGGGCGACGGCGCTGGCCGAGCCGCTCGAGGACCCTCCGGGGACCCGCCCGGGCGCCGCGGGATTCGGCGGCATCCCGTAGTGCGTGTTGAGCCCGGACAGGCCGTAGGCCAGCTCGTCGGCCCGTGCGATACCGGTGACGTCCGCCCCTGCCTGCAGCAGGGCCTGGACGGCCGCGGCGTGGGCGGACTCGATCGGCGCCTCGCGCAGCCATGCCGGATTTCCCGCCCCGATCGCATGGCCGGCGACAGCGAAGAGGTCCTTCACCGCGACCCGGGAGCCGGACAACACGCCCCCCTTGGGCGCCGCGACCAGCGGGTCACCGACAACACGCCAGACCGATGGGTCGATCTCCCCTGGAGCCGAGACGTCATCGCGGGGAGCGCTTGTCGTTCCACCGCTGTCGTGGCGAGGCGGGACCAGGAGCGGCACGTCGGCAACGGCAGGACTCGGCTGCTGGGCAGGCATGAATGACCTCTACGTGATCGGGAGGCAAGTGCGTACAACAGTTTGTACAGGATGGCCCCTGCTTGCAGCCCTTGCCGGTCGGGTCCAGGCTCATCAGCGCCATGCAGACGCACTTGAGCACCTCGGTCTCGTTCGGGAGGTGCCCACGGGCCCGGACGGCCCTGCGTGTGCGGGCGTCCACACTTTCGATCGCGTTCGTCGAGCAGATGACTTCACGGACCCCGACGTCGAAGGAGAGGAGGGGCACGAGCCCGGCCCAGGCGTCGGACCACAGCTTCACGATCGCCGGACACTTCCGGCCCCACGCCTCCTGGAGCTCCGGGAACCGCTCCATCGCCGCGTCCTCGTTCGGCGCGGTGCAAACGGGCGCAGCGCCTTGGCGACCTTGTCCCAGTCCTGGCGGGCCGCGTGACGGAAGCTGTTCCGCAGCAGGTGAACTCCACAAGTTTGGACAATCGTTCGAGGTCAGAGGGCCTCCACCGCATCGGGCAGGCCCTTCAGTCCGTCACAGACCAGCATGAGCACGTCGTCGATACCGCGGTTCTTCAGCTCGGTGAACACCTGCAGCCAGTACTTCGCGCCCTCGCCGCCGTCGCCGGCCCAGACCCCGGGACGTCCCGGGTACCTTCGGTGATCACGCCCATGACGACGTAGATCGGGCGGTTCGCGATCTGGCCGTCGCGGATCTTGACGTTGATGGCGTCCACGAACAGGACCGGAGAGACGCGGTCCAGCGGGTGGTTGGACCATTCCGCCATGCCCTCCACCACCTTGGCGGTGATCGTCGAGACGGTCTGCCGGGAGAGCTCCGCAGCCGTGGACATCGGCCAGGTGCGCGGAGATCTCCCCGTGCGTGAGCCCTTTCGCGGACAGCGACAGCGCTTTCTCGTCCACGCCGGTCAGGCGCCGCCGCTTCTTGACGAGCTGCGGCTCGAACCTGCCGGCCAGATCCCGGGGACCTCCTCGACCGGACCAACGTCGGTCAATACGGTCTTCGCCCGGGTTCCGTTCCTGCTGTTGCCGCTGTTACGGCCCTCGGCGTCGTGCTTCTCGTATCCGAGGCGACCGGTGATCTCGCCCTCCAGGGTGGGCTCCAGCACCCGCTTGGTCAGCATCTGCAACAGGCCGCCCTCGCCGGTCGGCTGCAGCCCCTCGGATCGGGCCCGGTCCACGAGGATCGCGACCGGCTGCTCATCCGACGCGGCCGGCACCGGCGTGACCGCCGGCTTTTCCACGGACTCCTGTTCGACAACGGTCTCGGTCATCTCCGGCGTTTCCTTGATCAGCAGATCCGCCGTTGATCAGACACTCCCGGTGCCGGCGGTCACCCCCTGGCGGCACCGGCTCCCGCCCCGGGGGACCTGCCGTCCAGCCCAGGGATCAGTACCGCCGCAACCGCCAGGTGCATCAGAGCGAGAAAGACCCGGGTGCCGTCGTCCATGCCGTCGCCGATGAACGGCAGGAAGGACACGGCCGGTACGGCGACGGCCACCCCGGTCCAGACGGTGCGGGCGCGCCGCGCCCCGAACCGTTCCAGGGCTGCCAGCAGTCTCCAGCCGGCAAGCGATGCGAGCAGTGCGACGACCGCCACGGGCACGGCGCCGATGTCGAGTGTCTGCTCGCCGTCGGCGATCCGCAGCCGGTGCCCCAGCAGTGGGTCCGCGACCAGCCACACCAGGACGGGGGCCAGGACGGGGGCCAGGGCCGTAGCCCCAGGCGCCTTCTCCGCGCGCTCACTTGGCGCCCTCCGAGAGCGGCCCCGTGCAGGAAGACCTCCACCAGCTCCTGCGGGGCCAGGTCGGGCTCGTCCTCCGTACGCGGCTGGGCGAAGAGCAGCCCGAAGAAGAGGGCCGCGATCTGCTCCGGCGGCCGGCGCAGGACGGCCTTGTCGGGTTCCAGCAGCTCCGCGAGGGCCGCGCGGGTACGGGTCGTCGACTCGTCGCGGCCCGCGCCGCGCACGGTGCCGGGGGGCTTGCCGCCGCGATGCCCCAGCGAGCCGGCGATCGTGCCCATCCTGGACAGGTGCGCCTGCAGCGCCTCGGCCGCCTCCGCGAGCCGGTCGGGCAGCGGCTGGGACACGTCGATCGCGTCCAGCTCGCGGACCGCGTGTTCGGGGGAGAGCGCCTCGGCCATGCAGGCCCGCAGCAGTTCGTCCTTGTCGGCGAAGACCCGGGAGATCGTGCCCTCGCCGATGCCCGCGGTGCGGGCGATCTTCGCGGTCGTCACTGTGGCGCCGTACTCGGCGATCAGCGGGATCGCGGTCTGGATGATCATTTCGCGGCGCCGCTCCAGCGACATGCCGGGAGCGCGGCGCGGGTGGTCTGGTTCTCCTTAGGCGCTGTCATGACCGCGAGAGTGCGGAGTGAGCCCTCACTCCGCTCACTTTTCCCGTCCCCGACCGCTTGTCGATGGCAGCCCACCAGATCCACGACTACGGCTGGAGTGGAATCGGGTAGGGGTGTGGTGTCGGAGGTGTCCATGTGCAGTGCTGACTGCCCGCTCGACGCGAACTCATCGCCACCACGCGAATCCCGCCCCGCCTCGCCCGCCCCTGCCGGTTCCGGGCTCCGACCGGCTCCGCCGCCGCTCCGCCCGGTGAGCCGGGGAGCGGGCCGCACAGACGTATCACTCGCTCGATCGGGCCAACCCCAGGCCCCGGAAGGATCACCGGGGCCGCCCGTACCCATACGCTCCACGAGTGACTCGTATGAACGCCTTGAACACCGGCCGCGACGACTTCCTCAGCTGGGCGACGGAGGAGAGAGACGTCGCACTGCCGGCGCGCCTCACGGACGCTGTGCTGACGATGCTCGCGCTGCGCGGAGCGGACCGCAGGGCGGGCGTGCCGGAGCCGACCCCCGGCCTGCTGCGGCAGGTGCTGCACGAGGACCTGCCGCAGCTGCTGTGCGCCGGCGACGACGAGCTGGACGCCCTGCCCGGCCTCCTCGGCACCCTCGCCGACCGGGTCCGGGCAGCGGGCCGGCTCAACGCCAAGCGTCACGCACGCCTGCTCGCCGCAGTCGAGGAAGCCGTGCCCGGCTTCCGCCGCGCCATGACGGACCCGGCGAATCTGACCTGGCACCGCTGGTACGCGTCGCTGCTGACCGCCGACGGTGTCGACCCGGACGACCCCGCCGCCGTGAGGGCCTGGCTCGACGCCTACGAGAACACACCGCACGCCGACCGGCCGGCTCTGCCCGAGCCGCTGCACCGTTCCGACGTGGCGGAACGGACGTTCGCCGTGCGGATCCGTCTCAGCGAGGCGCTGCTCGCCGCGTTCGCCCGCGACACCCGCGAGGCATCACCGGCGGGCCCGCTGCTGCCCACACCGCCGCTGGACGACCGACGCCCCGACGACGCGCTCAGCAGTGAACTGGAGCGCATCGCCGATGCGCTGACCGACCGGTGGACCGCGGCGGGGCTCACGGAGGCGTTCGCCGTCCGGCACGCCGCACTCGCCCCCGCCCCGGAGGCGATGCCACACGTCGCGCTCGCCGACCGCATGCTCGACGAACACCTCGACTACTACGGCGACTCGTCCGTCCCGCTGCCGCCCCCGCCGTCCGTCCCGTCGCCCGACGAGATCCGGGACCTGCTGCACGCCGCCCCGCTGCCCGCGGCGCTCGCGGCCGGGACCTTCGACGACGAGCTGCGCGACGTCGCGGAACGCTGCGGCCTGCCCGGCCCCGCCACCGCCGTGTGGGCCGACGGCACCCCGCAGGAGCTGCTCGAGCTGGCCGCCGACGTCCTGGCCGCCCAGGCCGAACGGCTGCCGCCGGTCACCGGCCCGCAGGAGGCGTACTCGTTCGACGCAGCGCACCTCCTCTACTCGCTGTACGAACGCGGCAGCACCCCCGACTCGATCGCCCGCAAGATTGCCGACGCGAAGTCCGACGGCCTGCCGCCCGCACTGGAGGACGCTCCGACGCCCGTGTCGCGCAACGCCCCCGACGCCTACGAGCTCCCGGCGCCCGAGGAGCTGTCCCCACTCCTCGGGATGCCCGCCGTCACGGACGCCGACCGCGCCGAACTCGACGCCCCCGCACACGGACTGGCGTCACTCGTGGACCAACTGGCCGCCACCGGCTGCGTCTTCCGTACCGGCGACACCTACGGGCTCACCCCGCTCGGCGCCGCCGTCATGCGCCACGTGCTCACCGCCGGCCATGCGGCCGCCCCCGACCAGGAAACCGTGGCGGAGTGGAACGCGGCCGAGACCGTGGCCGCCACCCGCCACTGGCCCACCCGGATCGCCGCCGCCACGCTTGCCGCGTGGGCCGCGCACCGCGGTGGCACGGACGAGGCATGGGGCGAGCTGCTCGACGCCGTCTCCGCGGCCAAGGCCGACGAGTCCGATGCCGCCCGCACGTCCGAGTACTTCGCCCGCCTCGATGTCGCCGCGATCCCCGACACGGTGCTGCGCGCCGCGCTCACCGACCCGGTGACCGGGGCCGCCGCCCGCGGGCTGCTGCTGGCCCGGGGAGAGTCCGTCCCCGAGGACATGGTCCCCCTCACCGCCCGCGCCACGGTGCTCGTCGAGGAGCTGGACCAGCGCTGGATCGACGACAGGCTCGGCCATGGGAAGCGCCGGTACGACGCGGGCGAGACGGGCACCCCGGCCGCGGCCGACATCCCGCCGACGACCCTGCTCCCCGCCTTCGACACGGCGGCCGCCACCTGGCCCGGCGGCGCTGCAGCCCTCACCGACGCCCTGGCCGAAGCGGACCCGGGCACGTCGCTGCGCATCCTGGACACCCTGCACGCCCACCACCCGGACCGCAGGGTGGCAGACGCGGCGGCCCACGCGAAGAAGACGGCGCAGCGGGCATCGTCCGGGCGCCGCCGCTGACATGCCCCGGCCCCGGCCGACAGCCTGCAGGTGCGCCCATCCCGCTGCGTACCAACGCCCGGGCCCGGCAGAGCTTTGCCAGGGGTGACGGTCGGGGAGTTCGGCGGTGAGATGTCCGCGCCGCTGGTGCGGCAGGGGCAGCGCGGCGTCCTCGTCTCCCACGAGACCATCCGCCGTCGGCGCGCGCGGTCCGGGCGGCCGGGGCCGCCGGCGGCCCCGTGCTCGACATCCTGGTCCAGGGCCGAAGGGACAAGGCCGCGGCCCGGCGCTTCTTCCGCCGCCTGCTGAAGACGACGCGTGCGGTGCCGCGGGTGGTCGTCACCGACAAGTTGCGCTCCCACGGTGCCGCCCACCGTGAGGTCGTGCCGTCGGTGGAGCACCGCTGCCACAAGGGCCTGAACGACCGGGCCGGGAACAGCCACCAGCCCACGCGGCAACGCGGGCGTGCGATGAAGGGCTTCCGATCGGTGGGTGCCGCACAACGGTTCCTGGCCGTGTTCGGCGGTATCTCACCGCACTTCCGGCCCCGCCGCCACCTGATGACCGCCTCGAACTACCACGCCGAGATGACCGTCCGCTTCGCGATCCGGGACCGGATCACCGGCGCTGCCAACCTGCCCACCACGGCCTGAGCGCAGGCCCGGGCCGCGGGCCCACCACGCCCCGAAGCGCCAGCAGACAGCCACGCACCCAACAACGTGACAACGCCGGCGAGTGCCTGCGTCTCTGGTCCATCCGCTCGAACTGGTGACCGATCTGCGCGAGTACCTCTTCCAGTTCCGCCACCCAGACGTCGGGTCGCACATCCTGCATGACGATCACGACAGCCGGCCTCGGGGGAGGTTACGGACTTCCGGCGCCAGATGGCACGGCAGCCGAATGGACTCGAGAAGGCGCCTCTGACCAGCAGGGATAGCGAACTGCAACTGGGTTACTGGACATTAGGTTGATACGGCATCAGCTCGATGGACATACGGGGTCGACTGACTGGCCCGGTAGATACGCCTCCCGTTGGCGGGCTCAAGTGGTCAGCACATCACCGCTGTTCAGAAGCTCAGCGTAGACCTCTGCCGGGGTGCGGTAGCCGTGGATCTTGCGCGGACGGTGGTTGAGCTCGTGGGCGATGGCGTCCAGGTCGGCCTGGCTGAACGTGCGGAGGTCCGCGCTCTTGGGGAGATGCTGCCGTAGCAGTCGGTTGGTGTTCTCGTTGGTTCCGCGCTGCCACGGGCTGCGCGGTTTGCAGAGGTAGATCGGCATACCGGTCGTGGCGGTGATGGCCTGGTGCTCGGCCATCTCGCGCCCCCGGTCCCAGGTGAGCGTCCGCCGCAGCTGGGGCGGGATACCGAGGAGACTTCGGGTGAGGTGTGGGGCAACCTGCTCGGCCTTGAGGCCTTCCGGCAGCGCGATGAGGGCGGTGTAGCGGCTGGTGCGTTCGACGAGCGTTGCGACCGCCGAGGGGCGTGTGTCCATCACGAGGTCGCCCTCCCAGTGGCCCGGGACGGTGCGGTCCTCGACCTCCGCGGGGGCGGGGTTACCTGAGGGCGCGTGCCGTCGGCGCCGATCCGGCCAGCACTGTTCGGCACCTGCCTCCCGACCTGGGCCGCTCGGTATCGCCGGGGGCCCTTCGCGCGCCGGCGGAGGCCGCGGTGAGTCGTGCCGGGGTCCCGGAGCCGGGTCCGCGCCGGTGGACGGCCCGGCTCAGCCCGTCAGGGACAGGACCAGAGCGGCGCTGGGAGCGCAGCGGAGCCGGCCCTCGCGATGGCGGCGACGGCTTCCGGCAGGGGAACGCGGAGGACCCTCAGGTCCGCCTCGGACGGCTCCGCAGCGGCCGGACCGGATGTCGGCTGGTCGACGCACCACAGGTGGACCCGGCAGTCGGTGAGGCCGGGCAGGGGGTGGAGGAAGCCGTGCCCGATCCAGGTGCCGCCGTGGTACCCCGTCTCCTCGGCCAGCTCGCGCCGCGCCGCGGTCAACGCGTCGTCGTCCGGGTCGACGGACCCACCGGGCAACTGCCACAGGGCACCGGCGAGGTAGTGGTACTGCTCGACCAAGAGGAGCTGCCCCTCGACGAGAGCCGCCACCCGAACCTGGTCGGGTGCCTGAACCCAGTCGTAGCCGCCGCGTCGTCCGTCGGGCCCGGTGACCTCGTCACGGTGTACCTGGAAATGGGGGGGTGCGGTATGCCATCGTGCCGCCGTACCGGGTCCATGGTCCTCGCTGCTCCACGTGAGCACCGTACCGGCCCGGCCGGCGGGACGGGACGGGTCGGGTCGGGTCGAGACCGGGCGGACCGCCCGGTTGTCAGCTGCCCACAGGTCCACGGGGCGGCGCCACGGCATGGGGGCGGTGGACCAGGGGTGCGTCGATCATTGCTTCGGCGTCCCGGACGCCGGCAAGTCGCGCGAACGCCAGCAGGTAGCTGCGGGCATTGCCCTGGAGCAGCCGCAGTTCGGCACCGCAGTCCGCGGCGAGGGGCCACTCCGTTTCGGGGCGCCCCGGTGACGCCTCTTCGAAGGCCCGCAGGCGCGGGTGCCACCGGGACAGGAACGGACGCAGTTCGAGGTTGAGGAAGTTCACGGCCAGGCACTCCACGGTCATCCCGACGCCGGGTTGTTCACGCCGCAGGTTCGAGAGGGCGTCCGCCCCAGCGGATGCCTTCCTTGCTGCGGACGCGGGCGCGTTCCTTGCGTTCAGCGGCCAGGACGTCGCGGTGGCGGGCGTTGGCGTTGCGCCACCGCAGGTACGCATGCAGGGCCCGGGCCTGCACGGGGTGGTTGGAGCTGGCGATGGTGATCTGCCGCAGTGGTCCGAAGTGGGCCTCGATCGGGTTCACCCACGAGGCGGCCTTTGTGAGTGGACAATCGTCGCTTCACCGGCAAAGCCGTGCCAAACCGGCATAAATTCTGACGCCCGATAATCGAACATAAATCCTCGGACTAAGCGGAAGTATCGCGTGTAGGCGAGCGATGTTCTGTGAAATCCTCCTCGACTAGAGATGGGCAGGGAATACTCGGCTTCTGTGACGACACCTGACATCGAGGGCCTGGACCAGCTTGAGCGTGCCGTTTTAGACGAGGACGTCTCCTTGGCCACCGCCCTTCGACGGTTTCTGCTCATAGCTGGCTATGCTCGCCAGGAAGAACTCCGTGCCTGGGCGCTGAAGCAGTTAGAAGGGTATGAAGTCGGCGAGGAAGTGCCCAGGTTTCGAGAGGTTGCGGCAACGCTCGAGATAGCTCTGGAGCCCAGCGCCCCTGGCCGGCCACGAGCAGAAGGTATCCGGCGGATCAGCCCGTATCAGCTTCCTCAGTCGGTACGTGATCGTGGCATCGGGGAGCATGCGCCGATCCGATACGGAGTCAGGGAGATGGAGGCTCTGATCGCCAGGGGGTACAACCTGGAGCTCCGCCCGCCGGGTTCAGCCGAGTACCTGGCGGAGGTGACGAATGAGCTGGGCAACGGCTCCGCCGTCCTGTCGCTGCATTGGTTAGTGCGGCTGACGGCTCTTCAGCAGGTCCATGATCACATCAGGACACGCTTGACGCAGTTCGTCGCGGAAGTGAGAGCGGCTATGCCGCCCGGCCAGCGGAATCCCAGTCCTGATCAGATCGATTCGGCCGCGCAGCAGACGTTCAGTATCACGGGAGGTGACGGAACCACAATCAACATTGTCGCGCCAAGCGCGAAATCCGCTGGTGACAGCACAGCGACCGTTTCTGCCAACGAGCCAGTGCCGACGCTCCTGCAACCCTGGTGGCACCGCAGCTCAGTGATATGGAGCGCCATCGCGGCGACGGCGACCATTGCCGGTGTCATCGCTACCGTGGCCGTGGCGAAATGACACGTTGCTAATGTGTGACCGCATAGACGCCTCAGGCGGTTACTGAGGTTGTAGGCGTGGTGTCGTCCGGGTGAGGCCTGCGCCCGTGAGGCATCCGTCGATGAGGTTGCTGCGGTACTGGATCTCGCGCAGGCCTCGGCGGAGGGCGCGCATGAGCTGGGCGGGGTCGGTGAAAGCGGTGTTCGCCTGGCTGCGGCGGCGGAGTAGGGACCAGATGCCTTCGACGGGGTTGAACTGCGGTGCGTACGGCGGCAGGTAGTGGGCAGTGATCCAGTCGTGGGCGTCGATGAAGGCGCGCATGCGGGCGTCGCGGTGGACGTCCAAGTTGTCCCACACGAGTACGAGAGGGTGGCCGAGCTGCCGGTGGGCCGCGATCAGCAGGTCGCGGTAGTCGGTCCAGGCGAAGCTGCGGCGCCCGCCGGCCCTGTGGTCCGGGTGGACGATGGGTCGGTAAATCAGGCGGGAGCGTTCGCCTGGTGTGTAGCAGGCCAGGGCTGCGATCGAGATCCGGCGCTGGGATCGTCCGCGGATCCTCACGACCGGAGTGGTCCCGCGGCGGGACCAGGTGCGGGCGGTCGGCGGCGTCATCGAGAAGCCGGCCTCGTCCTCGAAGACGAGGTAGGCGTCGAGCGCCGCCGCCGTTCTTCCGCGGACGGCCAGGTCTCCCTCACCCATCCCGCCACCGCGGCATCGTCTCGCTCGACTGCGCGCCGGGCGGGGATCTGGTGGCTCCGCCCGTGGCGACGCAGCATCTGCGCGATGCCCGACAGGGTGAAGCTCCTGTGGAACCGGCGTCCGATCAGGGTCTTGATGCGGGACAGGGTCCAGGTCTGATCCGGCCAGCGGTGCGCCACTGCACCCTTGTCCAGCTCCAGCTCGAGCACGGTGAACAGCGCGTCGCTGAGCTTGGGCGGTGAGGCCGGCCCGGCCGAACGCAGCCCGTCCGCGCCCGCGTCCTGCCAGGCCCGGTGCCACCGCTGCACCGAGCGCACGGTGACCCGTAAGTCCTTGGCGATCTCCGCGTTCGAGGCCCCGGCAGCGAACCGCTCGGCCGCCTCCATGCGGATCCGCTCGCGAAATGCCTGTCTCTCAGGCGTGAGCCCACCGCCCTGCGGATACCTCATACAGACGGCATACCGCAGGGATCACACTCCGTCAGCCACCCGCGACACCACGGCTACAAGGTCAGTAATTCACCGACAGGCCCGGAGGCATCCCCACCGGGACGCCTCCCGCTTCTTGGGTGACTGCGCCGAGCGCCTGCGTCGCGATAAAGGCACATATCCACGCCGACAAGAAGCAGGAAGGGAAACCGAGATCCCCAGCCTTTCAACTTCGGAAGTCGAAGGCGGATGACGGCCGACACGGGAAGCTCGTCAACCGGCGCGCTCGGTGATCAGGTTGAGCGGGTTACTGGATTCGTACCAGCCGAGGAATGGAGGACAGACGTCGTAGCCCAGCAGACGCTGCAACTCTTCGGGGTACTCGCGGACCACATCCATCGGCACCGCGAGATACTGATTTTCCTCCTGTCGCATGTTGCCGGCGATATAGGACAGGGTCAGCCCGGTACGCGGCTCGGTGGACGAATTACGCCCGCCACCGTGATAGAGACCGCCGAGCCAGATCAGTGCGGATCCGGCCGGCATCTCAGCGGGCACCGCCTCGTCGCGCTGCGGTGCCCGCTCGTCGTCCCAGCGGTGACTTCCCGGGATCGTCATGGTCGCGCCATTCTCCGCGGTGAAATCGGTCATCGCGACCATGACCTGGACCCGGGTAATGGGCGCGGGGTAGGGCCGCAGGTGAGAGGTATCGTCGCGGTGCAGCCACTGCGCACCCTCGTCGGGCCAGATCTGGATCACCTGGGTTGCGCTGACCTGGATGTTGGGTGAGATGTTCACCTGCTGACCGCTGAACCACACGGGCACGGGCTGCTGAATGAGTCGGCGGGCAGCCCCGAGGAACAACGGGTGCAGCGCAACGGCGGCCATGTGCCGGCTACGGGCGAACAGCGAGGACATCCGTTTGGTCTTGTGGCCGGAGAAATCATTGTCGCCGTAGCCGAACTTCTCCAGCGCGGGACCCAGGTCGGCCCAGAGCGCCTGCCGGGTGTCGGGGTCCAGGAACTCCTCCACGACGACTGCACCATGCTGATCGAGGAGATTGCAGACTTGGTCGAGATCGGCGTCGGAGTGTACCGTGACGAGATTTTTGTCGGTCATTTGTTTCCCCTCCATGAAGGCGTGCGGTTCAGGACGCGATGCCCTTGAGGTTCTGGGCGCGCTCGGTGCTCTCCCACTTCAGGTCCGGCGGCTCCCGGCCGCCCGTACGCCGCGGCCTGCTGGTGGATCAGGCGCAGCAGCTCCAGGGCGCGGATGATCGCGGCGGTGCGCAGATCGAAAACCTCCTTGATGGCGTACGGCGTACGCGTCCTCCGAGGTGAGCACGTCGGTCTCCGGCACATCCGGACCAGGGCCGCGTGCCGCGCCGCACGCCTGGACGGCGTCCTGCGGACGGGTCCACAGCTCGTGGTTTCCCGGAGGCCAGATGACCTTGGCCCATCGTTGCCTGAGCAGGCTTGGTGTCCGCTCCACGTCGGCGAAGATCTCGGCCATGTCACTGGCCACGACGGGCCAGTCCCGGGGTGACTCCGGGACCATCTCCTCCACGATGCGACGGTTCTCCGGGTGTGTGACATGTGGAGGTCGCTCCCGGCGTGGAGAGCGCCGTCGCGTACGGGCATGTGGTGTCTCCTCGTTCAGCTGGGATCGCCGGTCATACGAGTTCCTGGTCTCGCGGCGACTCCGTCTGCCGGAAGCGGTTGATCGCGTCGAGATGCGCATCGCGCATCGCGGTGTCGCGGACGCCCAGCCCCTCGTGCGGTGCCAGGGCCAGCACGCCGACCTTGCCGATGTGCCGGTTGCGGTACACGTCGTCGACTGCCTGACCGGCGTGTTCCAGGGCGTACGTTCGGGAGAGGGTGGGGTGAATCTTGCCTTTGGCGATGAGGCGGTTGGACTCCCATGCCTCCCGATAGTTGGCGAAATGTGATCCGATGATCCGTTTGAGTGACATCCACAGGTAGCGGTTGTCGTACTCGTGGCGGTAGCCGGAAGTGGATGCACAGGTCACGACGGTGCCGCCCTTGCGGGTGACGTACACCGAGGCGCCGAAGGTGTCCCGGCCGGGATGTTCGAAGACGATGTCGGGATCCTCCCCGCCGGTGAGCTCCCGGATCCGGCGGCCGAACCGTTTCCATTCCCCTGGGTCCTGGGTGTATTCGTCCTTCCAAAACGTGTAGCCCTCGTCAGCACGGTCGATGACCGCCTCGGCGCCCATCGCCCGGCAGATGGCGGCCTTGGCCGGGCTGGACACCACGCAGATCGGCTTCGCGCCGCCGGCCAGCGCGAACTGCGTCGCGAACGCCCCCACGCCGCCGGATGCGCCCCAGATGAGCACGTTGTCGCCCTGCTTCATCTGGGCGCCGTTGCGGGAAACCAGCTGCCGGTACGCGGTGGAGGAGACCAGACCGGGCGTACTGGCCTCCTCCCACGTCAGGTGCGCCGGCTTGGGCATCAGCTGGTTCGCTTTGACCAGCGCCAGCTGGGCCAGGCCGCCGAAGTTGGTCTCGTAACCCCAGATGCGCTGGTCCGGGTCGAGCATCGTGTCGCTGTGCCCGTCGGGCGCCTCCAACTCGGCCGACAGGCAGTGCGCGACGACCTCGTCGCCAGGCTTCCACGCGTACACGCCGGGCCCGGTACGCAGCACGACTCCGGACAGGTCGGAGCCGATGACGTGGTAGGGCAGGTCGTGACGACGGGCCAGAGGTGAGCGGCGGCCGTACCGGGCCAGGAACGTGAAGGTCGGCAACGGTTCGAACAGCGACGACCACACGGTGTTGTAGTTGATTGAGCTGGCCATCACCGCCACCAGCGCCTCCCCGGGACCGACTTGGGGAACGGCGACCTCGTCGAGGTGCACCGACCGGCGCGGATCGCGGTCCTGGGCCGCGACTCCGACGAACATCTCGGCCTCGTCCGCGTGCAGGGTCACCGCGCGGTAGCTCTCCGGGATGGAAAGTGCGGCGAAGTCCTCCGGCCGGGTGTCCGGGTCGAGAACGGCGCTGATGATGTCTTGCATCTGTGCTCCTCCGTGAACGCGACTGCGGAAGAAGGGGGGCCGGCGGGCCGCCGCCCGGGTCAGTGCACGAGCCGTCCCATCAGGCGCTTGAGCTCGGCGGCTGGATCGGTGGTGAGCCCGCCGTGCACGGGACTCGTCTGGATCACGGTGCTGCGGGGTGCGGTGAGCCAGCCGAAGCGTGCCCCGCGAGTGCCGGATCCGGCGGGACCGGCCTCGGGGCCGCCCGCGCACACCGCGCGGATGGTGTCCAGGGCCGCAGCGACCATGTCGACGTCGATGTCGGGGTCGAGCGCTCGAAGCCGGTCGGCGTCGACGTGGACCGCGGCGCCGAGGAAGTCCGCGCCGGGGCAGTAGAGCAGCGCCCCGACGTTGATCTGCTCACTGCGGTCGACTCGCGGGACGGCGCGCAGCAGGGCGTAGTCGAAGCTGAGGGCGGACGGCGTGGCGGTGGTCATGCGTCCTCCTCCGGCCACCACGCACGGGGTCCGGCGCATCGGGTGAGCAGATAGTCGACGTAGCGCTGCCGCAGATCGGCCGGGTCCGCGTCCTCCGGAACGGAGTTCATGCCCAGCAGGAAGCTGTCCGGGACCATGGCGGTGATCTCGGTCAGCGCCTCGGCGGTCACCGTCTCGGCGAGTTCGGCGTCGAGTTTGGCGAGAACGGCCGGGTCGAGGGAGGCGACCAGGTCGGCGAGCACGTGCTGGGACAGGTCGTACCGGCGCTCGGCCCAGGTGGCGACGCTCGGCCAGGAGTGCTGGAACAGCAGTGCGGCACCGTGGTCGATGGCCCAGAGCTGGCGGTGCCAGATGATCAGGTTGGGGTTGGACCAGGTGCGGTCGACGTTGGCGGTCAGCGCGTCCAGCCAGTAGATCCTGGCGGCCTCCTCGGCGGGCGGCTCCCATCCGACCCCGTCGTAACCGACCGAGCCGGGCAGGAAGTCCATGCCCAGGTTCTCGCCGGCGCTGGCCCGCAGCAGCTCCTGGATCTCCTGGTCGGGGTCGCGGCGCGCCATTTCCGGGTCGATGTCGACGGTGACGAGTTCGGGGACGCGTATGCCGAGGCGCCGGCCGAGTTCGCCCACGACGATCTCTGCGACCAGGGCCGCGGTGCCCTGGCCTGCGCCACGGAACTTCACGACGTAGACGCCGTCGTTGTCGGCTTCCACCAAGCCGGGCAGCGATCCGCCCTCACGCAGAGGGGTCAGGTACTGCGTTCCTAAGACTCTTTGCAACAAAACTCATCCTGCTGTTCGTTGTCGGGCATGGAAACGGTGGTCACACGAGCCGGACGGGCAGTTGTGTGACGGCTTTCAGGAAGCGTGGGCCGACGTCGTCGGGGTCGGCGGCCAGGCGGATGTCGGGGAAGCGCGCGAACAGCTTGTTGAGCGCGATCTCGGTCTCCGCCGTGGCCAGCGACGCCCCGGGGCAGAAGTGGTCGCCGGCGGCGAAGCTGAGCTGCGGGTTGTCGGCGCGGGTGACGTCGAGGACGCGCGGGTTGGTGAAGCGCTCCGGGTCGTTGTTGGCGGCGCCTACCACGAGCTGGATCTGGCCGTCCTTGGGGATGGTCACCCCGTCGATCTCGATCGGCTCCGCGGCGAAGCGCGGCAGGGCCATCTTGATCGGGCCGGAGTAGCGCACCAGCTCGCGCACCGCCCGGACGGTGTTCTCCGGCTGCGTCTTGACCAGCTCCAGCTGGTCGGGGTGGGTCAGGAGGTTGAAGAAGCTGAGCGAGATCGAGTGCCGGACCGTGTCGAGGCCGGCCTGCACCAGGACTAGGACCAGGGCGACGAGTTCGACCTCGTCGAGCTTCTCGGTCTCGTCGCTGACCTGGACCAGGTCGGAGATCAGGTCGTCGCCGGGCTGGGCACGGCGCGCGCCTATCAGCCGGATGACGGTGTCGACCATGCCGTGCAGCGCGGGCGGCAGGATCTCCGGGTCGGGGCGGACGAAGGTGGTGAACGCCTCGGACCACTTCAGCCACTGGTCGCGGTACTCGTCGTCGACGCCGAGGAGTTCGCAGATGACCGTGGTGGAGATCGGGTGGGCGTACTCGGCGACGAGGTCCGTCTCGCCTTCGGGGTCCATCCGGTCGAGCAGCTGGTCCGCGAGCAGCTCGATCCGGGGGCGCAGGGACTTGACCCGGCGCACCGAGAACGCCCGGTCTATCAGGGACCGCACGCGCCGGTGGTCCTCCGGCACCATCGTCATGATCGTCGAGTCGAAGTACTTGAGCAGTTCCTCGGGCACGCCGCGGCGGCGCATGCTGTCGAGGTGGACGCCCTCCGGCGGGTGGTTGCTGACCCGGCGGTCGGTGAACAGGCTGCGGACCTCCTCGTAGCGGGTGACGACGTAGACGTCGTTGCCGTCGGAGAAGCGGCCCGGGCACACCGGTCGGGGCGCTCCTGTCCAGCGTTCCCCCGCCTCGCGGTCGGTCACGAAGTTCACGTCGGACAGGTCGAACTCGACG
This sequence comes from Streptomyces viridosporus, assembly GCF_002078235.1. Lineage (GTDB taxonomy): Bacteria > Actinomycetota > Actinomycetes > Streptomycetales > Streptomycetaceae > Streptomyces > Streptomyces viridosporus. Next base: position 39,562 of record NZ_MSGP01000117.1, read on the forward strand.
TCCGTCCAGTCGAATGTTCCGGTCACCGACATCCCCATTCGCTAGCTTCACAACGCTCATCCGGGTGTTGACGGGGGCCGCTGGCGAGCGGTGCGGCACGCCCCGGGTTGAACCATGCAGTATTCAGATACAGGACTGTATCAGAATGCGGTACTGTATCTGAGTTCTCGGAAGGAGGCCGATCATCAGCAAACGACTCACCCGGCAGGAGAGCCGGGAAATCACGCGCCAGGAGCTGCTGCAGGCAGCTGCCGACCTGTTCGCCGAATGCGGCGTCAACGGCACCTCGGTCGAACAGATCGTGGAACGCGCCGGGTACACCCGGGGCGCCTTCTACGGCAACTTCGACGGCAAGCAGCAGCTGATCCTGGCCCTCCTGGAGCAGCGCACCGAGCGCGAACTGGCCGAGGTGCAGGCACTCAGCGCCAACGCCGACTCGTTCGAAGAGACGATCGAGCACCTGCGCAACTGGCACCGCGAGCGGGACAAGAACTTCGCGAGCTGGCTGGCCCTGCGCACCGAACTGTGGCTCTACGGCATGCGTGATCCGGCAGTGCTGTCCCTGCTGGCCGACCGCGAGCGCCGTTCCCGCGAGGCGATGGCCCAGGCCCTCACGCAGGGTTTCGCCGCCCGCTCGGTCACCCCGCCCGCGCCGGTGGAGCTGCTCGCCCTGATCGTGCACGCCCTGGACGACGGGCTCTCCATCCAGCGCGTGCTCTCGGCCGGCGAGAGCCCGGCCGGGGGCGTCATGGACGTGGTGGATCTGCTGATGCGGTCGTGGACCGCGCTGGCCCGCGCCGGGACCGCCGAACCCACCGGTCCGCCCGCCCCGGAGAGCGGCACCACCCCCTGAGCCGTCGGCCGGTCCCTTCTCCCGGCCACGCCATACCGAAGAACTGGAGTACCTCCCATGAGCGAGGAAGCGAAGTCGACGACGGCGGAAGCGGCTCTCGGACCGCCCGTCGCCGCCGACGGTCCGGACCCCAAGCGCTGGCTGGCGCTGATCGTCCTGCTTGCCGCGACCTTCATGGATCTGCTCGACGTCAACATCGTCACCGTCGCGATCCCGAGCATCCAGGAAGACCTCGGTGCCTCCTCGGCCGCCGTCCAGGCGCTGAACGTCGGTTACACCCTGTCCTTCGCGGTCACCCTGATCACCGGCGGCCGTCTCGGCGACATCTTCGGCCGTAAACGAGCCTTCCTGTTCGGCGTCGCCGGCTTCGTCGTGGCCTCGGCCCTGTGCGCCTTCGCGCCCAGCGCCGAAGTCCTGGTGGCGTCCCGGATCCTGCAGGGCATCGCCGCCGCGATCATGGTGCCGCAGGTCTTGGCGATCATCTACGTGACCTTCCCGGCAGCGGAGATCGGCCGGGTCGTCAGCCTGTACGCCAGCATGATCGGCCTGGCCATCGTCGCCGGACCGTTGCTGGGCGGCGTGCTGATCTCCTGGGCCCCGGCCGGCCTGGGATGGCGGACCATCTTCGTGGTCAACCTGCCGTTCGGCGTGGCCGCCCTGATCGCCGGCGCAATGTGGATGCGCGAGTCGAAGTCGCCCCGCGCCACCCGGCTGGACCCGGTCGGCATGGTGCTGGCGACCACCGGACTGCTGTTGCTGCTGCTGCCCCTGTTGCGCGGGCGCGAACTCGGCTGGCCGACCTGGAGCATCGCCTCGCTCATCGCCTCCGTGCCGGTCCTCGTGGCGTTCGTGTACTACGAGCGGTACAAGACCGCCAAGGACGGGTCGCCCCTGGTCGTCCTCTCCCTCTTCAAGATCCGGACCTTCGGCGCCGGGGTCGGCGCACAGCTGCTGTTCAGCTGCATCCCGGCCGGATTCTTCCTCAGCTGGACGTTCTACCTGCAGGGCGGTCTCGGCTGGTCGGCGCTGCACACCGGTCTCACCGCGATCCCGTTCTCGCTGGGCGTCCCGATCGCCGGCAACCTCGCCGTCCGCAAGCTGTTCCCCCGCTACGGACGCAACTGCCTGTTCGCCGGGGCGCTGCTGATGATGGCCGGGCTCCTGCTGTACGCGTGGATCGCCCACCTGGCCGGCGAGACGATCACCTCCTGGCACGCCGTCGTCCCGATGCTGCTGCTCGGCTCCGGCATGGGCATGCTGCTGGCCCCGCTGACCGGCATGACCCTGAACGACGTCGAGCCGCGGGAGGCCGGTGCGGCGTCCGGCCTGATCAACGCGGCCGGTCAGCTCGGCGCCGCCCTCGGCGTTGCCATCATCGGTGCGATCTTCTTCTCCGGCCTCGCCGCCAATGCGGGGACGCAAGCCGACCGGGTGCTGCCGAGCGTCCCGGCCGTCGCCTCGCAGCAGGCCGAGATCCGCGCCTGCGCAGTCGACGCCCACAGCCAGGCCGACCTCACCGCCGTGCCCGAGACCTGCCGCGCCCTCGGCGCCGATGACCCCGCACAGCAGACCGCGATCGGAAACGCCCTGACCGACATCAACTCCGGGACATTCATCGCCACCTTCAGCGAAGCGCTCTACTGGGCGTCCGCAGGCCTGGCCGCGGTGATCTGCCTGCTGTTCCTGCTGCCGCGGCAACCGCGGCGGCTGGGCGTGTCCTGACTGTCCCCACCCCCCCGACACCTGAGGAGCACCACCATCATGCCCCGTAAGAACTACCAGATCATCGTCTACGGCAAATTCGCGCCGCTCGACGACGACCAGCGCGCCAAGCTGCTGGCCGTGGCCGACAAGCACGACCTGTTCCAGTCGAAGTTCACCGAGGAGGGCACCGTCACCTACGAGCGGACCCTGCTCACCTTCACCTTCCGCTGTGTCGTGAAGGCCGACGCCGAGGACAAGATCGACGAGGTCGTCGCCGGGGCCGAGGAACTGGCCACGGCCGCCGTCCGAGACCTCGGCGCCGATGTGCGCGATCTGCGGTCCGTCTGCACCGACCTGGAGACCATCAAGATCAAGCGGCGGGGACGATGACGCCCGAGACATTCACCGTTCTCCTTTCCGACTCCGCTCGGCGGCGGATTTTCTCGGCCGTAGCCCTGGGCGCGTCGACGTCCGCGGAGATTCTCGCCATGACCGGGCTCGCCGCCCCGGAGGCCGCCCCGGCGATCGGTCGGCTGCTGCGCGAAGGCCTGATCATCGCCCAGGGCCCGGGCCGGCTGGCCGTCGACGAGGCCGCCCTGGGCAGCGCGGCCGAGGTTGCCGGACGCCGCCTGCAGGAGCAGGCGGAGGCCGAACAGCCCGATCCCGGGCTGCGCGGCTACGTCCGTGGCACTGTGCTGGTCCGACTGCCGGAGGACGACGAGACCCGGCGGGCCGTGCTGGACCACGTCGCGGCGACGACCTTCGAGGCTGACCGGGAGTACGACGAGCGCACCGTGACCGATCTGCTGCGGCCGTGGTGCGAGGGCACCACCGTGGACGCGGTGTCGCTGCGGCGGTTCCTGGTCGACGACGGCTTCCTGCACCGTGAGTCGGGCGCCTACCGGCTCGTCTCCCTCGTCGGGCCCGGCCAGTCATCCTGAGCCCACCGCGGCCGGCGAGGGCCGCGGACGCCGGACGGCCTCCAGGACGGCGGCCTGGTAGGGCGTGAGCGCCGGCATCGGCGGGGCGGACGTCGGCCAGTGCGGGTCGCGGCCGTACGTGAAGAGAGTGCCGAGCGACGACAGCATGGCCCGGCGTTCGGTCCGTCGGCGGCCGGAGGGCAGCACCTCGCCCGGCCGTCCGGCGCTCTCCAGCGTCTGGCGCAGGCTGCTGAGCAGCACCGGATGGGTGCTGACCTCGACGAAGATCTCGTGACCGTCCTCGGCCAGCCGCCCGGTGGCGGCGGCGAACCGGACCGGCTCCCGCAGGTTGCGCATCCAGTATGCGGGCCCGAGCGCGGTGCCGGGGACCGGCGCCGCGGTCACGGTCGAGTAGATCGGTACCCGTGACGGCACCGGGCTCAGCGAGCACAGCGCCGTAGCCAGGTCGTCGCGCAGTTCGTCGACGTAGTGGCTGTGCGAGGCGACCGTGCCCCGCACCATCCGGCAGTAGACGCCGCGCCGGTCGAGGTCCTCGACCAGAGCGGTCAGCGTGGCGGTGTCCCCGGCCAGTACGGTCGAGCGGGGACTGTTCTCCCCTGCGACGCAGATACGGCCTCCGCTGGAGGCGGCCAGGGCGTGCGCGGCCTCGGGCGACAGCTCGGTGGTGGCCAGCGCACCCCGGCCGGCGATCCGCCGCAGCAGGGCGCTGCGGCGGCATGCGATCAGCAGGGCGTCGTCGAGACTGAGCGCGCCGGCCGCGTACCCGGCGGAGATCTCGCCCATGCTGTGCCCGGTCACCGCGTCCGGCTCCACATGCCAGCTGCGCCACAGGGCCACCAGGGCGATCTGCAGCGACACCATCGTCGGCTGCAGCACGTCGATCTCACCGAGCCGCGACGCTGCCGGGTCGGCCCCCAGCTGCTGGATCAACGAGAAGCCGGCCAGCGCGCGCACGCGTTCGTCACAGCGCTGCAGCGCCGCGCGGAACACCGGCTCGGTGGCCAGCAGTTCCAGGCCCATGCCGTCCCACTGAGCGCCCTGACCGGCGAAGACGAACACCAGGCCGGGTCGCCGGGACAGCGACGGTGCCGACGTCCGGTCGGCCCACCCCTGCACCAGCTTGTCCAGGCCCACGGCGAGGTCGTCGTACGACTCGGCGGTGAGAGCGGCCCGGTGTGCCAGGCCGGTCGTCCCGGCTGCCGCGTCGTGGCAGTACCGGGCCAGCGAGGGCAGATCCCGGCCGGCGCGGATCCGGTCGGCGTGCCCGCGGATCGCGGCGAGCAGGCCGTCCTCGGTCTCGGCGGCGACGGCGAAGAGCCGTACGGTCACTTCTCCCCCTCACACTCGGACGGCGACCTGGTGCCGGTAGCTCTCCATCGGCAGGCCGCTCATCCACGGCACGAGGCCCAGTCGGCTGAGTACCTTGATCGAGGCGGGCGGCTGGTAGTCGGCGAACATGCCACCGAACATCAGGATCTGACTGTGCGTGGCGATCGTGCGCACCAGCGGGTTCATCCGCTGCCGGTCCAGCGTGCGACGGAAGCGGCTGCCCGGGGCCATCCGGCGGCGCACCGCGGCGCGGACCTCGCCGGAGACGTCGTGATCGCTGATCCACTTCAGCTGGGGCATCTCCTCGGTGATCCCGCGCATCGTCTGCAGCCGCTGACGGGTGAACACGTCGATGTGCGACAGCGTCCCGCCCGGACGCAGCACCCGCGCGGCCTCGTGCAGAAAGCGGCCGAGATCGGGGTACGTGTGCGAGCTCTCGATGTTGATCAACACATCCACCGAGGAGTCCTCGAACGGAAGCTTCTCGGCATCACCGTGAACGAAGCTCAGGCTCTCGCCCCGCGCCAGGGTGGCCTCGGCCCGGGCGATCGCCTTCGGCGACAGGTCCAGGCCGGTCATCCGGGCGCCGGGAACGAGCCGGGACAGGAAGTTGAGCCCCTCGCCCGTCCCACAGCCCACCTCGAGGACCGCCCGGCCGGCGCACCCGTCCAAGCCGTCCGGAAGATCGCGCAGGGCCAGGTAGTAGAGCTGCTCGCTGAAACCGTCGGTGCCGAACTCGGTGAACCCGGGCATCCGGGCCTCGATCTCGGCTGCCAGATCAGGGTCGTACATCCCCCAGTTCCACAACTCGCCGCGACCGGACAAGGTGGCCGCCATGTCGTAGATGGAGGAACTGGCCGACTTCATCCCGGCGGCCTTCACCCCCGAGCGGGGTGCTCTGGACTCGTCGAGGTTGATGTCCGCCAGACCGGCGGTGAAGGCGGTCATCACATCGGGTTGGCTCATTGTGGTCTCCGAGTTCGCCGGATCGGTGCGGTCACGCGTTGACGGTGTCGCCGCGCATCAGGTCGTCGGCGCCGTCGGGTGCCTCGGCCGGGTCGGAACCGACGCTCTTCGGTCGGTTGCCGCCGTCGACGAAGACCACGCTCGGCCGGTACGCGCGAGCCTGTTCCTCGGCCATCGCCGCATACGAGATGATGATCACCAGGTCGCCGGGGCTGATCAGCCGGGCCGCCGCGCCGTTGATGCCGACCACTCCGCTGCCGGCCGGCCCCTCGATGACGTAGGTGCTGAGCCGGGCGCCGTTGTCGATGTCAACGACGTCGACCTTCTCTCCGGGCAGCAGGTTCGCGGCGGCCATCAGCGTCGAGTCGAGCGTGAGCGAGCCGACGTAGTGCAGGTCCGCCTGCGTCACCGTGGCACGGTGAATCTTCGACTTGAGCATCTCTCGGTACACCGGATGGTCTCCGTTCACCATGTCACCGGCAGCTCGTGGACGCCGTAGATGATCGATTCGGGGTTGGTGCGGATCTGGTCCGCGGGTGTCGCCAGACGCAGCTCGGGCAGCCGCCGGGCCAGCGCCTCGAACGCGATTCGCAGTTCCAGTCGCGCCAGTTGCTGCCCGACGCACTGGTGGATGCCGTAACCGAACGACAGATGCGCCACCGGCGGCCGGGTGATGTCGAGGCGGTCCGGGTCTTCGCAGAGCGCCGGGTCCCGGTTCGCCGCGGCCAGCGACAGGGACACCGCGTCGCCTGCGGTGAAGCGGTGCCCGTCGAAGTCCATGTCGGTGCCTGCCGCACGGATCGAGCCGGCGTGCATGACCGTCACGTAACGCAGCAGTTCCTCCACCGCGTTGGCGCCCAGGCCCGGGTCCGCGGCCAGCGCCGCGTACTGGTCGGGGTGTGCCAGCAGGGCGAAGGTGCCCAGCGCGATCATGTTCTTGCTGGTGTCGTAGCCGCCCACGAGCAGCACGCTGCCGATGGTCGCCAGCTCCTCGTCGCTGAGATCGCCGTCGGCGACCAGCGTGCCGAGCAGATCATCGGTGGGTTCTTCGCGTTTGGAACGGATCAGCTCCATCAGCTGCCCACCAACGTTCTGCCAGCCGGCGATTGCCTCCTCCGCGCTGGAGTGGACGGTCAGCAGCGCCTTGATCCCCTTGACGAACACATCCCGCCGGTCGGCGGGAACACCGAGCAACTCGCAGATCACCAGCCCGGCGACCGGCTCGGCGAACGCGGCGACCAGATCGGTGGGGCAGCCTTCCTCGATCATCTGGCCGAGATACAGCTCGACGTGCTCGGCCAGCCTCGGCTCCATGGTCCGGGTGCGGCGGGCCGAGAACCAGGCCGTCAGCCGGCGCCGGTAGTGGGTGTGCTCCGGCGGGTCCATCGCCGTGAACATCCCCGGCGCCAAGTCGGTCCGGTCCCCGGCCATCGGCAGCGGAATGGGGGTGCGCAGCAGGTCGCCACGCGAGCTCATGCCCCGGGCGGCGAGGAGCCGGCGGACCTGGTCGTAGCCGGTGATCAGCCAGCCGAGGTGGCCGTCCGGGAAGACCATGCGGGCCACCGGTTGCTCCGCGCGCAGCTCGGCGAGCTCGGGTGCGGGGTCGAACGGGCAGGTGCCACGGGACATGGGCAGGCCGTCGACGGGACGAACGGTCTCGGACACAACGCTCTCCTTTGCTAGACGCCGGTGGACCCGACGATTTCGGCGGCTTCGGTGATGAGTCGGTCGGCCAGCTCGTCGGCGTGCCGGTCACGCCATGCCTCGTACGGGGTGCCGCGCAGCCAGTGGTTACAGGCGCCCAGCGCCGGCCCGCAGGCCACCTGGTAGTCCGCGACACGCTCCGGGGTGCCCTCGATCGCCCACCGCTGGGCTTGGGCGCAGTACCAGCGGAAGACCAGGGCCATCCGGTGCTTCGGGTCGGCCGGCTCGCCGGCCGGGACGACCCGCGACGCCAGTTCCTCGAAACCCGCGCCGAAGTAGTCGCGCTCCACCCGGGACCGGATCTGGCCGGGCACGGCGTCCCAGGAGTCGTAGGTACGCCACAGGTCGTAGAGCTTGCCGGCGCGTACGTGGAAGAGGACGCCCTTCCTCAGCACCCGGGCCCGGCCGCCGAGTTCGAACAGCGCGCCGTACGGGGCGTACGCGGTGTCGTGCACGTCGAGGTTCGGCAGCAGGTCCTTGGCGGGTTCGCTGAGCCCGCTCTCGGCGGTGCAGAGGTTGATCGATCCGGTAAGGATGAAGTCGGCACCCAGTACGAAAGCGGCCGCGGCCGACTCCGGAGAGCCGATGCCTCCACCACCCCCGACGCGTACGCCGGAGGCGACCCCGCCGAGCTGCGCCCGCAGCCGGCGCACCGAGGGCAGCAGCGCGGGCAGTGCGCCCTGGTCGGTGTAGTCGGCTCCGTCGCCGACCGCGCAGATGTCGTCGGCCAGGGCGATCCGCTCGCCGGCTGCGGCCTCCTCGGCGGTGAGCAGTCCGTCGTCGACCAGCCGTGCCACGAGGGGGCGCGGCGGCGGCGCGAAGAACAGGCGGGCGGTGTCCAGGCGGGTCACCTTGGCCAGCAGCTTGCGCGGGGCGTGCACGGTGCCGTCCGCCAGGATGTGGGCCCCGGTCAGACGATGCCTCACCAGCGCGGGGGTCACCTCGACGTACGTGGCCGCCTCGACGAGAGACACGTTCTCACGGACCAGCAGGTCGACCAGGTCGGCCTCGGCGCGCGGGTTGAACGGGTCATGGGTGAGGTTGACTCCGAACGGCGCGGCGGCCCCGGCTGCCGCCCGGATGCCGCGGATCGCGCCGGCGACGTCCGCGAGCGGGAGCCCGGCCGCCCCGAAGCAGCCGAGCAGGCCGGAGCGGGCCAGCCGGGCGACCAACTCGACGGAGCTGACGCCGTGGTGCATGCCGCCGGCGACGTAGGCGTGCCGAACCCCGTGGTCGCGCCGGAACGCCGCCGAACCCAGCTCCGCGCACCGCGGCGCCGCAGCACCGACCGGCTCGGTCGGCGCCACGATCCGTTCCGGCTCGGGTCGGAGCGGGGTGGCCTCCTCCCGGATCCGGGCGATCAGCTTGGTCAGCACCTGCCCCGGGCCCAGTTCGCGGACCCGGAAGTCACCTCGGCCCATCAGCAGCCGGATGCTGTCGGTCCACTGCACCGGGGAGACGATCTGGCGGCGCAGCGTGGCGGCCACGGCGTCCGGCGCGTACGGCCGGGCGTCGACGTTGCTGATCACGGGGATCTTCGGGGCGGCGAACGTCGTGGCATCCAGCAGGCGCCCGAACTCCTCTGCGGCCTGCGCCATGTAGCGGCTGTGGAAGGGTGCGCTGACGTTGAGCGGGGCACAGCGGGCGCCCTTGTCCTTGAACAGCGCAAGCGCACGGTTGACCGCGTCGGCCGGGCCCGCGATGACCGTCTGGGTCGGCGCGTTGTAGTTGGCGATGTCCAGTCCGGACAGCTCGCCGTCGCGCAGCACCTCCCGGACCAGGTCGGCATCGACGGCCGAGACCGCCGCCATCGTGCCGCCGGTGACCTGTCCCATCAGCCGGCCGCGTTCGGCGACCAGACGCAGCCCGGTCTCGAAGTCGTACACGCCCGCGGCGAACAGGGCGGCGAACTCACCGAGGCTGTGCCCGAGCAGGTAGTCGGGCAGGCGGCCGCCCTCCTGCAGGGCGGCCAGCCAGGTGAGCGCATCGACCACGTACAGGGCGGGCTGGGTGTACCGGGTGTCGCGCAGGTTGCGGCCGGGGTCCTCCAGGCACAGCTCACGGATCGAGTACCCCAGGACGGCGTCGGCCCGTTCGACCAGCTCGGGGAACCGGTCGAACAGGTCTCGGCCCATTCCCTTGGCCTGAGCGCCCTGGCCGGGGAAGACGTAGACGTCGAAGCCGTCGCCCGGGGTGGCGGGGTCGGTCACGGGCGTCTCAACGGTCATGGTGGTCACCTCGGTTCGTCGAGCCGGTGCGGCGATGAGCGAGCGGGTGTCGAGCACCGCCTGGTACAGCACCTCGTCCCGGGCGTACGGGGAGAGCAGCGGCAGTACCCGGGACCGGCTGCCCTCGGGAAGCCGCGCCCGCACCAGGTTGGCCATCGACCCGGACGGGCCCAGGTCCAGGAAGAGCAGATCGTCGCGGGCCAGCAGCGGTTCGAGGGCGCGTGACAGGTCGAACGGCTTGCGCAGGACCTGCCAGAAGTGGTCCGAGTCGGGGTGGTGCACCTCGGCACCGGTCGTTCCGGAGATCAGCGGGATCGTGGCGGGTCGCGGGGTGAGATCGCCCACGAGCTTCGTGAACGCGCCGCGCACGCCGTCGATCAGCGGCGAGTGGAACGGGAACAGCACCGGAAGCCGTTGGCAGAGCACACCTGAGGCGTTCAAGTGGCGCTCGATGTCGTCGAGCCGGTCGGCCGTGCCCGCGAGCACGAAGTTGTCCGGCCCGTTGATCGCGGCCAGATGCGCCCCGGCCAGCGCGGGATCGCGGTCGACGAGGGCGGCGTCGGCGAGGACCGCCAGCATCCCGCCACGCGGGCACTCCGTCTCGAAGAGCGCCACTTGGTCCAGCAGCGAGCGCAGGCACTCCTCGGGGTCGAACATGCCGGCCACCGTGGCGGCGACGACCTCGCCCAGGCTGGCGCCGAGCACCAGCTCAGGCTCGAAGCCGCGGGCGCGCAGCATGCGGGCCAGCGCGTACTCGACCATGAAGATGGCCGGCTGGGTGAGCGACAGGCGGGTCATGGGCAGCTCCGCGCCCCGGCCGTCGCTGTGGATCGCGGCGATGACCGAGTCGCCGTGGACATCGCGCACCACCGCGTCCAGAGAATCCAGGGCATCGCGGAAGACCGGGTCGGCACCGTAGAGCCACCGGCCCATGCCGTGGTACTGGGAGCCCTGACCCGCGAAGAGGAAGACCGGTGTCAGCATGGTGAGTGGTCCTGTTCGGTCGCTCACGCGAGCCCGCGCAGGCGGCCGGCCAGCGCGGCGGGGGTCGGGTTCTCGAACACGTCGGTAAGAGCCAGCCGGACACCGGTCTCGTCCTTGATGCGCTGCGCGAGCGTGGCGGCGAGCAGCGAGTGCCCGCCGCTGGTGAAGAAGTGGGCGTCGGCGTTCAGGTCCGGCCGGGCGAGCAGCTCGGCGAAGAGCTTGGTCAGGGTGGCGGTGAGCGCATCGCCGCCGACCGGGCCCGCGGCGTCGCGGCCGGTCGCGGCCGACTGTCGCACGGCGAGGTCCGCCAGTGCCAGGTAGTCGACCTTGTCGCTTCCGGTACGCGGGAACGCGTCCACCGCGAGGAATCGGTGCGGCACGACCGCGCGCGGCAGCCGCTGCCGGGCGTACTCCCAGAGCTCGCCCATCGCCTCGGGCCGGTGCGAAACCTGCACGAAGGCGGCCAGGCTGCCGTCCGCGGCGGGGTCGCCGACCACCAGCACGGCGGCCGCCTCGACGTCAGGATGATCGGACAGCACCGCCTCGATCTCGCCCAGCTCGATCCGGTTGCCGCGCAGCTTGACCTGCCGGTCCATGCGGCCCAACAGGTCGATGCGGCCGTCCGGCAGCCAGCGCGCCACATCTCCTGAGCGGTAGAAGCGTCCCCACTGGGAGTCCACCCCGAAGCGCTCGGCGGTGAGGTCGGGCCGTCCGTGGTAGCCGGAGGCGACACCGACTCCGGCGACGCACAGCTCGCCGCGCAGGCCGATCGGCAACGACTCCCCGTTCGGGCCGGCGATGAAGATCCGGGTGTTGGCGATCGGCGTCCCCACGTCCACTCGGTCGCCGGGATCTGCCGGCACCCGGCCCGCGGTCGCCCAGATCGTGCTCTCCGTCGGGCCGTAGACGTTCCACAGTTCGGCGCCCGCCCCGGTCAGGGTCGCGGCCAGCCCGCCGGGCAGGGGCTCACCGCCGCTGAGCAGCGTGCGGCCGGAGACCAGATCGGTGATCCGGTCGGCGACCAGTCGCCAGGTGGTCGGTGTCGCCTGCAGGAATCCGATGTCGTGGGCCCGTATCTCCTCGGCCAGCAGGGCCCCGTCGGTGCGGGCCTCGTCGGGCAGCACGACCGTGTGGCCGCCGTGCAGCAGCGGCATCATCAGTTCCAGCGACGAGGTGTCGAAGCTGTATGTGCTGAGCCAGCCGGTGGGCCGCGCCGTCGTGACGACGCCGAAGCGCACCGCGTAGTCGGTGATGTGGTTGACCAGGCTCCGGTGCGTGATCGGGATGCCCTTCGGCCGTCCCGTCGATCCGGACGTGTAGATCACGTACGCGAGGTCGTCCGGCCCTGCCACGCCGACCGTGCCGACGTCGACGGGGACGGTGGGGGCGGTGTCGACGTCAGGGGCCGGGATCGTGCGCCGGTCGCCGGGCGCGGTGAGCCCGTCGCCGGTCACCACCACTCGCGCGCCCGCGTCGTCGAGCTGGTAGGCGATCCGCTCCGCCGGGTGGTGCGGGTCCAGCGGCAGGTAGGACGCACCGGCAAGCCACGTGCCGAACACCGCGGCGGCCAGCGCCGCACCGCGCGGCACGAGCAGCGCGACGACGTCGCCGGGGCGGACACCGGCCGCCGTCAGCCGCTCGGCGGTGTGCACCGCGGCGCACCACAGGCGGCCGTAGCTCACCAGCTGATCGCCGTCCCGGACCGCGAGGGCGTCCGGATCGGCCGCGGCGCGCTCGGTGAATCCGGCGAGCACCGACGTCAGCTCGATCGGCTGGTCGGTCGCGTTGGCGGCTTCGATGATCGCGTGGTCCTCCGGCGACCAGATCGACAGCGAGCCGACCGGCGTGTCCAGTGCGGCGCCGACGGCGACCAGCAGCGCGTCATAGCGACGGACCATCAGTTCGACGTCCGCACGGTCCAGGACTCCGGTGTAGAACGCCGCGCGCACGGTTGCGCTGTTGCGGTCGGAGGTCACGAAGAATTCCAGGTCGAACTGGCTGAACCCGTTCTCGACCACGACCAGTTCCGCCGCGGCGCCGGCCACCGTGAAGGTGCGCTGGTCGGCGGTGAACGGCACGTAGTTGAACACATGGCGGAACAACACGTTGCGCCAGCCGGAACCGTCGCGTTCGATCACGTCGAGCAGTTCGTCGGCGGGCATGTCCGCATGGGCCATCGCCTCCATGAACACCCGGCGCGCCCGGCCGACCAGCTCCCGGAAACCGGCCGTGCGCTCGGTCAGCAGGCGCAGCGTGACCAGGTTGCTGTGGTAGCCGACCGCCCCGGCCGCCTCCCGGCCGCGCGAGTTCACCGGCGATCCGATGGTCAGGTCGGGGCCGGCGCCGTGCCCGGCCAGCAGCACCGCGTACGCGGTGAGGAGGACGACCGACTCGGGCGCGCGCAGCTCGCGCTGCAGCCGCCGGACGACCTCGTGCGCCTCGGGCGAAAGGACGTGGGTGACCTCGTCGCCCTCCAGCGTGGTGGTGGCCGGGGCCGGCTTCTCGCACCACAGTTCCAAGCCGGACGAGCGGAACCCGGCCATGGTGTCGCGCCAGAACGTCACACTCTGCTCGGAGGGTTCGGGCTCGTGCCAGGCGGGCACCGGGTCCGGCTCGGGGGTGCGGCCGGCCAGCGCCGCCTCGTAGAACTCGACGAGCTGGGCGCGCAGGAGGGCGGTGGACTGCACGTCGGCGATGGCGTGGTGCAGCGCGAGACAGAAGACGTCTTCGTCGGGGCCGTGCAGCAGCAGGGCACGCAGCAGCGGGCTCCCGTCGGCCCGGAATGGGCGGGCCACGAAAGCGGTCAGCGTGCCGCGCTCGTCACCGTGCCCGGCGGCCTGCTCCGGCTCGATGCCGAGGCTGGGCAGGATGGTCCTGGTCAGGGCGTCGTCGGTGCGGTGGAAGACCGTGCGCAGCACCTCGTACCGGCGTGGCAGCAGGTCGAGTGCCGCGGCCAGGGCCGTCGGGTCGAGGCGGCCGGCGACACGGAAGGCCAGCGACAGATTGTTGGCACCGCTGCCGGGCACGAGGTCGTCGAGCAGCCACAGGGCGGTCTCCTTGCGCGAGGCGCGCACGTGGGCCTCCGCGGCTCCGGCCGTCATCGGCGGGCCTGCGAGCCGGCGCCGAGCAGGCCGGCCACGGTCGTGGCGACCTCCGGGGTGCGCAGCAGGTCGCGGTGCTCCACGTCGAACCGGACCTCGTCGGCGACTCCGATCGGTGCCAGGCCGGGGGTGGCGCGCATCCGGTTGAGGCCGCTGGCCGGGCTCGCCGAGGTGATGACGGTGGCCCGGGACCAGCCGGGCCGCGGGTCCAGTCCGGCGGCGACGCCGAGATAGGTCATGAACGAGCCGACCAGTGCCACCAGTTCACCGGCGTAGCCCTCGTCGAGGCCGGCGCGGCGCAGCGCGGCCGAGCCGATCGGCTCGAAGATCGCGTAGAGCTCGGCGGCGAACTCGACCGGTGTGATGCCCGGCCGGGCGGCCAGGCGCTCCGCCGCGCCGGCCAGCTCGTCGACCTCGGCCGGGGTCAGCACGGCGGTCATGTTGCCGATGACCCGGCCGAACTGCAGGTGGACGGTGGGCACGTCGACGAGCTCGGGGTCGAAGACCACCACCTGCGGCGGCGTCGGCTGCCGGACGGCGATCCGCTCGGCCAGGGCACCGGCGAAGACCGATCCGGCGCAGTAGCCGAGGACCGCCCGGACCGTACGCCCGCTCGCGGCGACCTCGGCCAGCCAGGGCGCGAGGTACTCGTCCTGGTCGATGCCGGGGCCGGGGACCCGGGCCGGGGCGACGGTCTGCCACAGGGCGCAGTCCAGTCCCAGGCTGGGCGTCAGGTCGGTGAAACCGCCCTCGTTGCGGCCCGTCACCGGGAAGTCGGTGGCGAGCACGACGTCGGCGTCCGATGCTGCGTCGAGCACCACATTCCACACGGAAGGGCTTGGCATCTGGCAATTCTCCTGAATATCGAAAGGTCAACGCAGGGCAATTTTTCACGCATCGCCGGAGCCGTTCTTCGTCGATGCTATTAACCAATCGGGGCGTTGTCCACCTCGATTTTCCGGGCATTTTTCGAGCAATTTTTGGCATGCCCCAGCAGGCAAGACCCGGTACGGGCCCCGCCGAAATAAATGATTCGTCCGTCAGCCGACCGGCTATTCCCCCTCACTCATTCGCGCAACCACGAGATTCGCGAGAGCCTGCGGAGTAGGACATTCATAAAGCACATCCGCCGCCCATTCCAGACCGGTCAGCGTGCCCAGGTGATCACGCAGTTCCAGCGCGGTGACCGAGGACAGTCCCAGATCGAAGAACTCGTCGCCGGCGCCGATCTCGGCGCCCGAGTCGTGCCCCAGCACGGCCGCTGCCAGTTCCCGCACTCCGGTCAGGACCTCGGCGTCCCACCGGTCGCGGGGCAGCCGCGCCAGCGCCGCCCGCAATCCGCCGGACGGACCGGAGCCGGCGGGCGCACCCGAGGACTCGACGCCCGCGGGTGGCTCGGGCGCCGCCTCGCTCAGGGGCGACGGAGCAGGTGCAGCAGCCGAAGCCTCGTTCCCGTACTCGGCGACGAACACACCCTCCGGCCGGATCCGTGCCGCGGTGTACCCCTGCCCGATCACGGCGCACAGCCGGGTCCGGGCCCGGGCATCCATCTCCGACGGAAGGTCGACGACGTGATCCGCGGCCGGCAGCGAGCCGTCCCGGGTGAGAACCCATGACGGCACCCCGGGCGTCCCGGCCGGTTCGGCGCCAGGCAGGACGATCACCAGATCGGGCCGCTCGGCGGCGTCGACCGTCACCCGGGCGCCGTGTCTGGCCAGCGCACCGGCGAGCGCATCGGTTAGGTCCTGGTCGTCCCCGGGCGGTGGCACCAGCGCCACGGTCGTGTCCAGGACCGGGGGCACGCCGTCCGGGACCAGACGCCACCGCACCGGCCGCCGGGTCGTACCGGCGCCGGGCCGCAACCGTGCCACGGCCGCGAGAACCTGGTGCGCTGTCTCGTCGCCGCGCAGACCGAGCATGCT
>NZ_MSGP01000118.1 GCF_002078235.1 Streptomyces viridosporus
CGCGGCCGACAGCGCCGGTACCCGCAACTGGAGGGCAGGGCCGCACCTGTGGGCACCCGGCGCCGCCTGCCGCGTGCGCTCGCCGGCGCGATCGACGCCTGCCTGGAACCGGATCCCGCCGCCCGGCCGGGGATCGCTTCCCTCGCCACCGCGTTCGACGCGCTGCTGCCCTCCCACCGCAGGGATGTGGAACCGCCGGCACCACCCGAGCCGACCACCGGACAATCCCTCCGTGAGGATGCTACGTATTAGAAATATGCACCCTTTGGGGCTTTCTCTGGAGCAGATGCCCGATGAAGCGCTGCTGGCGGGACTGACGACCGGCGACCCCGAGTTCGCGGTGGCGTTCGTCCGCCGGTTCCAGCAGAAGGTCTTCGGGGTGGCCATGACGGTCACCGGCGACGCCCAGCTCGCGGAGGACGTGGCCCAGCAGACCTTCGAGCAGGCCTGGCGCCACGCCCAGGTCTACGACCCGCGCCGCGGATCGGTCCGTGCCTGGTTGACGGCCATCGCCCACAACCTGGCGATCGACGCCGTGCGCTCCCGCCGAGCCGTCCCCGTGGAGCCCACCCGGATGGCACCGCTGCTGGAAGCGATCACCGACACCCCCGAGCGGCTGGCGGTGGCGGACGAGGAGTCGGCCGAGTTGCGGCGGGCCATCGCGGAGCTGCCGCCGGGCCAGGCCCGCGCCATCGTCATGGCCGGCATCTACGGAATGACCGCACAGCAAGTGGCGGACCTGGAGCAGGTACCCCTCGGCACCGCCAAGACCCGGATCAGGACGGCGCTGGCCAAGCTGCGCGAGGCCCTGACACACAGGCAGGACACGACATCATGACCGGCGACGACACGTTCGCGTGCCAGCGGCTGCGGGACATCGCCGCCGAAATGGCACTGGGAGTACTGCCCGCCCAGGAGCGCGCCGCGGCCCTGGCCCACCTGCAGCGCTGTCCCTCCTGCCTGGAGAACGTCCGGGAGCTGGCGCGCACGGCCGACGAACTGCTCCACCTGATTCCCGGACGCGAGCCGCCGGGGGGCTTCGAAACCCGCGTGCTCCAGCGCATCGGACTGTCGCCCCGGCGCCGTCGCCGGACACTGCGCCAACGGTTCGCCCTCGGCCTCGCAGCCGCGGTGGCGGCCGCGTCGCTGGCCATGGGCGGATGGGCGATCGGCGTCACCTCCGCGTCCTCACCGTCCGACACCGGCCCCGCCCGGCCCGACAGGCTGCTCAGCGCCGACCTCACCTCCCACAGTCAGGACATCGGACGCGTCTTCGCCTACACGGGTCGGCCGCACTGGATGTACATGTCGGTGGACGCCGACGACCTCCCCGCCCACGCCCGGGCGTCCCTGCACGGCACGGTCACCTGCCAGATCGAACGGGCGGACGGCTCCACCACCACCATCGGCACCTTCTCCCTGGCCTCCGGCTACGCCCAATGGGTCGCCCCCTACCCCGCCGGCTCACAGCCCGTGACCAAGGTGCACCTGCTCGCGGCCGACCGCTCGGTCGTGGCCAGCGCCACTCTCCATCCGTCCGACTGAGCTGCGCCGGCCAGGACCTTGCCCCACCGGCC
This sequence comes from Streptomyces viridosporus, assembly GCF_002078235.1. Classification (GTDB taxonomy): domain Bacteria; phylum Actinomycetota; class Actinomycetes; order Streptomycetales; family Streptomycetaceae; genus Streptomyces; species Streptomyces viridosporus. The sequence continues at coordinate 1,578 of NZ_MSGP01000118.1, forward strand.
CCGTGGCCCACCTTCGAGGGGGGAGGAAACGGGTCGACAGCGAGCTCGGGCGCGGTCGGCGGTGGGACGCCGAGGACTCCGGTGCGGCTCGGTGCTCACATCTGCCGTGCTCCCCGTGCGGGCAGAACACCCGCACTCCTCGGTCCTGGTGCTGACGGTGTTCGTCACCGCCGCCGTCACCGGTTCGCGGGCGGGTGCGGTGGGCGGCTCTCCTGGAACGCGGTGACGGGGCCGGTCGCCCGGGGATCGTCGGCCGTTTCATCGGGGCCGAGTATGTCCTCGCCGTAGAGGTCGTGCAGCCAATTGGACTGGTAAATGGTGTCGAGATAGCGCTCGCCGAGATCCGGGGCAATGGCCACCGCGGTGAGTCCACGCGTGTCATGGTCGTCCAGCCAACGCATCGCGCCGCTGACGACCGTGCCGGTGGAGCCGCCGAAGAGGAACCCGCTCCTGGCCAGGCGATGACACGTACGGATGGTGTCCGTCTCCTCGACGCGTATCACCTCGTCCACGTAGGACTCGTCGAGGAGCGGCGGAGGCATGCTCATGCCGAGCCCGGGTATCATGCGGCGGCCCGGCGGACCACCGAAGGTCACCGAGCCGACGCTGTCCACTGCGACGATCCGTACCGGCCGGTGCCACTGGCGGAAGTAGCGTGCGCAGCCCATCAGGGTTCCGGTGGTGCCGGCGCCGACGAACAGTACGTCCAGGCGCGGGAAGTGCTGGGCGATTTCCGGCGCCGTCTTGCGGTAGTGCGCCTTCCAGTTGCTCGGATTGGTGTACTGACTGAGCCACACATACCGGTCATCGGAATCGCACAGCGCACGGACGTAGTCGATCCGCGCGCCCAGGAAGCCGCCTTTGGCTTCCCTGCCGGCGATGATGTGCACCCGGCTGCCCAACGCCTCCATCAGGAGTCTGGTCGACAGGTTGCAGCGGGAGTCCGTCACGCACAGGAACCGGTAGCCCTTGCTCGCCGCGATCATGCTCAGCGCTACGCCGAGGTTGCCGGACGATGATTCGACCAGGATCGACTCCGGCTTGAGGTCCCCGTCCCGCTCGGCGCTCTCCACCATCTCGCTTGCGGCCTTCAGCTTGATCGAGCCGGCGAAGTTGAAGCCCTCACACTTCAGGAGCAGGGAGCACCCGAAGGTGGGCTCGAGATCGACATAGAGCTGGGACTCGTTGAAGGCGTGGGGAGCAGATATGACGGGCATGACGGCCTCCTCCTCATCTGCAGCGGGGCGCTCTCGGACGGTCATCCGTAACGGCGCAGTTCGTGGAAGAAGTTGTCGATGACGTGCAGTTCTCCGGAGCGGGCCATTTCGTCGTAGACGTACTTCCCGACCGCGAGGTCGAGGACCCCGAGGCCGAAGGGTGAGAACACCACCGGCCGGTCCGCCGGCACCGTCACCCGCCCGGTCATCACGTCGTCCAACGTCCCGTGCAGGAAGTCCCGGTCGCCCGTGAGCTGCTCGGCCAGATGCGGCGAGGTGTCGGCCTTCAGACAGTGCTCGACGTCGTCCACGATGTTGGTCGAAGCGAGAATGACCTCCGGCGCGAGGTCGCGCAGGGACACGTGCAGAACCACGGGATTGTGCGAGAACCACGCAGGGTCGCTGACATGCGGTTCACCGGCGACGGTGGCGAAGACCACCAGGTCGCTGTCGCGGATCAGCTTCTCGGCGCTGTGGTGCACCGTGATCCGGCCGGTGGCGCCCGACTGCTCGAGGTAGCGGCGGAACCCGGCCGCGCTGTCGGCGGCCAGGTCGTACACGCCCGTCTCGTCGAACGACCAGCCGTTGCCGGCCAGGAACGTGTGGATGTAGCGGGCGATCAGGCCCGTCCCGCAGAACCCGACGCGCGGGGGGCGCGGCCGGTTCCGGCTGAGCCGATCCGCGGCCAGCGCCGCGGACGCGGCCGTCCTGGTGGCGCTGATGATGGAACTCTCCAGGCAGGCGAACGGGTACCCGGTGTCCTGGTCGTTGAGGATCAGTACGGCGGACGCCCTCGGGATGCCGGCCTGAACGTTCTCCGGGAAGCTGGAGATCCACTTCACGCCGTCCACCCGTACGTGCCCGCCGATCGAGGCCGGCAGCGCGATGATCCGGGAGGTCGGGCGGTCGGGGAAACGCAGGAAGTACGACGGCGGGTTCACCGAGTCACCGGCGCCGTGCAGCCGGTAGGTGGCCTCGGTCAACTCGACGATCTGCTTCTCGCGCCCCTCCAGCACCTGCTGGACCTGGGCACCGGAGATCACCGCGAAGGGCCGCACGGGGGGCGGCTCCCCTGTCGCGGACGCCGTCACGGTGGTGGGGACACTGGTCATCGGGCGGTCACCTCGAAGGTCGGCGAGCAGTCGGACAGTCGCACCGGGTCGGCCATCGCGACGAGCACGTCGCGCGGTCCCTCGTAGGGCTCCCTGCTGTGCGCGGTGCGTATGTTGTCGACGAGCATCAGATCGCCGGTCCGCCACGGCTCGCGTACGGTGTTGGCCTCGTAGACCTTGTTGAGCAACTGCACCACGCCCTCGCCGATCGGGTCGCCGTTTCCGAAACGGGTGTTGAACGGCAGCCCGTCGGCGCCGTAGACCTCGACGAGGTACTCGCGGACCTCGGGGGCCAACGTCCACTCGTTGAGGAACGCGACCTGGTTGAACCAGCAGCGTCGCCCGTTGACCGGATGGCGCATCACGGCGCTGCGGCGCTGCCTGGTGCGCAGGGTCCCGTCGGGTTGCCAGGCGAACTCGATCGCGTTGGCGCGGCAGTAACGCTCGACAGCGCCCCGCTCGTCGGTGCCGAACGCCTCGACGAGGGACGACCCGATCTCGTCGTTGTAGCTCCGGGTGAGCAGCCAGCCCTCCCGCTCGAACCGCTCGGTCAACGCGGTGGGCAGTTCCTCGAGCACGGTCGCCGCGTCAGCCACTCCGGTCGCCCCGCCCCGGTCGGGCGCGGTGAGGCAGGCGAACAGCATCAGCCCGGGGAACTCGAGCGTGTAACTCTGTTCATGGTGCATGCACATCGGCTGGCTCGGCGGCCACTGAGCCGAGGAGTACACGCCGTCGGCGTAGGTCCGCCGGGGCGCGAAAGCCTCCCTCTCGGCCATCAGCCCGGTACTCAGCCGCTCGAAGACGGCGCCGGCCCCGGCCACATCGCACAGCCCGAGGCCGCGGATCAGGACACAGCCGTGCTCGGCGACGACGGCGCGCAGCGCCTCCCGGTGCTCGGCTGCCCAGCGAGGCGCGTCACTGGTGGTCTCGGCCCGCAGTATCGGAGGTCGGCCGGGTTGGAGTTCGATCTCCTCGAGCAGCGACGCCGGGGATATGGAGGACATCCTGTTCTCCTTTCGGTGTGCGGCTGTGTGTGCCGCTCAGGAAGAAGGCAGTGGTTCGGCGGCGCGCAGCACGACCTGAGCTGCCTCGGTCGGACAACTGCGCGGGAAGTAGTGGCCGCCCTCGGCGAGTTCGTGCAGGTCGACGTGGGCCGCGAGGAGCTCCCAGTCGCGGTGGCGTCGCGAGTGGCCAGCCGTGATCGGGTCGTCGGCGGTGACGACCACGGTGACCGGCACGGACAGCTTCACCGCGGGGGGAGCGTCGAGGAGATCTGCGAAATAGCGGTGTGCGGACACACAGTCGTGCCGGTAGGCCGCACCGATGTGCTCGGCGCGCCGCGCGTCCAGCTCATGGAGCTCGGCGTAGCCGCCGTCCGCGCTCAGCTTCGCGGCGATCTCGGCGTCGTTCATCCCGGTCAGCTCGGTGACGGCGTCGCGTCGGTCAGCGGCGTCGCCGAGCAACTGCGCGCCGATGAACACCCGTTGGACGTCCACCCCGTGCTCGTCCAGCTGCCTGGCCGCCTCCACGGCGAAAGCCGCTCCCGACGAGTGACCCCACAACATGACTCCGGGCAGGCCGCGCTCGATGATCTCGGCGACGACCTGAGCCACCACATCCGCCATCGACGCGAAGGGCTCGCTCTCGGCGGCCACGTCGTGACCGGGCAGCTCGACGGCGTAGACCGCGATCCCGCTGCCGTGCAGCGCCTTGGCCATCGGCTGGAAGTTCACCGCGTTGCCGCCGGCGTAGGGGAAGCACACCAGGGCACCGGCCGGCGCACCGTCCGGTTCGCACAGCGACTGAAGCAGCCCGGAACGCCGATCGGACCTGCCGTCGACCAGCGCGGCCAGATCGGCGAGGACCGGATGTCGGGTCACGTCCTTGAGCGACACCGTGCGGTCCAGGGCGATCACCAGCTGTACGGCTGACAGCGATGTGCCGCCTCGGTCGAAAAAGTGGGTCCGTCGATCGATCTGAGCCCGCGGAATGCCGAGCACCTTCGCCCAAGCGGCCGCCAGCCGCTGCTCGGTCGGCGTACCCGGCGCGTGGGGGCCCTTCTCCTCGCCCTCGGCGACGTCCGGTTCTTCCACGAGCGCCGCCAGTGCCCTTCTGTCCGTCTTGCCGTTGGCGGTCAGCGGCAGCCTTTCCCGCCAGTGGAAGGCCGACGGCACCATGTACTCCGGCAGCGACTCACCCAGCCGGCCCCGTAGGTCGTCGACGGGGAGCGGTCTCGGGCCGGAGTAGAAGGCCACAAGGCGCTTGCTCCGGTCGGGGCGCTCGGCGACCACCACCGCGCCGTCGCGGACGCCGGGCACCTGCAGGAGGGTGTTCTCGATCTCACCGATCTCGATCCTGAAGCCACGGATCTTGACCTGGGTGTCGCGACGTCCGAGGAACTCCAGCTTGCCCTCGGGCAGCCAGCGGCCGTGGTCGCCACTGCGGTAGAGCCGGGCTCCCGCGCGGTGCGGATCGGGCATGAAGGCCTGCTCGGTGCGGACGGGGTCGTTGACGTATCCACGGCCGACGCAGACGCCGGAGAAGACGATCTCGCCGGGGGCGCCGAGCGGCACCGGTGACAGCCGCTCGTCGACGACGTAGACGTGCACATTGTTGACGGGAGGACCGAGCGGGACCCGTTCGCGGTCCGGCACCCGGTCCAGGACCTCGTGGTTGGTGTCGTCGCAGGTCTCGGTCAGGCCGTAGGCGTTGACCAGTTTGATACCGGGCTCGGCCGCGAACCAGCGCTGCGTGAGCTCCTTCTTCAACGCCTCACCGGTGACGGACACGCACCGCAGGTCGGGCAGTTCGCGCGGGTGCTGCTCCAGATACGCCAGGACGACTTCGAGGTACGACGGCACGACCTGGAGCACGGTGACCCGACCGCGGGCGATCCTGTCGACGAACCGCTGGACGTCCAGGATCACCTCCTGCTCGACCAGCAGGGTCCGCCCACCCACCAGGAGGGCGGACAACAGTTGCCACAGCGAGATGTCGAAGCACTGCGGGGCGGTCTGGGCGACCACCTGTCCCTCGCCGACGTCGAGCTCCAGGTCCTCGATCTTGGCGTAGAGGTGGTTGAGCATGCCCGCGTGCTCGCACATCGCGCCCTTGGGCTCTCCGGTGGAGCCGGAGGTGAAGTAGATGTAGGCGAGTTGGTCCGGTGCGACGGCGACGCCCGGGTCGTCGTCGCGATCGCCCTCGTCGTACGCCGTACCGACGAGGAGCTTCCGGACGCCCGGTAGCGAGTCCAGGGCCCGGTCGAGCGAGTCGGTGCTTCCGGGTTCGGTGAGCACGAGCCCGCACTCGACGCGGGAGAGCATGGCTGCGATGCGATCGGCCGGGAACCGCGGCTCGATGGGCAGGTACACGCCTCCGGCCTTGAAGACCGCGAGGACGGCGGCCATCCAGTCCAGGTTCCTCTCGGTCACCACCGCGACGACCCCTTCGCGTCGCAGCCCCCGCGCCAACAGGGCTCGGCCCAGCCGGTTGGCACGGGCGTTGAGCTCCTGGTAGGTCCACTCCCGGTCGCCGTGCACGGCCGCGACGGCATGCGGGTGCAGCTTCACCCGCTGTTCGAACAACTCGTGCATCCGGGCGTCCGGCAGGGTACGGCGCGGACCGGACAGCCCTTCGAGCTGGAGCCGGAGCTCCTCGTCGGACAACAGACTCTGCCGCGCGTGCTCGGCATCCGGATCCGCTGCGACGAGTGCGAGCGCGGTGAGGTGGTAACCGGCGATCCTGGCGGCGTAGTCCGCGTCGACCACGTCGGTCCGGTACCGCAGTCGCAGCGTGGGCCGGCCCCTGTGTTCCGAGAACGCCACCCGCAGCACGGTGTCCCCGGCGAGATCGTCGGCGACGCCCGCCGGACAGGGACCGGAGGCCGGGTTCGGATGGATGACGGTCTCGATCGACGGTTCGGTGAGGCCCAGCTCGCGCCTGAGCTCGTCGACCGGAAAGTCCTTGTGCGACAGCAGTTCCGACGCGACGCGATGGGTGTCGACCAGGAGCGCCCGCCATGACGTGGGTGCGGTCGTCAGTCGGCAGGGCAACGGCCGGCCGCCCTCCTCCACGACGTAGCCGGTCGTGACGTCGTGCTCGCCCGACAACGCGGAGAGCACCTTGGCGTGCGCGGCCAGCAGCACGGAGTCGAGAGGCATCATGAGCTCCTCCGCCAACCGGCGCAAGGCGTTCATGACGTCGTCCGGAATCGTGGCCTCGTGCTCGTCGACGCCCACCGTCGGACGGAGCGTCCATCGAGGGATCGTGGTGGATCCGCCGGTGACGAGCACCTCGTGCCAGAACTCCCGGTCCGCCACTCGCGTTGCCATCGATCAGCCCCTCTCCACTCGCCGTGACCACCATGTCTGTCGCCGCCCACCGGGTCGGCTCCTCTGTCGTCGTTGTTGCCGGCAGATCGGCAGACCGGCAGAGCAGACCGGTGGACCGGTCTGCCCGGCCGATCGAGCCGGCGTGACCGCGACGGTCCTGCACTACCCTTGCCGCGCCAGTGCCGGCGGCCGACCGGGAGCATCCCTCGTCTGCGTGGCCGGGTTCCCACCCCACCGCGCGTGCTGCGGGACTTCCTCGCCCTTCATGAGGAAGGAGTCGGGCGCGAGTACTGAACCGTCACCCATCGTCACTCCGTAGTGGACGTGGGAGCCGACACCGATGGTGCACCCGTCCCCGATCGTGCTGCGGTCGGACTTGAAGGTGCCGTCCTCCTGCGAGTGGCATTGGATCTTGCTCCCCGCATTGAGGGTGCAGTCGTTCCCGATGGTGGTGAGCATCCGCTCCGTCAGATAGCAGCCGTCGTCGAAGATCCTGCTGCCGATCCGTACGCCGAGGAGCCGCCAGATCACGTTCTTGAAGGGAGTGCCGTTGAAGATGTTGAGGTATTCGTCAGGAACCTTCCACAGGCGCTCGTGCCACCAGAAATACGGGTCGTAGATGGAGCACAACTGCGGTTGCAGCCCGCGGAAAGCCACGATGGCACGCTCCACCAGTACGAAGTAGAGGGGGGTGAGTACCAGGCTGAACACCAGGAATGCCGCGATCGCTGCGTATCCGAAGGAGCCGTACAGTTCGACATCCGCGAGGGCGATCACCGTGAGGATGAAGAAGAAGACCCACCGTACGAGCAGGAAGAGGATCATCGACCGGATGTTGAAGCGGTTCTTGGCGGCGAGGTTGCGGCGCAATTCGTCCCCGGTCCGCATGTGGTCGAACCGCAAGTCACGCTCCACCGACCGGGGAATCTCGAAGCACGGCGAGCCGAGCAGACCCACCCCCTCGCGTACCTCGCCATCGAGTGGAACCATCACCTTCGTCGCGAGGAGACAGTTGTCGCCCGTCTTCGCCCCAGACGGATACACGATGTTGTTCCCGAGGAAATTGCGCCGCCCGATCGACGCGCGGGACACCCGGAAAGACGTGCTCGAAAAGTCTGCATTGACGATCGACAGACCGTCGGCGATCATCGTACCGCTGCCGACAGAGCACAGATACGGGGTCTCGTGCTGTACCTCCGTGCCGAAGTTGGACCCGGTCTGCTCCACCTGGGACAGGTCGTATCCAAGACCGCGCAGATAGTGGACGATGTAGGAGCTGTCACCGAAGAGCCATTTGAAGAACTTCACGTTGGTGATGCGTACGATCGCCCGGTGCGTCGAGTAATGAATGCCGTACAGCGGATATACCTTGCCCGGCTTGATGAGCAGATTCAGCATACGCGGCACGGTGAACAGAAAGGCGACGCCCAGGAAAACGAAACTGGAGAACAGGACGCCGGACACGATCAGCGCATCGACATAGAGCTCGGACGACATGATTCCTGACGTGCCCGATTGCAGCCGGTCGTTCAGCGCCGGGAGTTCCGCCAACAGCATGTACAGCCCCCCGACGGCCAACGGCACGATGAGGAGGAACAGCTGACCCACTGTGGCGAGGCCGAAGCCGACCCGGCGCAAAGTGCCGCACCTGGCGGGTGGGACCCGCACGTAGTCGAGCTCTGTGCGCTGCGCCGGAGAACCGTGCCACCGCTGGTCGCTGGGGACCGCCTGGCCGCTGTGCAGTGATGACGTATGGCCGAGCTGTGCCCCGTCGCCCATCGACGTGGCGATGTCGAGCACGGTCTTCTCACCGATGAACACATTTCGGCCAAGGGTGACCGGACCCGTCTGGATACGGCCGGCGTGCGCCCGGTAGCAGAGGAAGAACGACTCCTTGCGGATCACCGTGCCGGCGCCGATCGTGAGCAGGTCGGTGCAGACCGGAACGTTGCGCGAGAGGATGGTGACACCCGCGCCGATGCGCGCGCCGAGTGCCCGCAGGTAGAGCACGTACAGGGGATTGCCGACGAAGAAGACCATCGGGTTCGCGTGGAGCAGCACCTTGACGGTCCAGAAGCGCAGATAAGTCAGACCCCAGACCGGGAAATCACGTTCCTTCCACCGGCCGATGAGGATCCACTTGGCCGCGATCGGGAAAGTGCACATGCCGACGAAGCCGACGCCGCCGAAGATGACCGAACGCAGGTAAATGTCCGTCACGTTCGAGCCGTCGGATATCCATGCATAGCCATGTGCGGTGATGATCGACGCGATGAAGGAGTATCCCAGGAAAAGCAGGAACTGCAGCACTCCGCAGAAGGTGTATTTCAGCGTGCTGGCTGGAGTGGCAGCCTCCGGGGATGCCGGGTCCGGTGAGCCGACGGGGGCGGGCGTGGCAGTGGCGCCGTTTTCGACATGGGTGTCGGTGACCGCCGTTGCCAGGCTGCGGATCGTCGGATGACGGTAGATGTCCTTTATCGAAACCGGCGGTAGATCCGGCCGTTTCCTGACGCGTGCGCAGAACTGTGTCATCACCAATGAGTTGGCCCCGAGGTCGTCGAAGAAATTACTGTCGACGGACACCTGCTCGACGCACACGACACCGGCGAGCACCTCGGCGAGGTCCCTTTCCGTTTCTGTCGATGGGCTGCTTTCTTTTGACGGGCCGTACGTTTTGTGGTTGACTACTCCGGTTTCATCCGGCCCGGTCGTCAGGGACTCGGCAGGCTTCTCCAGCATGCAAGCTCCTCGAGCACTCACGGAACCATCACGCTCCAGTCTCTGTCGTCCACCGACGGGGTGCCACTCGGCTCTGTCACGGTGGCGCGACACCAGGAGTCATCGATGCCGGGGGACTCGGTTGTACCGGCCACGGCGCCGGATATGCGGAGCAGGTTCGTGTTACTGAGAGGGAACCCGTGGTGTCGTGTCTTCACCCGTTCCGGATTCACCCAATGGGTTCCCGGAGGATCGTTCGTCGTTCCACGGACCTCGGTGCGGTGGCGGGGCGGATCGCCTTGGAACCCTCCTCAGCCTCGATCTTGCATGACGGTCCGTCGACCGATTCGGCGGGCCGTTTCGCTTTGTACGGCTGACGTCGGGTACGCCGGCGGCCCGGTTGTCGCGCCGGGTCGGCTCCGGGTTCCACGGGGCCGGGTCGGGTGGTGCTGCCGTTGGGGTGGGGGGATCTACCGGTCGGCTTGGGTTGGGCAGTTGGGCGAGCCGGTCGAGGGCGGCCGTGATGCCGTGGGCCCACGACCAGTGGTGGGCGGGGCGGAGGATGCGGCGGCGGTCTACGCGGTGCGCTTCGAAGTCGGTCCTCCGCACCCCCTTGAACGGTGTACGACCTACACCTACGGTGCCGCCAGGGATGCACGCCGTACACCGCCGCCGTGGATCGATCACGAGGTGATGGGGGAGACCCGATGAAGGCGATCGTCCAGGAGCGGTTCGGCCCGCCGGACGTCCTGCAACTGGTGGAGACCGACCGGCCCGAGGTCGGGGCCGACCAGGTGTTGGTGCGGGTGCGCGCCGCCGCGCTCAATCCCTACGACTGGCACATGATGCGCGGTGACCCGTTCGTGGCACGGCTGACGGGAGGCACGGGGCTGATCCGGCCGAAGTCGCAGGTGGCCGGGATCGACGCGGCGGGACGGGTGGAGGAGGTCGGCGCCGACGTGCGCGGGCTGCGCCCCGGCGACGAGGTGCTGGGCTTTTGCCCGGGCTCCTTCGCCGAGTACGCGTGCACCACCGCGGACCTGTTGGTGTCCAAGCCGGCGAGCCTGACCTTTGAGCAGGCCGCGGCCGTGCCGATGGGGGCGGTGACCGCTTTGCGCGGCGTCCGCACCGTCGGTCGTGCGCAGGCCGGGCAGCGGGTGCTGGTCAACGGGGCCGGCGGTGGCGTGGGCACGTACGCCGTGCAGATCGCCGCGGCCCTGGACGCGGAGGTCACCGGGGTATGCAGCACCCGCAACGTCGAGCTGGTGCGCTCACTGGGCGCCGCGCACGTCGTCGACTACACCCGGGAGGACTTCACCGATGCCCGCGTGCGCTACGACGTGATCCTGGACAACGTGGGCAACCGCCCGCTGAGCCGGCTACGCCGGGTGCTCACCCCGACAGGGACCCTGGTGGCCAACGGCGGCGGCTCGCCCGGCCACGTGTTCGGGGCGGTGGGCTCCATGCTGCATCTGGTCGCGGTCAACGCATTCGTCCGGCAGCAGCTCCGCCCCATCCTCCCCGCGGCACCGGCCGGGCCGACCCACGAGGACCTGCTCGCCGTCACCGCGCTCATCGAGGCCGGCAAGCTCGTCCCGGTCGTGGACCGGACCTATCCGCTGACCGACGTGGCCGAGGGCGTGCGCCATGTGGAGCAGGGCCATGCCCGCGGCAAAGCCGTGGTCACTGTGCCGTAAAGACATGCCGGCCCGCGTCTGGGGAGTCCAGTACGGATGGCCCGGCGGCGGAAACCCGAACACCTGCAACACTGGCGGGGGCCGGCACGGGAGACGAACCGGTGCCACTCCTCCTCCACCGCCGCATACGCCAGCCGCGTCGCCGGCTCCAGGTCACGGCGGTGGGACGGTAGTTCTGGTGCATCGTGTAGCGGGCCCCGCGCGGCGCGGTCGTGCCGGTGCCGCGACGGCATGCGGCAGGCGCGTCCCTCAACTGTTGTCGGGAAGAGGCCGGATCCTCGCGGACCCGGCTCGAGAATCTCAACGCCCCTTATTGACGAGCGTGTGAGGCCTCAGTTTAATCACGCCTTGAGTTAAGCCGTTTGAGTTACTCCCCACCTCTGCCTCCTCCTGCCTTCACGACCGGACCACTTCCCCCCACCCCGGGCTTGCTGCGCCGCACCCTCATGCGGTGAAGGCGCGGGCACCTGTACCGAAAGGCCGGATCATGACCTCGTCCTGCAGATCCCGTCCGCTCCGTGGCGCACTCCCCGCTTTACGGCTCCCCGCCGCGCTGACCACCGTCTTCCTGCTCGCCCTCGCGTTCACCGCGACACCCGGCCTGACGCCGCGGGCCGCGGCGGCGGGCGAGCGCGTCGACGTCTGGCTCACCACCACCTCGGACTCCGCCGGCCGCAACGTCACCCGCGGACTCGCCCAGCAGAGCCCGGTCGGCTTCGGCCCCGCCGGCGGCGGCGCCGACCAGACCATCACCGTCGACGAGAGCACCACCTACCAGCAGTTCGAAGGCGGCGGCGCGTCCATCACCGACACCACCGCCCACCTGCTGCGCGGTGGCGCGGTCAGCGCCTCGACCCGCGACGCCGTGATGCGCAAGCTGTTCTCGCCGACCGAGGGCATCGGGCTCTCCTTCGTCCGCAACCCGATCGGCGCCTCCGACCTCTCCAGGCCGGGCCACGTCTCGCTCGACGACACCTGCTGCGACCTCGCCGACTTCGGCGCCAACGGCTACGACACCGGCGTCCGGCTGCTCACCGTCCAGGCCAGGCAGCTCAACCCGGCGCTGCGGGTGAAGGGCGTGCCGTGGAGCGCGCCCGGCTGGATGAAGGACAACGGCCGCATGGACCAGATGGGCTGGCTGAAGTGGGAGTACTACCCCCTGTACGCCCAGTACCTGGTCAAGTACGTCCAGAGCTACCAGGCCGCCGGTGTGAAGGTCGACTATCTGTCGGTGCAGAACGAACCCAACTGCTGCCAGGCGGGCAATCCGACCGCGATGAACTATCCCGGCATGAGCTGGAACCCCTCGGGCCTGGTCGAGTTCACCAAGAACCACGTCTACCCGGCCTTCCGCGCCGCCGGGATCACCACCAAGATCCTGATCCACGACTGGAACTACGGCGACTACGCGGACTTCGGCGCCCCCGTCCTCGCGGACGCCGGGGTGCGGAACGACCCGCTCTTCGGCGGCATCGCCTGGCACGGCTACTTCGGTGACCCGGCGGTCGGCACCCAGGTCCACAACCAGTACCCGAACGTACGGCAGTTCAGCACCGAGCACTCCGGCGGCACCTGGATCGCCAACCAGCACAACGAGGACCTGGCCGACATCGTCAACTACGCCCGCAACTGGAGCAGCAGCCTGGTCAAGTGGAGCCTGGCACTCAATCAGAACATGGGCCCGCACAACGGCGGCTGCGGCACCTGCACCGGGCTGATCACCGTCCAGGAGGGCGGCTCGAGGGCCGGACAGGTCGATTACACGATCGAGTACTACACCACCGGACACCTGACGAAGTTCGTCAAGCCCGGCGCGTACCGCATCGCGTCCACCGTCTCCGGCACCGTGCCCAACGTGGCCTGGCGCAACCCCGACGGCTCCAAGGCGCTGATCGCCCACAACGGAAGCACCGCGCCCCGGTCGGTGCGGGTCGACTGGGGCAACCAGTCCTTCGTCTACACCCTGCCCGCCCGCACCACCGCGACCTTCACCTGGTCGGGCACCCCCGGCAGCGGCGGCGGCAACGGCACCACCGGCACCCTCACCGGTCTGGCCGGCAAGTGCCTGGACGTCTCCGGTGGTTCTACCGCCGACGGCGCCGCGGTCCAGCTCTACACCTGCAACGGCACCGCCGCCCAGCGTTGGACCCTGGCCTCCGACGGCACCCTCCGCGCCCTCGGCAAGTGCCTGGACGTCTCCGGCGGTTCCACGGCCGACGGCGCCGCGGTCCAGCTCTACACCTGCAACGGCACCGCCGCCCAGCGCTGGACCTACGACGCCGCCACCCATGACGTGGTCAACACGGGCGCGGACAAGTGCCTGGACGTCCGGGACAACTCCTCGGCCGACGGGACCCGTACACAGATCTGGACCTGTACGGGCACCTCCAACCAGAAGTGGACCCTGGTGGCCTCCTGACCGGAGGAATCCCTGCCGCTCGCGCCGCCCGCCTCCCTCCGCGGGCGGCGCGAGCCCTCGAATCCGCCGCGCCCTCACTCCGCCACGCCGTCGGCTCCGTTCGTCGGCCGGTGAGCGCTCCAGGATGCCATGGCTCGCCTTGGGGGCGCTGCTTTCGCTGGGGTGCCGTGGCAGGGACTGCAGAGCTGACACCACGGCAATGGCGCCCCTTGCCGGTGCGGGCGTGTCCTCCCCGCCGGTCAGCGGCCCGGCCCGGGGTCCGGCTGCACCGCGGCGTCGATACCGGCACGCGCCGCCTCCAACTGGGCTGCGAACGCGATGCCGAGAAAGAGGGCGACGGCGGTGAGGTTGGCCCACAGCAGTAGGGCGACGAAGGCGGTGAGCGGCCCGTACAGGGCGCCGAACGCGCCGCTCCCCTCGACGTAGAGCGCGAGCAGCCACGTCGCCGCGACCCACAGCAGGAGATGGACGGCCGAGCCGAAAGCCAGCCACGTGTAGCCGGGCTGGACCCGTCGGGGCGACCAGCGGAAGATCACCGCGGAGGCGATCCACGCCAGCGCCAGCCCCACCGGCACATCGAGAGCGCCCCACCACCCCGTACCGCTGCCCGGCCCGCCGACCACGCGGGCCACCGCGTCGCCGACGGCGTCACCGGCGACGAGCACGACGAAACCGAGTATCAGCGGCAGACCGGCCGTGAGCGCGAGGAGGACCGCCCTGCCGTATTTACGAGGGAAGGGGCGGTCGCGTTCGATGCCGTAGATGCGGTTGGCACCCCGCTCGATCTGACCCATGGCCGAGGCGAGGTTCAACAGGGCGAAGCCCAAACCGAGCCACAGGGCCAGCATGGCCGCGATGTCGCCGTGGGCACTGCGCCGCGTCCCGTCGAAGGCGTCCTGCACGAGACCGGCGCTGGCGCCGGGCACGATCCGGCCGAGGGTGAGTTCGACGACCCGGCCCACACTCTCGGTGTGCGCCGAGGTCGCCAGGCCCACCAGCACCACGGTGAACGGCACCAGACCGAGGACGACTTGGAAGGCGAGTGCCCGGGCGTTGGTGAACCCGTCCGCGTAGCGGAAGCGGGCGAAGGAGTCGGTGAGCAACCGCAGACTTCCGTAGTGCCGCAGCGCGGCGAACGCCTCGTCGCCGGAGAGTTCGTCCCCGACCATGTCCCGGGTCTGCGGGACGTGGACGACGGTTCCCATACGCGCACACTCCTCGTCTCGAGTGGGTTCGCTCCACTCATTCATCGCCCCCTTCCTCGACGTCACACCTCTTGCAGTGCCTCACGTCGGGTCCGTAGGACCCGCCGGGGAGAGCGGGTGAGCCGTCTTGACGGTCGGCGTCGTCGGGCGGCCACGCAGACGGCCGGACGTGTTCTTCGCGGACCGCGGCCAGCACCACGACAAGCACCGGCGGCTGCCGCGGAAGCGAGGCATCCGGCCCGTGGTCGCCGAGTGGGCGACGGTGCGGATGTTGGTGCAGAGCGGGCGCATAGGATCGTCGGCATGGCACTGCGTCCTGTTCAGGTGAACATAAAGGCTCTCGATGCCCAGGCGGTCGGCCGGTTCTGGGCGGAGGCGCTCGGCTGGAGTGCTTACAGCCCCGGCGTGACCACCTACGTCGGACCGGCCGGCGGCCTCGTCTGGCCGGATCCGGTCGCCGTCGGCATCGACGTCGTTCCCGTTCCGGAACCCAAGACGACGACGAAGAACCGTGTGCACCTCGATCTCGCCACCACCTCCGCGGCCCACCAGGCGGAGTTGGTCGCGCGCCTCCGGGCCCTCGGTGCGACGCCCGCCCACGTGGGCCAGGGCAAAGTGCCGTGGACGGTCCTCGCCGACCCCGAGGGCAACGAGTTCTGCGTGCTGGAGCCCCGGGAGATCTACCGGGACACCGGGCCCATCGCTGCGGTGGTGGTCGACTGCGCGGACCCGCGGGCCATGGCCCGGTTCTGGGGCGAGGCGATGGACTGGACCCTGCACGAGGTGACCGACGACCAGGCGGTGTTCCGTTCCGCCGGGGGTGTCGGCCCGTATCTCGAGTTCCTCCGCACGCCCGGCGTGAAGACCGTGCCGGACCGCGTCCATCTTGACCTGCTGCCGTACCCCGGTGACGACAAAGCGGCGGAGGTGGCCCGGCTGCGGGCCCTCGGCGCCACCGACCTCGACCTCGGCCAGGGGGACGTCCCGTGGACGTGCCTGGCCGATCCGGAGGGCCACGAGTTCTGCGTCCTCGCCCGTCCTGACGCGGAGCCCTGACGACACCCCGACACGCGAACCTTGTGTGTTCGTGCTCCGTGACCCCGGCGGGCCGGGATGCGGCGTCCCGGTCGATTCGGACGGCGAGAGCTTGCACGCAGAGGGCGCGATCAACTCACTCGCCCACCACGACACTCAAGCGGAAAGGTGACGCATGTCCCCGGGGGTGCCCCAGCCGGTGGTTTCCCGGCTGGTGGAGAGCAGGACCTATAGCGGTCCACGGGCACGGCGGTCGTCGAGTCGGCTTGGCCGGTCATCCCGCGGAATCGATGACCCCGGGCTGGTCAAGGTCCTTTGTGCGCGAGGGCCTGCAGGTGGGAGAGAGCGATGCGCCTCCGGGTGGGATCGACGTCGAGGATCTTCACGACGAGAGGATTGCCGACCTGGATCAGGTCCTCGGGGTCGGCGACGGGTTCCTCGGACAGTTCGGTGGTGTGCACGAGCCCTTCGAGGCCATCCTCTCGTTCTTCGATACGGACGAAGACGCCGAACGGCACAATTTTGGTCACGACACCGGTCACCACCTGGCCGATCTGCTGGATGAACTGCGGCATCGGGTCCGCCTGCGATGCCTTCAACGACAACGGCACACGCTCTCTCACCATGTCGACGTCGAGGACCTCGGCCGTGATCCGCTGTCCGACGGTGACGACGTCGGACGGGTGATCGATGCGCCTCCAGGACAGCTCCGGAATGTTGATCATTGCGGTGAAGCCACCGATGTCCACGAAGGTGACACCGAAGTCGGCGATCTCCGTGACCGTGCCGGTGACGATCTGCCCGCGGCGGAGGGTCTTCAGAAAGGCCCAGTTCCGGTCGCTGGGAGCCTGCTCGGTCCTCCACCGGGCCCGCAGAACGCCGTCGTTGTCGGGCAGCACGGCGGTGAACAGCGGGTGACGTGAGTCGACGTCCAGGGGCAGGGCAGCGGCAGCCCGAGCACCCGCCACTCGGGTGGCCAGCGCCCGGTACTCGGTCTCGTCGGCGATCGTGCTGGTGATCGTCCCGTTCCCGTCTTCCCACACGAGTTCCACCGTGCCTTCGTCGGGGAGCGTGGCGAGAACGGCGTCGACGTCGGTGGACAGGTCCGACCAGACGGTCAGCTTGGCACGTGGGGTGAGGCCGGCGCGTACCGCGTCGAGGGTGTGCTCCGTGAGGCGGTGCCAGCGGGAGGCGTTCCCGACGTACTCCTCCTCCAACACGACCGCTTGTCGCACGGCGACGGACCAGCGCAAACGAGCCCAGAAGTCCTCGTCGGCGGGGCGCTGCACACCGGGTTCGTCGAAGTCCACCTCGTAGGGGGACGCCTGCAGTCGTTCCGGGAAGAGCCCGAGTGCCCGGGTGCGTGCAAGAGCGCCCTCGCAGGGCTTGTCGCTGCTCACGTAGACGTACTGGTCCCACCCGACATGCACGGCGAACCTGTTCTCGACTTCCAGACGGCACCAGACGCCGTTGTCGCGGAGCATGGCCCGCACCAGCTCCAGCCCGACGGGGAGGGAGATCTCCGCACCGTCGTGGAATCCGCTGAGATCGGGTGGGAAGAGACCGTTCAGGCCATGGCCCTCCACGGCCGGCTCCAGGCCGAAGTGGACGATGCCGGTGATCTGCGGCTCGCGGATGGCCAAGCGGTCGATGCCCGAGGCCGCTGCGAAGGCGGCGACAGCCTGCAAGTAGGCCGATTCCACTGTCCCGTGGTCGCTGGTCGGCTCCTCGACGCCGTGGTAGTGGCCGTGCTCGTCGCGATCGGCGGGGTCGTACTTGGTGATCCGGTGGACGAAAGGCGGCACACTGCTCCCTGTGGTGTTGACGATGCGCGCCCACGGGTCGATCTCGTGACCGGGGAGCGCAGGGCGGGACGGGCCGACGCGTTACCGCCAGGTTCGACTTGCCGTCCTTGCCGTCTACGAGGATGAACACCGGGATCACCTTCCGCAAGCGAGATGTCGTGCCGCAGCAGGTTCAGCGAGCCTCTTTCATCCTGTGCCGCGACTGGGAAACGGCCTACAACGGCAGCCGCAACCGGTGGGCGGCGCGGAAGCCGTCGATGTGCATGGTGGTCCTGCGCTCGGTGTCGTACGGGTCCCGGCCGGGGGTGCCGGTCTCATCGGACGCACGAACCCACTTGCCGGACGCGTCCGACGAGGGCGACTCGGCAAGTGGGTTCGCACGTCGATGGGAGCGGAACCGATGCTTTTTGTAAGTCTTTCAAGAAGTTCGGTCACCTTTGTTGACTCCCTGTCTAAAAGCCTGCACATTACCGTTCGGTAGGACCGTTCTCGGCCGCGTGTCCCAGCACCTTTCGTGCTCGGCCCGTTCCGCTCTCGCCCTGGGCGCGCCCAGCTGAATGCTGTGCCCGCCACCCCGCATCCGCCTTCGAGAAGAGAGATCGCATGCCGAAGCACGCTCTCCGTAATGTCATGAGCACATCATTCGCACTCGTCGGTGCACTCGCTCTCAGCTTCACCGACGGCACCGCACATGCCTCCGCACCGCTGGACTACGTCGCTCTCGGTGACAGCTACAGCGCCGGCTCGGGTGTGTTGCCGGTGGACCCCACCAACCTGCTGTGCCTGCGCTCCACGGTGAACTACCCCCACGTGATCACCGCGCGGACGGGCGCCCGGTTGAAGGACGTGACCTGCGGCGCCGCTCAGACGAAGGACTTCACCGAGCCGCAGTACCCCGGGGTCGCGCCGCAGACGAACGCACTGGGTACGGACACCGACCTGGTGACGCTGACGATCGGCGGCAATGACAACGGCACCTTCATCAACGCCATGACCGCCTGTGGCACCGCGGGAGCTCTCAGCGGCGGCAAGGGCAGCCCGTGCAAGGACGAGTACGGCACGTCCTTCACCGACCAGATCGACGCGAACACCTACCCGGCGCTCAAGTCCGCCCTGCGGACCGTGCGGGCCAAGGCACCCAACGCCCGCGTGGCGGTTCTGGGTTACCCGTGGATCATGCCGGCCGAGGCCGATCCGTCCTGCTTCGTCAAGCTGCCGGTCGCCGCCGGTGACGTGCCCTATGTGCGCGGCATACAGGCACGCCTCAACGCGGCGGTCGAACGCGCCAGCGAAGAGACCGGTGCCACCTACGTGGACTTCTCCCGGGTGTCCGAGGGGCACGACGCGTGCAGGCCGGGCGGCACCCGCTGGGTCGAGCCCCTCCTCTTCGGGAACAGCCTCGTCCCCGTCCACCCCAACGCCCTGGGTCAGCAGCGCATGGCCGAGCACACCATGGGCGTACTCGGACTGAACTGACGGCGGCGCACCTCACCGTCAACGATCGGCCTGCTGGGGCTCCGCGGAAGCAGGCCGGCACGGCCCGACTCCGGCTCGGACGGGGCGCGCACCGCCGCTGCCGGACAACCGCCCCGAACCAGGAATGCCGCGCTCCCTCGGTTCGGCGCCGAGGGCGGTGAGGCACGGCGGGTGCCCGGCGTCGACCACTGCGGCCTCCCACCCGCGGGGGGACGTGACCGAGGCGCACAGCGCCTGGGCGGACGAGTCGGCGGGACACTGCGCACCCGCACCCGGAGCCGGAGCCGGAGCCG
>NZ_MSGP01000119.1 GCF_002078235.1 Streptomyces viridosporus
CCGCTCCCCCACGCCCCACGCATCCGCCGGCCCGGCCACGAGCAGCAGCCCGCGCCCGCCCTCCTCCGGTTCCCGGGCTTCCGTTCGCGGCACGGCGGGCACGCCTCCCCCGCTGTCGTGCACCTCGACACGTACGCCACGGTCACCGTACGGCAGCAGGCGCAGCAGGAAGCCCCGGCCGGGTGGTACGCCGTGCAGCAGGGCGTTGGTCGCCGGTTCGCTGACGCACAGCAGCACCTCGTCCCCGCGTTCGTGCACACCCCAGTCGTCGAGCGCCCGGCGCGCGAACGCCCTCGCCTCCGGCACGGATCGGCGCTCACGGCGGAAGAAACGCTCACGTGGGGAGGGGGTCTCGGGTGGGGGTGAAGTTTCCTGATTCACGGGACGAGTGTCACGCTCTGTGTCCATCATGGAACAGTCCGCGCACTCGTACGGCTCGGCGGTACGGATACGCGGCAGTGAACGTACGCACACAGGTGGGGAATTCGGCCTCATGGGCACTACGACACGGAGGAACGCCTCGGCGATGAGGATGGTGGGCGCCCTGCTCGCCCTGTACCGACAGGCCGCCGGGCACACACAGAGGTCGCTGGGCGAGCAGTTCGTCATCGGTGAGCAGCAGATCGCGTCGATCGAGCAGGGCAGGCGGCCGCTGAAGCCGGACCTCGCCGAACAGCTCGACGAATTCCTCGGCACCAAGGGCGCGTTGTCGGTCGCACTGAGCAGGATGCCGGAGGTGGACCTGGTTCCGTTGTGGGCGGAGGAGTTCCTGGACCGGGAACGGGAGGCCATCGCCATCTCGTCGTACGAGAACCAGGTGTTGCCCGGCCTGCTCCAGACGGAGGCGTACACGCAGGCGGTGTTCCGCAGTCGAGTGCCGTTCTACGACGAGGACACGATCGCCCGGTTGGCAGCGGCGCGCATCGAACGCCAGGGGATTCTGCACGGCAAGGACGCACCCATCACCTGCTTCGTGATCTGGGAGCCGGCGGTGCGGGCGCCGATCGGCGGGAGAGACGTGTGGGCCGAGCAGCTCCGCCACCTGCTGGCGTGCTCCGACCTGCCGGGCCTCATGCTCCAGGTCCTGCCCTTGAACCGGACCAGCCACGCCTCGCTCGACGGTCCGTTCGTACTGCTGGAAACGCCCGAACACCAACGCCTCGCCTATACGGAGAACCAGCGCGGCAGCCAACTGATCGCCGACCCCGACGAGGTGGCGATCCTCACGCAGAAGTGTGCGATGCTGCGGTCACAGGCCCTCACGCCTGAGGACACAAGGGATCTACTGGACCGTCTTCCAGGAGAGGCATGAGCAGCGACGTGCTTGAGTGGTTCAAGTCGAGCTACAGCGGCAGCGAAGGCGGCAACTGCCTCGAAGTCGCCTACACCTGGCGCAAGTCAAGCCACAGCAGCGACGAAGGCGGCGCCTGCCTAGAGATCGCCGCCCACCCCACCGCCATCCACATCCGTGACTCCAAGACCCCCGACGCCCCCCGCCTCACCGTCGCCCCGGAAACCTGGATCGCGTTCCTGTCCGTACCGTCGGAGAACACCGACGTGGTGTAGCCACCAGGCAGGCAGCCGCGCCCTGTTGGCGGTACCGGGCCACTGTGGCAGGGGACGGGGTTCACAAGGCCTCCGCCGGTCATTGCAACAGGACGGACCTATCTCGTTCCCATGTCCAGCGTCCAGTAGTGGCCCCACGGGCCGCCCTGGTGATGTCCCAGGCCGGCCTCCAGTGTTTCGCGCCTGAGGATGGCGTTGCGGTGTCCCCAGCCGAACGGCGCGTCGTCCTGCATCCAGAAGCGCACCACCTCCTCCGCGGTGGTGAACCCCACGGCCACGTTCTCCGCCCGCCAGGTGCGGTAACCGGCCTGCTCCATGGGCTCTCCGGCCTCCCAGACCAGCCTTCCGTCGGGACCGCGGTGCATGTTGTCGCCGGTGACGACCCAATCCCTCGGCTGACCCTTCAGAAAGAGGTCGTGGGCGTTCGCTATATCCGTCAACTGCGCCGAACGGTTGAAACCTCTGGTGCACCCGTTCATCGTCGCGCCTGCGGAGTTTCCATGGGGCGGGTACTTCTCCGGATGCTGCCGCGCGTCGTTGATCAAGTCGAAACTCACTTCGGACTCCTCGGGGGAGATTCTGCGCCGGCTCACGAGACAGCGGCCGACATCGAGTTCGCGGGGCCGTCGACCTGCCGTCAGGCCGGTCGATCAGGAGCGTCAAAGGAACTACGGAACTGACGTCCGAACAGTTTCCTGTTCCCGGGTTGACGGCAACCGCCCCTCAGACGTCACCGTATGTCCGACCGGCCGGGGCTGCGGTTGCCACCGCACCGCGCAGCGGCCTTGCCCCCTCACGCATGGCCCATCATGTGCGCGACGCAAGGTCGCGTACGGTTCACGACCGGTCGTCCTTTCCTTTTGATTCTCGCGGACAGGACGCGACTTTGCACCTTGTATCGCACGGCACTTGCGATGGTGCTCTCGTCGTAGTAGCCGAGGTCATGACCGTTCGGACAATGGCCGCGCGGGGAAGAGAGCGGTGGTGGTGGTCCCGTGGCGCCGGTCCCGGCGGGTCACGAAAACGCCGACGCCGAGCTGGCGCAGCAAGGACAGAGAACACCGGCCCTTTCGAGGCCAAGGTTCCCGGCTGCCCTGTGATCAGACTTTGCGTCGGTGCTGCACCGACCGGACGCCAATCGGCCTTGACGGCACCACGCTTTCAAGTTCAGTGGTGATCTGCGGTTACAGGGCGGTCGGCCGAACCGAGCCTCATCGGGCCCGGTTGGGCGGCCGTGACATGGGGTCGGCAATCGGTTCCCGAGGGGCGGGTGGATCGTGCCATCAGCCTGATGTGAGGCGACTCCCGTTGCGCGTCGGCCCGATCATCACGGTTGCGGCGCTCACGGTAGAGCGATGGAGATCCCAGCGGTGCCGGAAACTCATCGTGGTCTGTGCCGGCACGGAGTGTGCAGCGCCTTGTCACGCACGTGCAGCTAGATGCGCCGGCCTGCGAAGCGTCGCATCCTGAAAAAAAGGAGTACGCGATCTCTCTTCAGTCCACTAAGAGTTGATCCGTTAACGACAGTTGATCGCTTCTTCCTGGCGGCCATTGGGTGGGAGGCCCGAGACCATGCCTAGGATCCCGACAAGCGCAGGAAGCACGGCGTGAACGTGCAGGCCGTCGCCCGCCCGGACGGCACCCCACTCTGGTTCTCTCGGCTCGCTCGACGCTCAGGATGAGAAACTCTTACTGATGCGCACCGGTCAGCCGACCTCCCCTCTGGCCTGTGCGAGCACGGGTCGACGGCGTGGCCGAGCGGGTCCGCGAAGGCGCCAAGGAACCCCCATTCTCCCGTGTCCGCCTCGACCACCCCGAAGAGGTCCTCTCCACATCCGTCAGATCACTGCGGGAGAACACCTGGACCGTCTCCTGCGTCCACCTGCCCAGGTTTCACCGGTGAGTTGAGGGATGCTTCAAAACGACGCGGACCACGGAGTCGGCGAAGTCACGCGCCTTCGCCATCCTCGGAGATCATTCCGGACGATTCACGGCCCCTGCGGTCCGGTCAGGACGTGTCCTCCGAGACCCGAGGAACTGTGACGCCCCTATCAGGACGGCACCGCCCAGGAAGAGCGGCACATAGACCTCGACAGGGGTGAGGCGTGCGGTCGCGAGCCCTCCGGCCAGCACTAGGGCGCCGACGCCCCACAGCCCGGGGCGGCTCACACTGCCGCGAAGCCAGGGCAGGACAACCCGGCCGGTCACCAGGGCCACCGCCCCCGCCACCCCGAGCACCAACGCCATCACCAGACCGACGGCCAGAAAGAACGTGGACATGCGCCCCCCTTGATCACTCCTGCGGCGATCTTCTCAGGAACCCCGGCGCATCACGATGCCCGAACCCGGCAATGTGCGCCCGCTCCGCCTGCCACAGCACCACCCCTCTGTCGCACGGTCGCCGTCCGTTCCGGGGCGCCCGTGGGCAACGGCGCCTTCGTTCCGGAGCCTCCCCCTCGATCCTGGGCCGACAGGAAAGGGGCCGCGGCCCCTCTCGGAGATTATTTCCGGACGGTTCGCGGGCCCCTGGCCCGGCCGGAACGTGCCCGCCGGGGCTCCTCGATGAACTGCGACGCCGTCATCAGGGAGAGACCGACCAGAATCAGCGGCATGTTGCCCCCGAAGGGCATGAAGCGCGTGGCCGCGAGCCCTCCGGCCAGCAGGAGCGCGCCGGCCCCCCACAAACCGGGACGGCCCGCACTGTCGCGGAACCAGGGCAGCACGATCCGGCCGGCCACCAGGGCCACCGCCCCCGCCACCCCGAGCACCAACGCCATCACCAGACCGACGGCCAGAAAGAACGTGGTCACGCGCCCCCCTTGATCATTCCCGCGATGATCATCTCAGCTTTTCACTTGATCTCGCAGGTCAGTTACGGTGCGGTCTCCGGCTCGACCGTCGGCGGGTTCCCCGGAGTGAGGACGAAAGCCGCCTGGGAGGTCGCGCGGACAGGTACTCCGTGACGACGAGTTCCTCGTGCCCGGGAGCTCTGGCGAACGGATCCATGAGCAAGGGCATGGATGGCGAGGGCATGAGGCATCAGGCGAACGCCCGACCCGAGTGCCCCTCCCTGGTAACGTTCGCGGCATGTCTGCTGCTTCGTGCGCGGCCGCTTGTGCCGCAGTGACCAGGACGTCCCGCTAGCGGCGGGGCGTTCGACTCACGTCTTCCTGAACGTCCAGCCGCTTCGCGATCAGACCGGAGCGGCACGTTCGTGCTGCTCAGAGCTTCCTCTGAGCAACGGAGCACCTGATGTTCCCAGACAGCCTTTCTCCACACGGGCACAGCCCGTCCTCTGCGCGCGCATGGCTGGTGCTGTGCGCGATGTCCATGCTGCAGTTCTTCATCGCGGTCGACGTGACCGTGGTCAACATCGCCCTGCCCTCGATCGGCGCCGGCTTCGGCGTCGACGGGCACGCTCTGACCTGGGTCGTGGTCGGGTACACGGTCACCGGTGGCGGGATGTTGATGCTCGGCGGCCGGCTGGGCGATCTGCTCGGGCGGCGGCGCGTGCTGCTGCTCGGCACCGGCCTGTTCGGCGCCGCTTCCCTGCTGGCGGGCCTGGCACCCGCTTTTGCTCTGCTGGTGGTCGCGCGCCTGCTGCAGGGCGCCGGTGAGGCCATCGCGCTGCCTGCCGCGATGGCCACCGTCGTCCTGATGTTCCCCGAAGGCCCGCGTCGGTCGCGGGCCCTGAGCGTGTGGGCGGCGGTGGCCAGCTGCGGCCTGGTGCTCGGTTTCCTCCTGTCCGGACTCATCACCGCCCACCTGGGGTGGCGGTGGATCTTTCTGGTCTCGGTTCCGTTCATCCTGGTCGTGCTGCTGGCGGCCGTCTTCCTGGTCGAGGGGGACCGGCCCGTGGCCGAGGACGCCCCGCCGCTGGACCTTCCGGGCGCGCTGCTGCTGACCGCCTGCCCGCTGCTGTTCACCTTCGGCGTGGTCGAGGCCGGTGAACCCGAAACGCCCGCATGGGTGGCCCCGGCGGCGCTGGCCGGGGCGGTGGCCGCCGGGGCCGGGTTCGTGCGTGTCGAGGCACGCTCGCGCAACCCGCTGCTGCCCCCGCGCTTCTTCGCCCACCGCGCGCGGGTGGCGGCCAACCTGACCACGATGCTGCTGAGCGGGGGGTTGTCGACCTCGTTCCTGCTGTTCACCTTCTATCTGCAGGACCGGTTGGGCATCGGCCCGCTGGGCGCGGGCCTGACGATGCTGCCCCTGGCGGTCTCGCTGATCGTGTTCTCCGTGCTCGTGCCTCGCCTGCTGGGCCGCTGGGGAGCGCGCGCGTGTGTGCTGGCCGGCATCGGGTTCACCACGGCCGCGATGGCCGCGATCGCGCTCGTCTCGGCCCTGCGGGCAGGCGGGGTGGCGATGATCCCGGCCATGCTCCTGATCTCGGCCGGGATGGGGTTCGGCATCGTGGGGCTGCAGTACGTCGCGGTCAGCGGCGTCACCGAGGACGACGCCGGGATCGCCTCGGGCGTCCAGCGCGCGGCTGACCAGTTGGGCGGTGCGACCGGGGTGGCCGTCTGCGTCGGGATCGGGTTCGCTCCGACCCTGCACTCCCTCGATCCGTTCCTGGTCGCCACCCTGCTGGCCGCCGCAGGGCTCGTGACCGGTGCGGTCGTGGCCCGGCGCATGCCCGCGCCGGCTCCCGCGGCGAACCCGCGGGAACAGGCCGGGTGATCTCCGCCCCGCCGGGGTGCGCCGCCCCGACCGTCGAGGTGGCGCACCCCGGCGGGACCTGCCGGTCGACGTCCTCCACGGCCGGGCGAAGGTCGCGTCCCGTCCCGCCCTCCTCCCCCACCGACCCGTCGCAGGACCGGTTCCGAGCCCTCCTGCCCCGGCGGGAGGCGGCCGCTCGTCCGCCGGGCTGCCACCGTCCCCGCGTCCCCGGCCGGGTCGTGTCCGACGAGCTCCCGGCCCGCCTCGTACTCGGAGGCACCCACCAGTCGAACCGCGGCTGCCCGAAGGGCGGGCCGTGCGCCGCGAGCGGGCTCAGGCGGGCAGCCTCGTGTCGACGACGAAGCTGATCTCGACGACCTGGCCGGGCAAGGTCAGTTCAGTGATGCCCAAGACCGTGCTGGCCGGGCGGTGGTCGCCGAAGTACCCCAGGTTGCCCTTCGCCGTCGCCGCGGCGTTCTGCCGCAGGTCCACCACGTACAAGGTCTGTGAGACGACCTGGTTCCGGGTGGCGCCGTAGTGGTCCAGGACCTTGTCCATGTTGGCGTAGGTCTGCTCGAGCTGGGCGGCGAAGTCGCCCGCGTGGAGGAACTCGCCTGCCTCGTCGAACGAGAGCTGTCCGGAGACGTGGATCAGCTCGCCGGACTTGATCGCCTGTGAGTAGCCGAAGTCGCTCTCGGCCGGCACGTTGTAGTTGAAGACATCAATGGTGGCCACGGTGCTCGCCCTTCCGGTGTGCTCTCTTGTAGTTACTCGGAAACTGTAGGAGAGTGTCGGCCGACCTGGAAGAACGCACTTTTCAGTGACAGGGGAACCTCATGGTGACCAAGCAGCTGCTCAAGGGTCTGCCCGAGGACGCCGACCTGAGGCGCGCGGACTCCCTGGCGCGGGAGATCTTCTCGGACGTCGCCAACAAGTGGGCGCTCCTGATCATCGAGGCGCTCGGCGAGCGCACCCTGCGCTTCAGCGAACTGCGCGACGAGGTCGAGGGCGTCAGCCACAAGATGCTCACCCAGAACCTGCGCATGCTCGAGCGCAACGGTCTGGTCAGCCGGAAGGTGCACCCCACCGTGCCGCCGCGGGTCGAGTACACCCTCACCGAGCCGGGCCGGGCCCTGCGCGCCACGGTCGACGCCATGTGCGGCTGGACCCACCGGTACCTCGGTCACATCGAGGACGCACGCCGCCGCTTCGACGCCTGACGGGCGCACGCCGCCGCGCTTTCCGGTGGCGCGCCTCCTCGGCCGCTCCCCCCGTCGGCGGCCGCCGGTTCGGTCCGCGCTCCCCCCGGTGCCGGGCCGTCGTACCGCCCGGTGCCGCGGGTTCGGGAACAGGTGCTCCGGCGTCGGGGCGTCGGCGCCGGAACCACGGTCCCCTCCCCCTCAGCTCCGGCGGAGCGCACCGCTGCGGCGCAGCCGGCGGACCACCGACCGGAGTTCCGGGGCCGAAGCGGGCGCGGGCTCCCCGGTGGCGGTGGCGGTCGCGGTCCACAGGGCGAGTTCGCGGTCCCGTGGGCCGTGGGCGAGGTGCGGCTCGCCGTCGCCGAAGACCCGGACGGGGTGTCCGGCGTCCCACCGCTCCCACCCGGGCGAACCGTCGGAGACGAACCGCACCCATGCTCCGTGCATCGCCTCGGCCAGTTCCCGCGGCGCGCCCTCGCCGGCGAGTTTGCGGGCGTCGGGCTCGTCCCCGCTGTCGAAGACGAAGCCCAGCTCCAGGGCGTGGCAGGCCCCCAGGCGGGGCCGGTCGGACGGCCAGGCGAACTCGTAGACGTACGACGGCTCCGTGCGGCCGTCGACGAGGCGGTGCAGCGGGAGGCGCAGCAGGTGGTCGGTGACCATCTGCCCGACGATCTCGGCGGTGCCGGCCTCCGGGTGCAGGGCGCGGTAGCCGCGCGGGACCTCGCTGCCGCAGCGGCAGCGGGCCATCGCGCCGGCCAGGGCGACCGCGCCGAGGCGGTCGACGCGGTCCAGGAGGCCGCCGGGGACGAGCCAGAGCCGGTACTCGTCGCGGGTCCAGCCGGTCAGGAGCCCGACACCGGGGGCCGCGCCGTCCGTCAGCGCCTCCAGGGGGTCGCGCGGGACGAGGTCGCCGTCGACGACGATGCCGAAGGCGGGGC
Organism: Streptomyces viridosporus; assembly: GCF_002078235.1. Classification (GTDB taxonomy): domain Bacteria; phylum Actinomycetota; class Actinomycetes; order Streptomycetales; family Streptomycetaceae; genus Streptomyces; species Streptomyces viridosporus. The sequence continues at coordinate 8,360 of NZ_MSGP01000119.1, forward strand.
CGCCGAGCAGCGGGCTGCCGAGCCGGCCGACGTCGGCCTGGACGCGGAGCAGGTGCCCGCGGTCGACGGCGGCGAAGGCCTCGGCGGTGGCGGGGACCTTCAGCCGGTTCGCCATGCGGCGGACCACCCGCCGCACCCTGTCCCGGTCGGTCGCCTCCGGCGGGCCGCTCTGCAGGACGGCCCGCCGGACCAGCCCCCGGGCCTGCGGGGCGGCGACGAGCGCGCCGGTGCTGATCGCCCCGGCGGACTGGCCGCCCAGGGTGACGCGGTCGGGGTCGCCGCCGAAGGCCGCGATCGCCTCGTGGACCCAGCGCAGGGCGGCGAGCTGGTCGCGCAGGCCGGGGTTGGCGGGGGCGTCCGGGAACAGGCCGTAGCCCTCGACGCCGAGGCGGTAGTTGACCGACACGAACACCACGCCGTCGCGGGCGAAGGTCCGCCCGTCGTACACGGGGACGGCGGAGGAGCCCCTGGTCAGGGCGCCGCCGTGCAGCCACACGAACACCGGCAGCCGGGCTCCGGGGGACGGGTCCGGGGTCCACACGTTCAGGTTGAGGCAGTCGTCGCCGGGCACGACCGGGTCGGACAGGTACTGCGCGAAGGCCTCGGAGTACGGCGGCTTCGGGGCCGTCGGCCCGAAGGCACCGGCGTCGCGCACGCCGTCCCACGGTTCCGGCGGGACGGGCGGCCGGAATCTGCGGGGGCCGAAGGGGGGTGCGGCGTAGGGGATGCCCCGGAACACGGCGACGTCCTGCTCCCACCGGCCGCGCACGGCTCCGTACGGCGTCCTGGTCACGGGGTTCGTCCGGTCTGCCGACATGTGCCCACCAGCCCTTCGACGCACCGTGCTCACGCACCGGCTCTCTTCACCGGTAACACAAGAGCACCACAGCGCTCATCGGTATTCCCCTGTACCCGTACGCGTCCTTCCCGGAAGGGTCGGCCGGATCTAGAGTAGGAAGCGCTTTCTATCCGCGGGAGGGGTGGGATCTCCGATGGCCCGTACGGGCAGTGCGAGCATGGCGGCCGGGCCGACGCTCGCGGTCGTGGCCCGCGAGGCGGGGGTGTCGGTGCCGACCGCGTCCAAGGTGGTCAACGGCCGCCAGGACGTGGCCCCGGAGACCCGCCGCCGGGTCACCGAGGCACTGAACCGCCTGGGGTACGTCAGAAGACCCCGGTTCGGCGACGGGAGGATGCCGCACCTGGTGGATCTCGTGGTGCCGTCGCTGGAGGAGTCGGGTTCGGGGGCGGTGCTGCACGGCGCGGAGGAGGCGGCGCACGACGCGGGCCTGGAGATCGTGGTCTCCACGGCCACCCGCCGCGACCGCCCCGACGGTCCGGAGCGGAGCTGGCTGGACCGGCTCGTCGTGCGCGGCTCGTCCGGGGTGCTGTTCCATCTGACCGTGCCGAGCGAACCGCAGCGCAGGTGGCTGGAGCAGCACCGCATCCCCTTCGTGGTGATCGATCCGGTCCTCGACCCCCCGGCGGACGTCGTCTCGGTGGGCGCGGCGAACTGGCAAGGCGGAGTGACGGCGACGGAGCACCTGCTGTCCCTGGGCCACGGACGCATCGCCGTCATCACCGGCGAACGGTCCACGACGTCCGGCGACGCACGGCTCGCCGGCTACCACTCGGCCCTCGTCACGGCGGGCGCACGGCACCGCGCCGAGTACGTCCGGCACGCCGCGCACGACGCGCCCGCGGCCCGCCACCACACGCGCGAACTCCTCGACCTGCCCGAGCCGCCCACGGCCGTCTTCGTCTGCTCGGACCGGATGGCGCCCGGCGTCTACGAGGCCCTGGCCGAGCGGGGCCTGCGCGTCCCGGACGACCTGAGCGTGGTCGGCTTCGACGACCTCCCGGAGGCCCGCTGGCTCACACCCGCCCTGACGACCGTTCGCCGGCCGCGCTCCGAGATGGCGGCGACGGCGCTGCGCCTGCTCCTGCGCATGACGGACGGCCACCGCCCGGAGAGCACCCGCACGGAACTGTCGACGCGCCTGGTGGAACGCGCGAGCACGGCGCCTCCCGGGTCCCGTCCGGGCGCTCACGGCTGACGGGCGGCGCCGTGCCCCGGTACGGCCGCGCCGCGACGCCCGGCCGGCGGCGGAATCCGGCCGGTGAGGCCCCGCCCGGTACGGCGTGACACAGGTCACGGCGGTGCGGGCCCGATCTTGGAATGCGCGGCGCGCCGCTCTTGCTCCACTCCTAGTGGGCTTGCCCTGCCCTGGGGCGCGTCGGGCAACGGTGCTCAGCGCGACCGGCCACGAGAGCCGGGGACGACCTCGGTCCTCCCTCTCCCCTGATCCCGGCCCGCTGTCTTCGAAAGGTTCCTCCGCACCATGCCACTGGCTCTGCTGGCCCTGGCCGTCGTCGCGTTCGGCCTCGGCACGACCGAGTTCGCCACGATGGGGCTGCTGCCCCAGATCGCCGACGGGGTCGGCGTCTCCGTACCGGACGCCGGCAACCTCGTCTCGGCCTACGCGCTCGGTGTGGTCGTCGGCGCCCCCCTGCTGACGGGCATCGGTGCGCGCGTGCCCCACAAGCGGCTGCTGCTGCTCCTGTCCGGGCTGTTCGTGGTCGGCAACGTCGCGTCCGCGCTCGCCCCCGGCTTCGGCCTGCTCTTCGGCGCGCGTTTCCTGACGGGGCTGCCGCACGGGGCGCTGTTCGGTGTGGGCGCCGTCGTGGCCTCCCGGCTGGTCGCTCCCGACCGGGCCGCACGCGCCGTCTCGAGGATGTTCCTCGGTCTCACCGTCGCGAACATCGTCGGCGTCCCGGCCGGCACGGCCCTCGGCCAGCAGCTGGGCTGGCGGTCCGCCTACCTCGCGATCTCCGTCATCGGTCTCGTCGCCCTCGCCGCGCTGGCCCTCTTCGTGCCCCACCAGCCCCGCGGCCGGCAGTCCGGCATCCGGCACGAGCTGCGGGCCATGGGCAACCGGCAGGTCGCGATCGGCCTGGCCGTCGCCGTGGTGGGATTCGGCGGCTTCTTCGCCGTCTACAGCTACCTGGTGCCCATCCTGACGGAGGTGACGGGCCTCTCCGACTCCTCGACCACCCTGGTCCTCGCGCTCTACGGCGTCGGCATGACGCTCGGCACGCTGGTCGCGGGCCCCCTGACGGACCGCGCCCTGCGCCCGACGCTGTACGCGGGGCTCGCCCTGCTCGCCGCGGCGCTGGTGACGTTCTCCTTCACCGTCCACAGCACCGTGCCCGCCCTGGTGACGATCACCTTCATCGGTGCGCTGGGCTCCTTCATCACCACGCCCGTCCAGATGCTGCTCATGGCCAAGGCGAAGGACGCCCCGACGATGGCGGCGGCCTCCAACCACTCCGCCTTCAACCTGGCCAACGCGGGCGGCGCCTGGCTCGGCGGCCTGGCCCTCTCGGCGGGCTGGGGCTGGACCTCCCCCGCCCTGGTCGGCGCCGCTCTCGCCCTGGCCGGTCTCGGCCTCGCCCTCACGGGCGGCCTCCTGAACCGGGACGGCCGCCGCTCCGAGGTGATCACTTCGTCCGGCGCGGGAGCCGCCGCGGAAGCCGGACCCGTTCCGGCGGCCCACCGCACGGGCGATTCCGCCTCCTAGGGGCGCGGCGCGGCCGCCCAGGTGATCCCGCCGTGCAGATGGGCGCGGAAGGCGGGGTCGTCGTAGGCCTCGGCGGCGTGCCCGAACGCGGTGTAGAAGACCCGCCCGGCGCCCTGCTCGCGGCACCAGGCCAGCGGGTGGTCGTCGCCCATGCCGCCGCCGTCGTACGACGACTCGTCGGCGGAGACGAGGACCCGCGCGGTGGGACGCGGGGTGGTGCGGAAGTCGTACCACTCGTCGGTGAACTCCCACACCGGCGGCAGGTGCCGGGTCGCCGGGTGGTCGCGGTCCTCGACCACGGCGCGTCCCGGCTGGTGGGCCGGGTGCCGGTCGAAGCGGGCGCCGAGCAGCTCGCCGTAGTACGGCCAGTCGTACTCGGTGCAGGCGGCGGCGTGCACCCCGACGAACCCGCCGCCCGCCTCGACGTACGCCGCGAGCCGCTCCCGTCCGGCCGGGGTGAGCACCTCGCCGCTGGTGGAGAGGAACACGACGGCGGCGTACCGGCCGTCCAGCGGCTCCTCGAAGGCGGCGGGGTCCTCGGTGGCGTCGACGTCGAAGCCGCCGAGGGTGCGCAGGGCGGCGACGCCGGCCGGGATGGAGTCGTGCCGGTAGTCGGTGGTACGGGTGTAGACGAGGAGCGCGGGGGCGGACGTGCGCCCGGGCCCGTGCCGGCCGGCCCGCACCCTCAGCCGCCCGCGTCCACGTCGTTGCGGGGCGCCCCGTCACCGGCCGGCGGCAGATCGCCGCGCTCGACGGGTCCGGTCGGCGCCGCGCCGTCGGCGGGCGCGGGCGGCAGCAGCTCGGTGACCTCCTCGCCGGACGGCCGGTGAGCGTCCCGCGCCGCCTCGTGCAGGACGTCGCGGGAGACGTCCGCGTCGCCCTCGAGCCGTACGACGTGGCCCTCCTTCACGACGGCGTACTCGTGCGTCCCCCGTCCGGAGCGGTACCAGACCCCCTCCTCGACCAACTCGCACATCTGCTGTCCCGCGGCGCACTCGGTGGGGGACATCGTGCCCCGGTCCACGTACAGCCGCAGCTGCCCGCCCTCCTGCCGCGAGACGTACGTGGCGGAGAAACCGTCCCCGCCGTACACCCCGACGGACTGCCGGGCGAGCGTGAACCCGGGTGCCCCGGTGACGTAGACGAGCTCCGGGGCGATGCCCAGCGCACCGGCGCGGGCGACGAGTTCGGCGGTGGGGGCGTCGGCGTCCCGTGTCTCCCCCTGCACGCTCCGCTCACTGCCGCAGGCGGTGAGCAGCAGCGGGGCGAGCAGCAACAGCGGCAGCGAACGCACGGTACGGATCATGCGCCCATCCAACCGGACGCGGGCCGCCGGTGTCCGGTTTCTTCAAGACCGGGTCGGCGAAACGGCCCTACGGTGGCCGCATGAGTGCACGATTCGATGCCATCGGGCTGGTCGTCTCCGACATGGCCGCCTCCGTCGCCTTCTACCGCCGGCTCGGGTTCGCGTTCCCCGAGGGCGCCGAGGAGCAGGGGCACGCGGAGGCGGAGCTGCCCGGTGGGCTGCGGTTGCTGTTGGACACCGAGGACGTGGTCCGGTCGTTCCACGCCGGGTGGCGGGCGCCCACCGGCGGCGGGCGCACCTCCCTCGCCCTGCGGTGCGACGGTCCGGAGGAGGTGGACGCCCTGTACGACGAGTTGGTCGCCGGTGGGCACCACGGGGAGCTGAAGCCGTGGGACGCCGTGTGGGGCCAGCGGTACGCGGTGGTGCTCGACCCGGACGGGAACGGGGTCGATCTGTTCGCTCCGCTAGCCGCGGGCGGCCAGTAGCTCGCCCAGCGGCAGCCCCGTCAAGTCCCGTACGTCGCGGGACAGGTGGGCCTGGTCCGCGTAGCCGGTCCGGGCGGCCGTCTCCGCGAACGGGGTGCCCGAGCGGGCCAGGGCCAGGGCGCGGCGCAGCCGGAGGATGCGGGCCAGGGTCTTGGGGCCGTAGCCGAACGCGGCCAGCGAACGGCGGTGCAGCTGGCGGGCGCTCAGGCCGAGTCCGTCGGCGGCCGCGGCGACCGGGCGGCCGGCGTCCAGGGCGGTCACGATGCGGCCCAGCACGGGGTCGGGAGGGGTGGTTTCCGCGGCCCGGCGCAGGGCCAGGTCCTCCAGGCCGCGTGCCGGGTCGTCCGCCGCGTTCACCCGGGCGGTCATGCGGCGCACGTCGGCCGCCGGCCACAGGTCCGCCAGGTCGACGCGGCGGTCGCGCAGTTCGTGTGCGGGGACGCCGAGCAGGGCGGGGGCCGTGCCGGGACCGAAGCGGACGCCCGCCCAGGTGCTCGGCGGCCCCTCGGTGAGGTGCGCGCGGGTGTCGGGGCCGGCGACCAGCAGGCGCCCCTCGTGCCAGAGGAGGTCCATGCAGCCGTCGGGCAGCACCCGGCCCCCCTCGGTCCCGGACGGGGTGTTGGTCCACACGACCGCTCCCGTCAGCCGCGACGCCCGTTCGCTGTACACATCCGCCAGGCTACGCCCCGGGTGTGCGGCCCGGTGGCGTCAGCGGTCCCGGCCGGTGCGCACGGGGGCCTCCGACGTGTTCCCGGCGACGGCGCCGACGCCGGGCTCCGCCGAGGTGCTCCCGGACGCCACCTCGCCCCGCGGTTGCCTGACGGCCTTCGGTGCCGGGGCCGCGCCGGCCGCGGCCTGAGCCCTCGCGCATCGGCACTGTTCGCCGGGGGGGGCGCTCAGGCCGCCCGCGTCCGCCACTCCTGCGGGCTGACCCCGTAGGTCCGCTTGAAGGCCGTCGACAGGGCGAACGCGCTGCCGTAGCCGACCCGGCGGGCGATCGCGCCGATCGTGTCGTCGGTGTCGCGCAGCCGGTCCGCGGCGAGGGCGAGGCGCCAGCCGGTGAGGTACGTCATCGGGGGTTCGCCGACGAGTTCCGTGAAGCGGCGGGCCAGGGCCGCACGGGAGACCCCGGCCTTCGCGGCGAGCGCGGCGACCGTCCAGGGATGCGCGGGATCGTCCTGCAGCAGGCGCAGCACCGGGCCCACGACCGGGTCCGCCCGGGCCCGGTACCAGGCGGGCGGCTCCGCCTCCGGCCGGGCGAACCAGGCCCGCAGCGCGGCGATGACCAGCAGGTCGAGCAGCCGGTCCAGGACAACCTCCTGACCGGGTGCGTCGCGCACGACCTCCTCCGCGAGGAGCGGGGTGAGCGGGCAGTCCCACACGTCGGCGGTGAGGGAGAGCAGCGGCGGCAGGGCGTCCAGCAGCCGGCCGCCGATCTCGCCCCGCATCCGGTAGGTGCCGATCAGCATCACCGTCCCGCCGTCCGGCCGGTCGCCCCAGGTGCGGACGCCGAGGTCCATGACCCCGTTGAGGGGGAGGCCGTCGGGGTGGCGGCACTCCCCGCCCGGCAGGATCAGCGCCTGGGGTGCCGTGCCGGGGGTGTCGGCGCAGGTGTAGGGGTCCGGACCGCGTGCGACGGCGAGGTCGCCGGGGCCCAGGCGGAGCCGTTCGCCCCGGTCCGGCAGGATCCACGCCTCGCCGCGGACCACCAGCATCACCGTCAGCGGGGCCTCGTCCTCCACGCGGACCGCCCACGGCGGGTCGAAACACGCCCTGATCATGAACGCGCCCCGCGCGCGAGGGCCCTCCAGCAGGCCGGTGAGAGCGTCCATGCAGGCAGCGTAGACGCAGGCTCGGGGGGCGGGCCCCGTTCGACGACGTCCCCTCGCGGCGCGCGGCACTTCACCGGACGGCACGGCGCAAGAGGCGCGCGGTACGGAGGACGAGGACGAGAGGGACACGGAGGGCGGGAGGGACACGGATGCCGTGCGGGGCTCCGCCGGCTCCGTGCGGGAGGAGGCGGCCGCGGACACCCGGACGCGATGACGCCGGCCCGGGGGGAGCCGGTGCCTCACTTCTCCTCGTCCGGTGGTCCCTCCCCGTTCTTCGGGTGGGTGTTCTTCGCGTGGGCACGCAGCCGTGCCGTGACGTCCTCCGGCGGCAGGAAGCGGGACCAGCGCTCGGGGAACTCGGCGGGCATGTCGGGGTCGGCCTCGTCGGCCGCGGCGGCGGTGCGGGCGACGTACTCGGCGACCTGGGCCTGGCGGATCCGCTCGTTGGCCTCGCGGGCCGCGGCCGTCGCCGCGGCCGGCCAGACCCGGTCGATGGCGGCGTTGACCGCGGCGCCGACGAGGACGGCGAACGCGGACACACCGATCCACAGCAGCACGGCGACGGGGGCCGCGAGGGAGCCGTAGATGGTGGGGCCCTCGACCGTGCTGGTCAGGTAGAGCCGCAGCAGGAAGCTGCCCAGCACCCACATGGCGAGGGCGACCAGCGCGCCGGGCACGTCCTCGATCCACGGGGAGCGCACGGGCACGGAGACGTGGTACAGCGTGGTCAGGAAGGCGACGGACAGCAGGATCACGACCGGCCAGTACAGGATCTGGACGAGCGTCGTCGACCAGGGCACGATCCGGACGACCGCGTCCGGGCCGGCCACCATCAGCGGCAGCGCGACCGACCCGATCAGCAGGGCCACGATGAACAGCAGGAAGGCCAGCAGCCGGGTCTTGACGATGCCCCGCACCCCGTCGAGGCCGTACATGACGGTGATGGTGTCGATGAAGACGTTCACCGCGCGGGAGCCCGACCACACGGCGATCAGGAAGCCGAGGGAGATGACGTCGGGCCGGCCCCCTTTGGTCACGTCCCGCAGGATCGGCTCCGCGATGTCGTTCACGCCCTTGTCGGACAGCACCGTGCGGGAGGCGTCCAGGAGGTTGCGCTGCACGCTCTGGATCGTGTCGGCTCCGGTCCAGGCGTCGACGTAGCCGAGCAGGCCGATCAGGCTGAGCAGCAGCGGGGGCACCGACAGCAGCGTGAAGAACGCCGCCTCGGCCGCCAGGCCCAGGATGCGGTACTCCATGCACGAATTGACGGTGTCCTTGAGCAGCAGCCAGGCGGTCCTGCGTTTGGAGACGTTCCGATAGAGGGCCCGGGCCCGGTGGAGTCGGCCGGAGATCTCGTCGGGGGGTTCACTTGCTGGCTGCACGTCCTAAAGGTATCCGTCGTGCCTGGTCGCACTCACCCGCAGGCGGAATCACCGGGTGCGGCATCCCTGCCGCGGGGTACGTTCGACGCATGGCACGCACCACGCACACCGTGACCAACCAGGCTCCGCCGCTGGTGCAGTACGACGTGTTCGGCGCCGACCGGGCCCTGGCGGAGGCGGTCGGGCGGCACCTGGGACCGGAGGTGCGGGACGAGGCGCTGGCCGAGCTGTCGGGGTTCGGGCGGACCGCCGGGTCCGCCCAGGTCCAGGAGTGGGGGATCCAGGCCAACGAGCATCCGCCGCGGCTGCGCACCCACGACCGCTACGGTCACCGGATCGACGAGGTCGACTTCCACCCGGCCTGGCACCGGCTGCTCGGCAAGGGCGTCTCGGCGGGGACCGCCGCGTGGGT
>NZ_MSGP01000012.1 GCF_002078235.1 Streptomyces viridosporus
CCCGCCCCCTCCGTCCCCTCCGACCCGTCCGACACGCCGCGCGTGCGCAGCGCCACGACCGCGCCCACCGCCAGCGCGAGCAGCGTGAGTTCGGCGACCGTGCGGCGCCTCGAGGGACGGGCCGAGGCGACGTCCTCGCGGGGGGCGTGCACGCGCACGGCACGGTGCGCGGCGACGGCCCGCAGCGGCAGGGCCGCGCAGGCGAGAAGGGCGACGGCAGCAGCGGCGGCCACGGCGTGGGACGGCCGGACCCCGCCGACCGTGAGCAGGGCGGCGGCCAGCCCCAGGCCGGCCGCGGGCACGGCGACCACCGCCGTCTCGCCCAGCAGCCGGCCGGCGACACCGCGCAGGGAGCCGCCGCGGGCCCGCAGCAGCGCGAGCTCGGCGCGGCGCCGGTCGGCGGCGAGGCCGCCGGACATGAGCAGGACCACGGCGGCGACCGTGCCGGTGCCGAAGACGGCCACGGCGACCAGCGGGCCGATGGCGGAGCGCAGCCGCGTGTGCTCGGCGAGCACGTCGTCGAGGGCGGTGTCCGACTCCGTGGCCGGGGAGGTGGCCGTGCGCGCCTGCCGGAGGAGCGGGCCCGACACCAGGGAGGCGACGGCCGACGTCAGCCGGGGCAGGTCGTGGCCGTGCAGACCGGAGGCGGCCGGGGCCAGCCGCCAGTACCGCTCCGGGAAGCCGGGGGTGCCCAGCAGCGCCGGGGCGGCGTCGGGTGCCAGCAGCAGCGCGCCGACCCAGTACCGGCTGCGCTGCGGGTCGCCGGGGACGGTCTCCAGGCGCGGGCTGTGCAGCAGGGGATCGGCCGACCAGTACGCCTCCCGGGGGGCGAGCGGGTCGACGACGCCGGTGACCCGCACCGTGAGCGGGGTGTCCCACAGACCGGGGACGTGGAGGACCGATCCCACCTCGACGCGCAGTTTCCGGGCCGTCTCGGTGCTGACGGCGGCCTCGACCGTCCGCGTCGCCGCGGTGACGGTGCCCGCCGCCCCGGGCAGGCGGCCCGCCCGCAGCCGGGCGTGGTCGGCGAGCCCGTTCTGCGCGACCAGCGAGAAGCGCGGGGGCAGGGCGTCCGGCCGGGACAGCCCGGGGTCGGGGACCACCAGTGTCTCGGTGGTGCGCACGCCGTGGGAGGACTGCTCCGGGTCCAGGGGGAGGGACCGGCCGGCCGACGCGAGGAGCGTGGCGTGGGAGTCGCGCAGCGCCTCCGGGCGCAGCGCCGCCTCCAGCCCGTCCCGTCCCTCCACCTCCGCGGCGAGGTCGGTCACCGAGGCGAACAGGTTCACGGTGGTGCGGTCGGGCCCGGCCGTCTCCAGGGCCCGGCGCAGCCCCGCGTCGTCGTACCGGTCGACCGTGAGCGGCAGCGCGGCGGCCAGGAAGGCGGTCACCGCGACCAGCAGCGCCAGGGCCGCCGCGGCGCCGGGAGCGGTCCGCAGCCGGGTGCGCACCCAGGGGGCGGTCACCCGCCCGGCACCGCGCGGCCCGCCCTCCGGGCGGACGACGGGGGGCCGACGGCGCGGCCCCGGGGTCCGGACGGTCACCTCACTCACCTCCCCGTTCCCGCAGCGACGCCACGGAGTCCGCGCGGCGCAGCGCCAGTACCGCCGTGACCAGCAGCGGCACCACGGACACGGCGGCCAGCAGCGCGGCCACCCGCCCGGCCGGCAGCTCCACCAGCACCTCGGGCACCGGACGGGTGGCCTGCGCGGTCAGCATGATCAGCGGGATCACCGCACGGGCCAGCACCGCGCCGAGCAGCACCCCCACCGCCAGCGCCAGGCCGACCAGCACGCCGTGCTCGACGACCACCACCCGGGCCAGCCGTCGCCGGGAGGCGCCCAGGGCGCGCAGGACCGCGAACTCGGCGGACCGCTCCCGCAGCGCCCCCGCCGCGCTCACCGCGAACCCGACCGCCGCCAGCGCCGCCGCCGCGAGGGCCGCCGCGCCGAAGGCCGCCCCGGTCCCGGCGCCGAAGGGGTCGTCGCGCAGCTCCTCGGCGATCTCGTCGCGCACCACCACCCGGGACGGATCGACATCGGGCCGGCCGCGCAGCGCCTCGGCCACCCGCGCCGACCCGCCCGGCGCGGTCGCGAGCCACCACTCGGTGGGCGGCACGCCCGCGCCGTGGCGCGCCTGGAGCACCCGGTTGACGGACCGCAGATCGACCAGCAGGGCCCCGCCGTCGTTCGCCCCGCCGGTCGGCACGGACGGCAGCTCCGGCACCGCCCGCACGATCCGCACGGGGACGGTGAAGCCGCCGATCCGCACGTCCACGCGCTGCCCGGGACGGGCGCCGGCCGAGGCGAGGTAGCGGTCGGTGGCCACGGCGGCGACCTCGGACGCCGCCCGCTGCGGGACCCGCAGGCGGACCGTGAACGGCGAGGCCCGCCAGGCCTGGTCCGGCGGGACGTGCCCCGTGCCGTAGGCGACGGTCGGCGGGTCGGTCGAGGTGACGCGGGGCCGGGTCGGGCCGGTGCCTCCCTCGGGCGGGGCCGCGCCGCCGTCGTGCGCGGACGGCTTCCAGTCGGCGGGCAGCGGCAGCCGCCGGTCCCGGCCGTCGGTGTCCGTGGCGGTCAGCGCGGTCACGGTGAAGCGGTGCTGCTCCGCGCGTCCGCTCGGCCGGTACAGGTCCAGCCGGAACCCGGTCAGGGTCAGCGCCCCCAGGGGCGTCTCGGCCGCCGCGTCCAGGTCGAGGGTGAGCGGGTGGGCCCGTCCGTCGGTGCGGAGCGGGCCGAGGGGGAGTTCGTACGGGGTTCCGTGGGAGTCCTCCAGGGTGGCACCGACCTCCACCGTCGGGTCGGCGCCCGCGCCCCGGATCCGTGCCGTCACCGCCAGGCGCGCGGTGCCCGCCGGTATCCGCACGCCCGCCGTCGTGCCCCGCGGCGCCAGGTCCGCCGGCAGTGCGCGCACCGGTCCGCCGGCCAGGTCGGAGCGCATCAGCACGGTGTCCGCCGCGTGGGCGGTGTCCAGCGCGAGCACGGTCGCCGTCCGGCCGCCGGACAGCGGCACGGTCGTCCGGACGGCGGGGGCGGTCCGGCGCACGCCGGGCACCGCCGCGTAGGCCTGGGTGCGGCCGAACTCCCCCTCCCCCGCGGCCAGGACGCGCACCCGGGCGCCGGCCCGGAAGTCCGCCTGGTCGTCCTGCGAGCGCTCCCACGAGGAGCCCTGGCCGATCGCCAGCATGCCCAGCGCCACCGCGAGCACCAGCAGCAGCACCGGGCCCGTGCCGCGCATCGGCCGGCGGCTGAACCGCCAGCCCGCCAGCGCCCCCGGCAGCCCGCGGCCGGCGGCCGCCCCGCGCTCGGCCAGCCGCGCCACCGGCGGCAGCAGCCGCAGCGTCAGCACCGTGCCGGCGAGCAGTGCCAGCGCCGGGGCCGCGACGAGCAGCGGATCGACGCCGAGGTCGCGGCCGACGACACCGGAGGGCCGGCGGCTCAGCTGCCAGAACGCGACCGCGGCCACCGCCAGCAGCCCGAGGTCCGCACCCGCGCGCACCGCGCCGGGCAGCGGCCGGGCACGGCCGGCCGCGGACGACGACGTCAGCGCCGGAACCGTGACGGCGAGGGCGCAGCCCAGGGCCACCGCCGCCGCCACCAGCCACACCGTGCCGCGCCCCGCGACCGAACCGACGGAGGCGTCCAGGTCCAGCCCGATCCGGGCCACCGGGCCCTGTCCGGCGAGCAGCCCGGTGAGCGGGCCCGCCAGCAGCGGGGCGCAGGCCGCCGCGGGCACGGCCAGCAGCAGTGCCTCCAGCGCGGCGAGCCGGGCCACCTGGGCGCGGGAGCCGCCGCGCGCCCGCAGCAGCCGGGTCTCGGCGGCGCGTTCGGCGCTCAGCAGCCGGGCCACCAGGAACAGGACGCAGCCGGCGAGGAGGACGAGCTGGAGGGCGACGACCAGCAGGGTCGAACGGGAGACGAGCAGGGAGCGCTCGACCCGGTCCAGCACGGCGGGCAGCGCACTGCTCGCCGTCGCCGTGCCGCCCAGCGCCTCGTCCCGGGGCAGGGCCGCGGTGCCGCGCCGCACCGCCTCGCGCAGCGCGTCGATCCGCTCGGTGCCCACCGCCGAGAAGTCGGCCGACGCCAGCCAGCCCGACGCCCCGGCGCTGACCCGGTCCCCGGTGAGCACGGAGGGGTGGGGGAGCAGCGGCCCGTACGTGGTGAAGTGGACCTGGACGACCCCGCGGCCCTTCAGGTCGTCCAGCAGCCAGTAGGGCGCGGCGGTGTCCACCGGCCGGTACAGGCCGGTGATCCGCACCCGCACCGCCGGCCCGTCCAGCCGGTCGGTCAGGGTGAGGCGGGCGCCCGGCTCCAGGCCGAGGCGCCGGGCGGCGGTCTCCGGAAGGGCGACCTCGACGGTCGTCCCGGAGACCGCCCGGGGTATCCGTCCCCCGGTGATCCGCACCTGGGTGCGGTCCAGCGCCGCGAAGTGCGTCAGATCGGGGTCGTCCGTCCCGGCGCGTTCGTCCGGCGGGCGCGGCGAGCGGGGCAGGGCGTACGGGCCGGAGCGGGTCAGGGTGCGCAGCGTCACCGGCAGCCCGTCGAAGGCCTCCCGGGCGCCCTCGCGCACGGCGGCGTCGGCCGCGGCGCGG
>NZ_MSGP01000120.1 GCF_002078235.1 Streptomyces viridosporus
CGCCGGGGCCGGCGGAGCTGAGGACGAGGTGCAGTGCGGGGTCGAGCCCGCCGGCCCGTCCGTCCGCGACCCAGGACGCGGCCACCCGGACGGTCAGCGTCAGCAGGTGGTGGCGCAGGGGGCCGCCGGGGTCGGTGCCGCGTGCGGTCTGGCGGGCGGCGAGCGTGAGGGCCTGCGCGGCGAGTTGGCGCGCCGCGGACTCGCTCGTGGCGCACCTGCGGGCGTAGGCGAGCACCGAGGGGCCGTGCCGGGCGCGGAGTTCCCGGAGCGCCGCGTACGCGGCCGGGGTGTCGGCGCGCAGCCTCTCCGTCAGCCGGAGGTCGGACATGCCGGCGTGCGCGTCCGAGGACCCGTCACCGACCGCTTCACCGTCGACGATTCCGTCGTCCCGAGCCATCCACCGCCTCCTAGCACCCGGGCCGTCGCACGGCGCCCGGTCCGGCTTCCTGACCTACCAGCCAGTTCGGCGTGCTCATAGTGGAGGAAGAAGGTGCCGGGGAAAAGGGGGTGACCGCGGGTAACGCGACGCGTCCCGTGCCCGGCCGGAGCCCGGTGTCCGCAAGGACGTCCGGAGCCGGCCGGACACGGGACGCGGTCCCGTCACTCCTCGACGGTCAGCCCCCGGCGCAGTTTCACCAGCGTCCGCGACAGCAGGCGCGAGACGTGCATCTGGGAGATGCCGAGTTCCTCGCCGATCTCCGACTGCGTCATGCCCGCGACGAAACGCAGGGAGAGGATCTTCCTGTCCCGCGGCGGCAGTTCGGCGATCAGCGGCTTCAACGACTCGATGTACTCGATGCCTTCGAGCCCGTGGTCCTCGTACCCGATCCGGTCGGCCAGCGCGCCCTCGGCGTCGTCCTCCTCCGGCTGGGCGTCCAGCGAGGAGGCGGTGTAGGCGTTCGACGCGGCCATGCCCTCGACGACCTCGTCGTTGGTGATGCCCAGGCGCTCGGCCAGTTCGGCCACCGTCGGCGCGCGGTCGAGTTGCTGGGCCAGCTCGTCACCGGCCTTGGCCAGGTCGAGCCGGAGCTCCTGCAGCCGGCGCGGAACGCGCACGGACCAGGAGGTGTCGCGGAAGAAGCGCTTGATCTCGCCGATGATGGTCGGCATCGCGAATGTGGGGAACTCCACACCGCGCGACATCTCGAAGCGGTCGATCGCCTTGATCAGGCCGATGGTGCCGACCTGGATGATGTCCTCCATCGGCTCGCTGCGCGAGCGGAAACGGGAGGCGGCGAACTTGACCAGGGCGAGGTTGAGTTCGACGAGCGTATTGCGTACGTACGAGTACTCGAGGGTGCCTTCCTCCAGCGCTTCCAGGCGCTCGAAGAGGGTCTTGGACAGGGCCCGTGCGTCGACCGGGCCCACCTCGTCGTACGGGGGGATGTCCGGAAGTCCGGCGAGTAGGTCGTCCGGGACGACGGTCATGTCGTCCTGCTCGATGGGATCCAGATGTTCCGGAGGGAGTGTCGACGTCGCTTTCGGGGTAGGCGAGGCGTCGAGCCGGGGTGACATGATGTCCTCCATCGTTCTCGGCATATGGCTGCCGAAGCCGATACGTGCACTGCGGTGTGCGGCGCCTCCAAAGCCGGCCGTGTCGGGTACGTGTTCTTACTAGGCCTACCCGCTTCCCCAAGCCCACCGCAAGTGCGTTCTGTTCACATATGTCCGTTTGCGCGCGATTGTTCGGGTGTCGGAGCGCGGCGGGAGGGCGTAATGTTCGAGGGCGTCAGCAAGCAGTCACGACGTCGGGAGAGAGAGACGGCATGGACCGCGGGACGGTCGGCAGCGCACAGTCGGGCCGGCTTCTGGTCGAGGTGCGAGAAGAGGGCCCCAGCGCCGTCGTGACCCCGGCGGGTGAGTTGGACCACCACACCGCCGACCTGTTGCGTGAGCCACTGGAGGAATGCCTCACCAAGGGATTCAAGCGGCTCGTCATCGACTGCTCCCGGTTGGAGTTCTGTGACTCCACGGGGCTGAACGTGCTGCTCGGCGCCCGGCTGAAGGCCGAGGCCGCCGGTGGTGGGGTGCACCTCGTGGGAATGCAGCCCGTGGTCGCGCGCGTGTTCGAGATCACGGGGGCGGACGCGGTGTTCACCGTCCACGACACGCTCGCGGAGGCCCTGGCCGACGATTCCGGGTGACCCGCGCCGACGGGCCGACGGGGCCTCCCGGTCGGCCCGTGGACGGCCGGTCCCCTCCCCTCGGGCCTTTTCGTTCGAACACGGGGGTGTCTCGCCGGTCCGCTCGGGCAGGAGACATCCTGAGCGCGCCGGTCGAGGTGGTCGCCAGGACGTCGAGAACCGAACGCGTTGCGCACGCGTGACTGACTGAGTACCGAATTTTTTGAATGGTGAACTGGTGAATCGGTGAGGTGAAGCGCTGATGAGCACCACCCGGCCCTACCCGCCGGGCGACCGTGGTCCGGAGCCCAGCGGCGCTTCCGGGGTGTCCGGGGGCGGCGCGCCGACGGCGAGCGCGCCCGACGAGGGCGTGACCGCGCCGTCCGGACCACCGGCGCCGACGGGAGGCGATCGGGTCCGCCGACTGAGCTTCGACGACCAGAGCGGCGTCGTCCCGCTCGCCCGCGACTTCACCCGCCAGGCGCTGTACGCGTGGGGCTGGCTGCCCGCGGCCACCGCCGACCAGCGGGCCGCCGCGGAGGACGTCCTGCTCGTCGTCTCCGAGCTGGTCACCAACGCCTGCCTGCACGCCGAGGGGCCGGACCAACTGGCCATCACCCGCAACAACAAGGTGATCCGGATAGAGGTCACCGACCGGGGCGCGGGCCAGCCCGCTCCGCGCACCCCGCACCGGGCGGGCCGGCCCGGCGGTCACGGCATGTTCATCGTGCAGCGGCTCTGCCTCGACTGGGGGGTCGTACGGGACCCGGGCGTCGCGGGCAAGACGGTCTGGGCGGACCTCGGGGCCCCCGCCTAGCCCCGCGCGCTCCCTCACGGCCTCGCGGGCTCCTCGTGGGCCTCTACGCGCCGGATCCTCCGGGTCCGGCGCGTCGTGCTTTCCTCCCGCCTCCGGGCGCCTCCGCCCGCCTCCGGGCCCTCCACCCGCCTCCGGGCGCGTCCTGACGCCCCGTACGGCGCTCCGTCCGGCGCCCCGCGGGGAAGCGCGCCGGGAGCGGCCCGGCCGGTCCTCGGCGGCGCGTGCCGGACGACGGCCCGGGGCGGCCTGCGGAGGCGGCCGACGGCCCTTCCGCGGGCGCCCGTGTCCGGGAACGCCCGAAGGGCCCGCGTCCGGCCGGACGCGGGCCCTTCGGCGACGATGCGGCACCGCCGCACCGGCAGGACTCAGCGGACGTCGCCCATGAGGCTCTTGACCTTGTTGCGGTACATCCACACCGCGATACCGGCGATCACGGCGAGGGAGGCCTCCAGCGCGACGATGCCCGTCTTGTTCAGGTCGACGCCGGCGATGGAGAGCAGACCGGTCGTGGCGTCACCGGCGGTGACGGCCAGGAACCAGACGCCCATCATCTGCGAGGCGTACTTCGCGGGCGCCATCTTCGTGGTGACCGACAGGCCGACCGGGGAGAGCAGCAGCTCACCGACGGTCTGGGTGAAGTAGATCGCCACCAGCCACATCGCCGCCGCCTTGTGACCGCCCTCGGCGATGGACAGCGGGGCCAGGAAGAGGAAGAAGGACGCGCCGACCAGCACCAGACCGGAGCCGAACTTCACGATGGTGCTCGGCTCCTTGCCGCGCCGGTTCAGCGCCAGCCAGAACCAGGCGAAGACCGGGGCCAGCGCCATGATCAGGACCGGGTTGACCGACTGGTACCAGGAGACCGGGAAGTCCCAGCCGAAGACGCTGTTGTCGGCCGACGAGTTGGCGAAGATCGACAGGGTCGAGCCGCCCTGGTCGTAGATCATCCAGAAGACGGCCGCGGCGACGAAGAACCAGATGTAGGCGGACATCTTCGACTGCTCGGCCTGGTCGAGGTCCCGGTCGCGCTTGATCCGGACCAGCACCAGCACCGGAATGATCACGCCGAGCAGGGTCAGCGGGACCAGGACCCAGTTCAGCGTGTAGTTGCCGGAGAAGCCGACGACGGCGTAGGCGACGACGGCGATGCCCGCCCACAGCGCGGCCTTGCGCAGGGTGGAGGACTTCTCCTCGGCCGACAGCGGCTTGGGCACCACGCTGGAGTGGGCGGCCAGGTGCCGGCTGCCCAGCAGGAACTGGATCACGCCCAGCCCCATCCCCACCGCGGCGAGCGCGAAGCCCAGGTGCCAGTTGACGCTCTCACCGATGGTGCCGATGATCAGCGGCGCGAAGAAGGCACCGAGGTTGATGCCCATGTAGAAAATGGTGAAGCCACCGTCGCGGCGCGGGTCGTCCGGGCCCTTGTAGAGCTGGCCGACCATCGTGGAGATGTTGGCCTTCAGCAGACCGGAGCCGATGGCGACCAGACCGAGACCCGCGTAGAAGGTGCCGGAGGACGGCAGGGCCAGCGTCAGGTGGCCGAGCATGATGACCGCACCGGCGACGGCGACGGTTTTGCGCGGTCCCCAGACCCGGTCGCCGAACCAGCCGCCCGGCATCGTGAGCAGGTACACCAGCGACAGGTACACCGAGTAGATCGCGGTCGCGGTGCCCGCGCTCAGGGCCAGGCCGCCCGGCGCGACGAGGTACAGCGGGAGCAGAGCCCTCATGCCGTAGTAGGAGAAACGCTCCCACATCTCGGTCATGAAGAGAGTGGCCAGTCCGCGGGGGTGGCCGAAGAAGGTCTTCTCGGAACCGGGGGTGCCCGGAGAGACCGAGTCCTTCGTCAGGCTGGACGCCATGGTCGTTCCTTGCTGGTCGGGACGCGTCGCGCGAGCGTGTACGCGCCCGGTGGGGGGCAGCCGGCACCGGCGGGCCGTGCCGTCCGCCCCACGCCCGAGGGATGCCGCCCCGGATCACGGAGCGATGGACGGTGACCACCGGGATCCACGCCTCCCGGCGCGTCGGTGCGCGGGGAGACCCGGCCACAGGTCATTCCTTCAGGGGCCGGCCGAAACCGGTCCCGCACACGCAAAAAGACCTTCAGCGTCAACTGCCGCCGAAGGTCCGCACGGTGCAACAGGCGTTGATTCACCATACGGCAGGACACTGTCGGATATGGAAGGGCTTGAGACGAGGATCACAGGTTTCAAAGGAACCGCAATCACCCATTCGAAGGTACTTTCCCGGGTCGCGCCTCAGAGAAGCAGGTCCGTACCAGGGCCTCGAAGGTGAGGGCCGGGTGTGCCGGAGGTAAGAATCGAGGCGCGCGATCACACCCCGGCGCACCGCGCGGCGGGACTACCATCACTGGCATGACCCGTGTACTGCTCGCCGAGGACGACGCGTCCATCTCGGAGCCGCTGGCCCGCGCCCTGCGTCGGGAGGGCTACGAAGTCGAGGTGCGTGAGGACGGCCCCGGTGCGCTCGAGGCCGGCATGCAGGGCGGCGTCGACCTGGTGGTGCTGGACCTCGGGCTGCCCGGCATGGACGGCCTGGAGGTCGCCCGACGGCTCCGTGCCGAGGGTCACACGGTTCCCCTGCTGATCCTGACCGCCCGCGCCGACGAGGTGGACACGGTCGTCGGCCTCGACGCGGGCGCCGACGACTACGTCACCAAGCCGTTCCGCCTCGCCGAGCTGCTCGCCCGGGTGCGGGCCCTGCTGCGGCGCGGCGCCGTCGAGCCGCAGCAGGCGCCGGCCACCCACGGGGTGCGCATCGACGTCGAGTCGCACCGGGCGTGGATGGGCGACGAGGAGCTCCAGCTCACCGCCAAGGAGTTCGACCTGCTGCGGGTCCTGGTCCGGGACGCGGGCCGGGTCGTCACCCGTGACCAGCTGATGCGCGAGGTCTGGGACACCACCTGGTGGTCGTCCACCAAGACCCTCGACATGCACATCTCCTGGCTGCGCAAGAAGCTCGGCGACGACGCCGCCAATCCCCGTTACATCGCGACCGTGCGGGGCGTGGGCTTCCGCTTCGAGAAGAGCTGAGCCCTGCCCGGGGCTCGCCAGTGGGTAAGAGGACATGCGCCGCCGCCTGATCCAGTCCACGCTCGCCGTGGTGCTCGTCGTGATCGCCGTCTTCGGCGTGTCCCTGGTGATCGTCGAGACCCGCACGATCAGTGACAGCGCCCGGGAGCGGGTGGAGTCCGAGGCCGTGCGGCTGGCCAGCATCGTCGACAGCCGGTTGGTCGTCGAGGAACAGGTCAGCGCCGAGGTCCTGAGCGACCAGGTCGAGGGGGACCGGTACGCCGTCATCCGCATCCCCGGCGAGCCGCCGATAGAGGTCGGCAGCAAGCCGGAGGGCGACGTCATCAGCGCCACGGCGCCGGGCAAGGAGGGCGAGACGGTCGTCGTCCAGGAGCCGCGCTCCTCGGTGACCCGGGAGGTCGGCCGCACGCTGCTGATCATCGGGCTGGTGGCGTTGCTGGCGGTGATCGCGGCGGTGCTGCTGGCGATCCGCCAGGCCAACCGGCTCGCCTCCCCGCTGACCGACCTCGCGGAGACCGCCGAACGCCTCGGCTCCGGCGATCCGCGCCCCCGGCGCCGGCGCTACGGCGTCCCCGAGCTGGACCGGGTCGCGGACGTGCTGGACGCCTCCGCCGAGCGCATCGCCCGCATGCTGACCGCCGAACGGCGCCTGGCCGCCGACGCCTCCCACCAGCTGCGCACCCCCCTCACCGCCCTGTCCATGCGCCTCGAGGAGATCACCCTCACCGACGACCCGGACACGGTGAAGGAGGAGGCGACCATCGCGCTGACGCAGGTGGAGCGGCTGACGGACGTGGTGGAGCGGCTGCTGACGAACGCCCGCGACCCGCGCACCGGCTCCGCGGTCACCTTCGACCTCGACGACGTCATCCAGCAGCAGCTCGCCGAGTGGCGCCCCGCCTACCGCAGCGCGGGCCGCGCGATCGTCAGCTCGGGCAAGCGGAACCTGCAGGCGGTGGGGACGCCGGGCGCCGTCGCCCAGGTGCTGGCGGCGCTGATCGAGAACTCCCTCATGCACGGGGGCGGCACGGTCGCCCTGCGCACCAGGGTCACCGGCAACCAGGTCGTCGTCGAGGTCACCGACGAGGGCCCCGGTGTCCCCGCCGAGCTGGGCTCGCGGATCTTCGAACGGGCGATCAGCGGCCACAACTCCACCGGCATCGGTCTCGCGGTCGCCCGGGACCTGGCGGAAGCGGACGGCGGCCGCCTGGAGATGCTGCAGGCGAAGCCGGCGGTCTTCGGCCTGTTCCTCTCCCGCACGCCCCCGGAGAAGTCCCGGGACGACGGGGGCCGGCAGACGATCCGCTAGCCGGTCCGCCCGGCGGGCCCGCGGTCATGGGACCGGTGTGTCCCGGGGGGGCGGGCAGGATCGGCGTGTCCCGGGGAGGCGACACCGGTGCGTGCCGGGGCGGGGCGGGGACCGCCGGCGACGGGCGGCCGCGGCGGCACGCCCGGACCGGGACGGCTACGGCACCTGTTGCCTGGGGCGGGGCTCGGGCCGGCCGCCCCGCGCGACCGTCTCCTCGGCCGGCTCCCGGACCGGCAGCGCGCGGAACACCCAGCTGCGGTAGGACCAGAAGCGGAACAGGGTGGCGATGCCGATGCCGAGGAACTTGAAGACGTTGCTCTGCAGCGGGCTGTCCCAGCCGAAGCCGTACGTCGCCGTGTACAGCACACCGTTCTCGATCACCAGGCCGACCGCGCTGAACAGCAGGAACAGGGACATCTCCCGGGTCCGCCGGGTCTTGTCGCGGTCGCGGTAGGCGAAGTAGCGGAAGCCGATGTAGTTGAAGACGATGGCGACGACCGTCGCGATGACGCTCGCCCGCACCACCTGGAGGTCGGTGACGTGCCGGACCAGGTTGAACACGCCCAGGTTGACCAGTACCCCGGCCCCGCCCACCGCGCCGAACTTGGCCACTTCCCGGCAGAGCCGCCGGAGCCCCGAGGAACCGCGTTCCATCGCCTGAAGGCTCCCGTCCGTCGGTTGCGTCAACCCAGCCATGCTAACCACCCTTCCGCGCGATCTTCCTGCGGACGCAGCAGGGGACCGTGGGGTGTTCCGCGCGACGGAGGGGAAACCGGCCACCGTGGCGAGGCCGATACCCTGGGGGCGTGACGTTCCCGGTAGTCGGCATGGTCGGCGGGGGTCAGCTCGCTCGTATGACACACGAGGCGGGCATCCCGCTCGGCATCAGGTTCAAGCTCCTCAGTGACACTCCGCAGGATTCCGCGGCGCAGGTCGTCGGCGACGTCGTCGTCGGCGACTACCGCGACCTGGACACGCTGCGCGCGTTCGCGCGCGGCTGCGACGTGATCACCTTCGACCACGAGCACGTGCCCACCGAGCACCTCAGGGCCCTGGAGGCCGACGGCATCCCCGTCCGGCCCGGCCCCGACGCGCTGGTGCACGCCCAGGACAAGGGCGTGATGCGCGCGAGACTCGACGCGATCGGCGTGCCCTGCCCGCGGCACCGCATCGTCGCCGACCCCGCGGACGTGGCCGCGTTCGCCGCCGAACTCGAAAGGGGCGGGCACGAAGTGCCCTCCGGCAAGGGCGGCGGTGGGCGACGGGCGGGCGGCTTCCCGGTGGTCCTCAAGACCGTCCGCGGCGGCTACGACGGCAAGGGCGTGTGGGTCGTCGACTCCGTCGAGGAGGCCGCCGAGCCCTTCAAGGCCGGGGTGCCGGTGCTCGCCGAGGAGAAGGTCGACTTCGTGCGCGAGCTGGCCGCCAACGTGGTCCGCTCCCCGCACGGCCAGGCCGTCGCCTACCCGGTCGTGGAGTCCCGGCAGGTGAACGGCGTCTGCGACACGGTGATCGCCCCCGCTCCCGGCCTCGAGGAGGACCTCGCCCTGCGGGCCGAGGAGATGGCGCTGAACATCGCCAAGGAGCTCGGCGTCGTCGGCCACCTCGCCGTGGAGCTGTTCCAGACCCGCGACGGCCGCATCCTCGTCAACGAACTCGCGATGCGCCCGCACAACTCCGGCCACTGGTCCATGGACGGCGCGATCACCTCGCAGTTCGCCAACCACGTCCGCGCCGTCCTCGACCTCCCGCTCGGCGACCCGCGCCCGCGCGCGCCCTGGACGGTCATGGTCAACGTCCTCGGCGGCGACTACCCGGACATGTACTCGGCGTACCTGCACTGCATGGCCCGCGACCCCCAGCTAAAGATCCACATGTACGGCAAGGACGTGAAGCCCGGCCGCAAGGTCGGCCACGTCAACACCTACGGCGACGACCTGGACGACGTGCTGGAGCGCGCCCGTCACGCAGCCGGCTACCTGAGAGGCACGATCACCGAATGAGCGCCCACCCGTCGCCCGGCCACCACCCCTCAACGAGCGCTGACGCGCGCCCCGTCCCATCGGTCGGCATCGTCATGGGATCGGACTCCGACTGGCCGGTCATGGAGGCTGCCGCCAAGGCCCTCGACGAGTTCGAGATCGGCCACGAGGTCGACGTCGTCTCCGCGCACCGCATGCCCCGCGAGATGATCGCGTACGGCGAGCAGGCCGCCGACCGGGGACTCAAGGTGATCATCGCGGGCGCGGGCGGTGCCGCCCACCTGCCCGGCATGCTGGCCTCGGTCACCCCGCTGCCGGTCATCGGCGTGCCCGTGCCGCTGAAGCACCTCGACGGCATGGACAGCCTGCTGTCCATCGTGCAGATGCCGGCCGGTGTCCCGGTCGCCACCGTCTCCGTGGCCGGCGCGCGCAACGCGGGCCTGCTCGCGGTCCGCATGCTCGCCGCCCACGACGAGGAACTCCTCGGCCGGATGCGGGAGTTCCAGCAGGACCTGAACGACCGGGCCACCGAGAAGGGCAAGCGGCTGCGCGCCAAGGCCGAGGGGGCCGCGAACGGCTTCGGCTTCGGGAAGTGAGCCCCATGACGTCCCTCGACGACGCCCGCGCGCTGCTGGCCGAGTTCCCCGTGGTCGACGGCCACAACGACCTGCCCTGGGCGCTGCGCGAACAGGTCCGCTACGACCTCGACGCCCGCGACATCGCCGGCGACCAGTCCGCCCACCTGCACACCGACCTCCCCCGGCTGCGCGCGGGCGGCGTCGGCGCGCAGTTCTGGTCGGTGTACGTCCGCGCGGACCTGCCCGACCCGGTGCCCGCCACGCTGGAGCAGATCGACTGCGTGCGGCAGCTGGTGGACCGTCACCCCGGGGACCTCGCGCTCGCGCTGACCGCCGCGGACATGGAGGCCGCGCGCGGACGGGGCCGGATCGCCTCCCTCATGGGCGCGGAGGGCGGCCACTCCATCGCGAACTCCCTCGGCACCCTGCGCGGGCTGTACGCCCTCGGGGTCCGCTACCTGACCCTCACCCACAACTTCAACGTGGCGTGGGCGGACTCGGCGACCGACGAGCCCGGCGTGGGCGGCCTGTCGGCCTTCGGCCGCGAGGTGGTGCGGGAGATGAACCGGCTCGGCATGCTGGTCGACCTCTCCCACGTCGCCGCCACGACCATGCGGGACGCGCTGGACACCAGCTCCGCGCCGGTGGTCTTCTCCCACTCCTCCGCCCGCGCGGTCTGCGACCACCCCCGCAACATCCCGGACGACGTGCTGGAGCGGCTGCCCGCCAACGGCGGCATCGCGATGGTGACGTTCGTGCCGAAGTTCGTGCTCCAGGCGGCGGTCGACTGGACGGCCGCGGCCGACGAGAACCTGCGCGCCCACGGCTTCCACCACCTCGACACCACCGCCGAGGCGATGAAGGTGCACCGCGCCTTCGAGGAGGCCCACCCGCGCCCGGTCGCGACCGTGGCCACGGTGGCGGACCACCTGGACCACATGCGCGAGGTCGCGGGCGTCGACCACCTCGGCATCGGCGGCGACTACGACGGCACGGCCTTCACCCCGGACGGCCTCGACGACGTCTCCGGCTACCCGAACCTGATCGCGGAGCTGCTGGACCGCGGCTGGTCGAGGTCCGACCTGGCCAAGCTGACCTGGCAGAACGCGGTACGGGTCCTGGGCGCCGCCGAGGACGTGGCCCGCGACCTGCGGGCCACCCGGGCCCCCTCCCACGCCACGATCGAATCGCTCGACGGCGCCGTACCCCCGGACGGCCACGCGCGCGGACCCGGACGGCCGAGGCCGGGGGAGGACGATCAGGGCTGCTCGATCCGGCACAGGCAGAACGGATGCCCCGCCGGGTCGGCGTACACCCGGAAGTCCTTCGTCTCGTAGTCCTCCCGGTCCAGCACCCGCGCGCCCAGCGCCAGCACCTTCTGCTCGGCCTCGTCGACCTCCTCCCAGGTGCCCCCGGCGTCGAAGTCGAGGTGGAACTGCTGGGAGCCGTGGTCGGCCCGCGGCCAGTCCGGCGGGGTGTGCCCCTCGGCCCGCTGGAAGGCCAGCCGCGGTCCCGCGGGGATCTCGAGCACCACCCAGTCCGCGTCCTCCTCCCGGGGGACGCCGCCCCCGACGGCCGCGTAGAAACGGGCCAGTTCACGTGGCTCGGGGCAGTCGACGACGACGGAACGCAGACGTGCCACGGCGGCCATGGGTCCTCCTGGTGTCGGTGTGCCGGACAAGCCGGGTGTGCTGGGTGTGCTGGGCGTCTTCGGTGGGCCGGGGGTGTCCGGTGCGCTCGGGTGTCAGCAGGCGCACAGGCAGAACGGGTGCCCGGCCGGGTCCGCGTAAACCCGGAAGGTCCGCGAGCGGTCCTCGGCGTCCAGCGGCTTCGCGCCGAGCGCCAGCACCTCCTTCTCCGCGGCGTCCAGGTCCTCGACGGTCAGGTCCAGGTGGAACTGCTGCGAGTGGTCGGGCGACGGCCACCGCGGCGGTACGTACCCCGGGGCCGCCTGGAAGGCCAGCACCGGACCGCCGGGCACCTTCAGCTCCAGCCAGTCCTCCTCCACCTCCACCGTGCCGCCCACCAGCCCGGCGTAGAAGCCGGCCAGCGCGTGCGGATCGGGACAGTCCAGGACGACCGCGCCCACCTTGGCGAGGGACATGGCTTCCTCCTCGTTGTCGTCGCCCCCTCCTTGTTACCTGTGGAGGCGAGTAATAGGTAACGGTTACTGCATGCTGCCGCATAGGGGGTAACGTCGCAAGGGGGCAAAGGGATAAAGGGACAAGGGGACGAGGGGATGGCGAGAGGTACGGTCCGGACATGAGCGAGAGAGCGTCCCCGCCCGGAGGGCTGGCCCTGGTCCAGGCCCTGGTCAACACGCTGGACATCGAGACGGGCCGCGACGCGCTGGACACGCCGGAGGGCCGCGCCCCCTTCGGGCTCACCGAGGACGGCGCCGAGCCCGCCCGCGCACTGCGCGAGTCACTGCGCGCGACCCTGCTCGCCCACGCCGGCCACCCCCCGCACCGCGCGGTCACCCCGCTCGGCGAACTGCTCGCGCGGGCCCCGCTGGTGGTCACCGTCGACCCGGCGGACGGCTCCGCCGCCCTCGCGCCCGTCGACGACGGGCCCCTGCTCTCCCGGATCGCCGCGGCCGTGGCGGAAGCGGTCACCGCGGGCACCTGGGCCCGGCTGAAGGCCTGCGAGGCCGCCGACTGCCACTGGGCGTACTACGACCGCAGCCCCGCCGGGCGCGGCCGCTGGTGCTCGATGCAGGTGTGCGGGGCACGGGCGAAGATGCGCCGGTACCGGGCCAAGGGGGCGTGACGAGGCGTACCGCACACCGGTTTCACCGGCCAACGGCACGCCCGGTGGGGCAGAATGCAACGGACGCCGGTTCGGCCGACTGAGCCTCGGCCGAACCGGCGTCCTCCGCCGTCTCAGGCGGTGGGGCGCCCCATCGCGCGGTAGCGCCACCCGGCCCGCCGCCACGCCTCCGGGTCGAGCGCGTTGCGCCCGTCGAGGATCAGCCGCTGCGCCGCCGCCTCGCCCAGTGCCTCCGGGTCCAGCTCGCGGAACTCCTGCCACTCCGTCAGGTGCAGCACGAGGTCCGCGCCCCGCACCGCCTCGAGCGCCGATCCGGCGTACCCCAGCGTCGGGAAGACCCGGCGGGCGTTGTCCATGCCCTTCGGGTCGTACACCGTGACCTGGCCGCCCTGGAGGTGTATCTGCCCGGCCACGTTCAGCGCCGGCGAGTCCCGCACGTCGTCCGAGTCCGGCTTGAAGGTCGCGCCGAGCACCGCCACCCGCCGGCCCAGGAACGGCCCGCCGCCCAGCTCCTGCCGGGCCAGCTCCACCAGGCGGCCGCGCTGGCGCATGTTGATCGAGTCGATCTCCCGCAGGAACGTCAGCGCCTGGTCCGCGCCCAGCTCGCCCGCGCGCGCCATGAACGCCCGGATGTCCTTCGGCAGGCACCCGCCGCCGAAGCCGATCCCGGCCCGCAGGAACTTCCGGCCGATCCGGTCGTCGTACCCGATGGCCTCCGCCAGCTTGGCGACGTCACCGCCCGCGGCCTCGCACACCTCGGCCATCGCGTTGATGAACGAGATCTTGGTGGCCAGGAAGGAGTTCGCGGAGGTCTTCACCAGCTCCGCGGTCGGGAAGTCGGTCACCACGAACGGGGAGCCCTCCGCGATCGGCGTGGCGTACACCTCCCGCAGCAGCTTCTCCGCCCGCTCGCTGCGGACCCCCACCACGATCCGGTCCGGGTGCAGCGTGTCCTGCACGGCGAAGCCCTCGCGCAGGAACTCCGGGTTCCAGGCCAGCTCCGCGTCCTCGCCGGCCGGCGCGTGCTCGGCCAGGTAGGCGGCCAGCCGGTCGGCCGAGCCGACGGGCACCGTCGACTTGCCGACGACCAGCGCCGGGCCCTTCAGGTGCGGCGCGAGCGAGGCGAACGCGGCGTCGACGTACGACATGTCGCAGGCGTACTCGCCGTGCCGCTGCGGGGTGTTCACGCACACGAAGTGCACGTCGCCGAACTCCCCGGCCTCCGCCCAGTCCATCGTGAACCGCAGCCGCCCGCTGGACCCCTCGATCCCGGCGACGTGCCGGCGCAGCAGCTCGTCGAGGCCCGGCTCGTACATCGGGACCTCGCCGCGCCGGAGCGTGTCGATCTTCTCCGGCACGACGTCGAGCCCCAGCACCTCGAATCCGAGCTCGGCCATGGCCGCGGCGTGCGTCGCGCCGAGATAACCGGTGCCGATCACGGTGATCTTGAGGGCCATGGGTGCTCCAGGGGTATACGGCAGGTAGTGCGGGCCCGAGCATAACCGGGGGCCCGGAGCGCTCCGCACGGGGCGATCCGGGCCGTTGTCACCAAACTCACGTACACCCGCACCCGTGAGCCCCCTAAAATTCGAGTTACTTAACGGTAATTAGCATCAGTCCGAGCGTCGTGACCGTTCCCTTCGTTCGCCCCCGTTCGTCTTTGGAGTGAGAGACCTTGGCCGGATCGGCTGACTTCGACCTGTACCGCCCGTCCGAGGAGCACGACATGCTCCGCGACGCCGTCCGCTCGCTGGCGGAGGCGAAGATCGCGCCGTACGCCGCCGCGGTGGACGAAGAGGCCCGCTTCCCGCAGGAGGCGCTCGACGCGCTCGTCGCGAACGACCTGCACGCCGTCCACGTCCCCGAGGAGTACGGCGGCGCCGGCGCCGACGCCCTCGCGACGGTCATCGTCATCGAGGAGGTGGCCCGCGCCTGCGCGTCCTCCTCCCTCATCCCCGCCGTGAACAAGCTCGGCTCGCTGCCGGTCCTCCTCTCCGGCTCCGAGGAGCTGAAGAAGAAGTACATGGCCCCGCTCGCCAAGGGCGACGCGATGTTCTCGTACTGCCTCTCCGAGCCGGACGCCGGCTCCGACGCGGCCGGCATGAAGACCAAGGCGGTCCGCGACGGCGACGCCTACGTCCTCAACGGCGTGAAGCGCTGGATCACCAACGCCGGCGTCAGCGAGTACTACACGGTCATGGCGGTCACCGACCCCACCAAGCGCTCCAAGGGCATCTCCGCCTTCGTCGTCGAGAAGTCCGACGAGGGCGTCTCCTTCGGCGCCCCGGAGAAGAAGCTCGGCATCAAGGGCTCGCCCACGCGCGAGGTGTACCTGGACAACGTCCGCATCCCCGCCGACCGCATGATCGGCGAGGAGGGCACCGGCTTCGCCACGGCGATGAAGACCCTGGACCACACCCGCATCACCATCGCCGCCCAGGCCCTCGGCATCGCCCAGGGCGCCCTCGACTACGCCAAGGGCTACGTCCGGGAGCGCAAGCAGTTCGGCAAGCCGATCGCCGACTTCCAGGGCGTCCAGTTCATGCTCGCCGACATGGCCATGAAGATCGAGGCCGCCCGCCAGCTCACCTACGCGGCCGCCGCCAAGTCCGAGCGCGTCGCCGCCGGAGGTGGAGAGGGCGACCTCACCTTCCAGGGCGCCGCCGCCAAGTGCTTCGCCTCCGACGTCGCCATGGAGGTCACCACGGACGCCGTCCAGCTCCTCGGCGGCTACGGCTACACCCGCGACTACCCGGTCGAGCGGATGATGCGGGACGCGAAGATCACGCAGATCTACGAGGGCACGAACCAGGTGCAGCGCATCGTCATGGCCCGCAACCTGCCGTAACGGGCGGCGGACCGACGACCGAGGGGTGCCCGGCCGCCGGGCACCCTTTCCTCACAGGAAGCGGCGGATCGGGGTGACCGCGGCCTCGACGAGGCGCTGGGGCAGGGGGCGCCGCTTCCAGCGGGCGGGGTCGACGGGCTCGCTCAGCTTCCGGTCGGCGTCGAAGTCGGTGTCGAGCGCGGCGGTGAAGTCCTCGTCGAGGACGGCCAGCATGACCTCCTCGTCGTGCTCCATGGAGCGGCGGTTGAAGTTGGTGGAGCCGATGAGGGAGCAGACCCCGTCCACGGTGATGATCTTCGTGTGGAGCATGGTCGGCTGGTACTCCCGCACGTCCACGCCCGCGTCGACGAGGGTCTGGTAGTGCTGCCGCCCGGCCAGCAGGCAGGCCCGCTGGTCCGTGTGCGGTCCGGGCAGCAGGATCTCGACGCGGACCCCGCGGCGGGCGGCGGCGGCCAGCAGACCGACGAAGTAGGGGTCGGGGGCGAAGTAGGCCGTGGACAGCCGGAAGCGCTCCCGCGCCGAGGTGATCACGACGCGCAGCAGGGTCTGCATGTCCTGCCAGCCGAAGCTCGCCGAGCCCCGCACGACCTGGACCGTGGCCCGCCCCGGCTGCTCCTGCGCGGTGAAGCGGTCGTGCTCGTCGTACAGGTCGTCGTGGCACTCGGCCCAGTTCTGGGCGAAGGCCGCGGCGATGCCGTCCACGGCGGGTCCGCGGACCCGTACGTGGGTGTCCCGCCACTCGTCCGGGTTGCGGGCGTCGCCGCACCATTCCTGGGCGATGCCGACGCCTCCGGTGAAGGCGGTGTGCTCGTCGGTGACCAGGACCTTGCGGTGGCAGCGGTGGTTCTGCCGCATCGGCGACAGGTGCGCGGGCTTGCGGAACCAGGCCACCTGGACGCCGGCCTCGTCCATGGCGTCCAGCAGGTCCGGCTCGATCTCCTTGGCCCCGAAGCCGTCCAGCAGCAGGCGTACCCGCACTCCCGCGCGGGCCCGGTCGGCCAGGGCGTCGGCGAACTCCCGCGCGATGTCGCCCCGCCAGTACACGAACGTCATCATGTCGACGGTGTGCCGCGCGGCCCGGACGGCCGCCAGCATGGCGGGGAAGATCTCGTCGCCGTTGCGCAGCGGCAGGAGCTCGTTGCCCTCGGTCGCGGCGATGCCGAGCAGCCGCTCCAGCCGTCTGCGCAGCCGCTGTTTCTCCGTCTCCGGCCCGTTCGGCCGCGGTGTCCGTCGTGCGTCCTCCGTCTGCGGTGCCATCTGCGTCCCCTCCCAGGCTGCCGTGCGGTGCTCGCGCGGCTCCCGCCCGCGCGGCACCGGGCGCCTCGGGCGCCCGCACACCTTTTTGCCGCCGTCGGTGCTTTCAAGCAGGCGCCGGATGCGTCGTGTCCCACACCGGACGAGTGGGGGCGGGGCCTCCTGTGGTGGTCATGGAGGGACAGGCGTAGGACGGAGGAGCGGGGGTCGAACCCGCGGCCCTCGCGGCCCCCGGGAGGAACCATGACCCAGCAGTCTGCCGCCGCGACTCCGATGAGCAAGGAGATGCAGGACTGCATCCAGGCCTGCATGTCCTGCCACGGTGTGTGCGAGGAGACCATGAGCTCGTGTCTGCAGAGGGGCGGCCAGGCCCAGATGCAGATCATGCGGGCGCTCATGGACTGCTCGGAGATGACCCGCATGTGCGCCGACATGATGATGCGCCGTTCGCCGCTGGCGGGCGAGATGTGCGCGATGTGCGCGCGGGCCTGCGACCTGTGCGCCGAGGCGTGCATGTCCATGCCGGACGACGACCAGATGATGCGCTGCGCCGAGTCCTGTCGCCGTTGCGCCGAGTCCTGCCGTGCCATGGCGGGCGCCACGATGTGACGGAGGCGACGAACGCCGCACACGGCCGGGGGCACCCCGCGGGGCGTCCCCGGCCGTGTGCGGGTCAGTTGCCGGAGACGGTGACCTTCTCGTCGTTCTTCAACTGGTCGACCAGCTTCTTCACCTTCGGCATGTCCCACTGCAGATTGCCGTTGCCGGTGCTGCCCGAGATCGGCATGTTCATCGACGTGCCCTCGCCGCCGCTGACGCCCTTCATCGCCCAGAACATCCCGGCCAGGTCGAACAGCCCCATGTCCTCGTCGACGACCAGGGCGTCCAGGCCCGCGCCCAGGGTGGGGTAGAGCTTGAAGGGGTTCAGGACCGTGCTCGGGGTGGCCACCTGGTTGGCGAGGGCGGAGAGGAACTTCTGCTGGTTCTTCGTGCGGTCCAGGTCGGAGCCGGCCAGCGCGTACCGGGTGCGGACGAAGGCGAGGGCCTCCTCGCCGTTCAGCGTCTGCCGGCCCTTCTTGAGGTCGGCGCCGGACTTGGTGTCCTTGATGTCCTGCGGGATGTCCATCTCCACGCCGCCGACCGCGTCCACGATGCTCGCGAAGCCGGCGAAGCCGATCTCGACGTAGTGGTCGATGTGCAGACCGGTGTTGAACTCCACCGTGCGCACCAGCAGCGTCGGGCCGTCGACGGAGTACGCGGCGTTCAGCTTGTTGGCGCCCATGGCGGGCAGGGTCTTGCCGGACTCGGAGCCCTTGAACTCCGGGATCGTGACGTTGGAGTCACGGGGGAGGGATATCAGCGTCGGGCCGTTGTCGCCGGTGTGCAGGATCATCATCGAGTCCGTGCGCTTGCCCTCGGCGGACCCGGTGCGCAGCCGCTTCTTGTCCTCGTCCGACATCCCGGCCCGGCTGTCGGAGCCGACGATGAGGTAGTTGGTGCCCTCGCCCTTCTCCGGCCGGTCGATGACCGTCGAGAGGTCGACGTCGCGGTTGAGCTTGGAGTCGGCCCAGAAGTAGGTGCCGACGGTGGTCACGACCAGCACCGTCGCCGTGGTGATCGCCGTCACCTTGATGCGGCGGCGCCAGTCCGGCGCGGGGCGCGGGGGGTGACCGGCGCCCCCGCCCGGCCGGCCGCCCCCGCCGCCGGGGGCGCCGTAGACCTGGCCGGTGTTGTACCCGCTGTCGTAGCCCTCGGGGCCGCCGTGGCCGCGGCCGTCCACGTACGACGGCTGGTGCGGGACCCCGCCGTACGCGCCCTGCCCGGCCGGGGCCGCCGGACCGCGGCGGACCTGCCGCATGACGCGGGCGCTCTCGGGCTGTGCGCTCGCGCTTCCGCGTCCGTAGCGGTTGCCGCGGTCGTCGTCGGGCCGTGCCTGGGGCCAATCGCTCATGGGCAACAGTGTGCAGGTCCGGGCCCCGCGCCAGATATGGGTCGTCGGAAATAGGGGCGCCGCTGTTGCGAAGCTGACACAAAATTACCGGTCGCCGGCTCGGCATAGGGTAGAGGTCATGACAGATCAGGCCCCGGCCGCACAGAAGGACGGTCCGGACATCCCGGGCAAGTCCATCGTGGCCTCCCGTACGACCCTCAGCCACATCATGACCCACAACGACACCAACCTCCTGGGCACGGTGCACGGCGGGGTGATCATGAAGCTCGTCGACGACGCGGCGGGCGCCGTCGCCGGACGGCACTCCGGAGGACCCGCCGTCACCGCGTCCATGGACGAGATGGCCTTCTTCGAGCCGGTCCGCGTCGGTGATCTGGTCCATGTGAAGGCCCAGGTCAACTGGACCGGCCGGACCTCCATGGAGGTGGGCGTGCGGGTGCTGGCCGAGCGCTGGAACGAGTCCACCCCGCCCACCCACGTCGGCTCGGCGTACCTCGTCTTCACGGCCGTCGACGCGGACGGCAGGCCGCGCCGGGTGCCGCCGGTGGTGGCGGAGACCGAGCAGGACCGGCGCCGCTACCAGGAGGCCCAGATCCGCCGCACCCACCGCCTGGCCCGACGCCGGGCGATCATGGAACTGCGGGAGAAGCGGGCGGCCGAGGGGTACGAGGACTGAGCGGCCCCCGGGGCCCCGCAGGACGTGAGGGCGCGGGGCGGTGGCGTCAGGAGCAGCGCACCTCGTCGCCCCGCACCACCCCGAACTCGCCCCGGCCCGGGTCCTCCGCCCGGACCTTGCGGACCTTCTCGAAGTCGGCCCCCGCGATCACCTTCAGCGTGGCGCCCTGCCCCTTCACCGCCCGCAGCTCGCTGCCCGGCAGGGCCGCCGCCAGGGACTTCGCGGAACGGTCCCAGCGGGGGTCGTAGGCGACGACCGTCCGCCGCACGTCCTGCTCCGCCGCGTTGACCGGGGCGCGGGTGGTGGCGAAACCGGTCGAGGCCAGGGCCGCGTCCACCCGCCGGCCCAGGCCCGTGGTCCGGGTGCCGTTCTCGACCTGGACGCGGATCTGCCGGGGGTCCACCGGCACCAGGAGAGCCTCGTCGCGCGAGCGGTGCGCGGAGAGCGGCCGGTCCCGGCGGAGCGCCTCGAAGATGAGCTCGGCCTTCTCGGCGTCCCACTTCAGCGTGGAGCCGACGCCCTTCACGGCGTACCCCCTCCTCTCGACCGGCACCGTGGTGAACTCGGAGGAGGAGGGCGAGAAGTCGCGCATCGCCCGCCCGAGGTCCAGCAGTTCGCCGGTGCCGAAGCCCTTGTCCGCGCGGACCGAGCCGAGCACCGCCCGCGTCACGTCCCGGAACTTCATCGGGTTCAGCAGGATCCCGGAGGAGGTGGCCCGGTCCACCAGCGCGGCCATGAAGTGCTGCTGGCGCTTCATCCGGCCGAGGTCGGCGGCGCCGTCGACGTGCCGGGCCCGGACGTACTGCAGGGCCTGTCCGCCCTCCAGGGTGTGCCGGCCGGCCGGCAGGTCGAGGCCGGTGTGACGGTCCTTCAGCGGTTCGTCGGTGCAGATCTCGACGCCGCCGACCACGTCCACGGTCTTCATGAAACTGGTGAAGTCGACCTCCAGGTAGTGGTCGATCTTCACCCGGGTCATTTTCTCCACCGTCCGCACGGTGAGCTGCGGTCCGCCCTCCGCGTAGGCCGCGTTGAGCTTGACGGGGTGCCCTTCGTGCTCCTCGCCGCTCACGCGGTCGCGGTGCGGGGGCGTCTCGGCGTACGAGTCGCGGGGCAGGCTGACCACGCTGGCCCGCTCCCGGTCCTCCGAGATGTGCACGATCATGAGCGTGTCGGTGCAGTTGCAGGGCGCCCCGCCGAGCCGGTACTTCTTCCGCTCCTCCTTGCCGATCCCGTCGCGGCCGTCGGTGCCGACGAGCAGGATGTTCATGCCGTGACCGGCTTCCGGGCGGTTCTTCATGTCGCGGAACGGGTCGACCCGGTCGATGTCGGCGTCGAGGCCGCTGAGCACCGCGTGCCCGATCCCGGCGGAGGCGAGCACCACGACCGACAGCGTGGTCACGGCCCGCACGGCCCACCGCGGCTTGCGGCGCGCGGGCCGTGACCACGCTGTC
>NZ_MSGP01000121.1 GCF_002078235.1 Streptomyces viridosporus
CGGCAACAACAACGCCTACTGCCAGGACAACGAGACCGGCTGGGTGGACTGGAGCCTGCTGGACGACCCGGGCTGGCAGGCCCTGTTCGCGCTGACCTCCCGGCTGATCGCCCTGCGCCACCGGCACCCGGTGCTGCGCCGCCGGGCCTTCTTCTCCGGGCGCGCGCACTCCGCGGACGGGCTGCGCGACCTGGCCTGGTTCACCCCGCGGGGCGCGGAGATGACCGAGGGCGACTGGTACGCGCCCGCCGCCACGCTCGGCATGTACCTCTCCGGGCGGGACATCCCGGGCCGCGACGAGTACGGGGCGCAGATCCTCGACGACAGCTTCCTGGCCGTCCTGCACGCCGGGGGCGAACCGGTGGAGTTCGTGCTGCCGGGACCGCCGTGGGCCGAGCGGTACGAGGTGGTCGTCGACACCGGGCGGGAGGAGCAGGAGTCCGAACCGGGCGCGGGGCACCGGGCGGGGACCGCGATCACGGTGCCGGGGCGGACGGTGCTGCTGCTGCGGGTGCGCTGAAGCGGGCGGCCGCGCGGGGGCGGACCGCACGGCCGTCAGCCCAGGATGCCCCGGTCGTAGGCCGTCGCGACGGCCGCGGCGCGGTCCTTGACGCCCAGCTTGGCGTACAGGTGGGTGAGGTGGGTCTTCACCGTGGCCTCGCTGATGAACAGTTCGCGGGCGATCTCGCGGTTGGAGGTGCCCCGGGCGACCAGGGCGAGGACTTCGCGCTCCCGGGCGGAGAGCGGTTCGCCGCCGGCCGTGCGGGGGGCGCGGACCGCGGAGACCAGGCGGGAGGCCACCGCCGGGGAGAGGACCGTACGGCCGTCGGCCGCCGCCCGTACCGCCGTGACCAGCTCCTCGCGCGGCGCGTCCTTCAGCAGGTAGCCGGTCGCGCCCGCCTCGATGGCGGGGAGGGTGTCGGAGTCGGTGTCGTAGGTGGTCAGGACGAGCACCTTGGCGCGGGCGCCCCGGCGGGACAGTTCCCGGATGGCGTCCACTCCCCCGCCGCCCGGCATGCGCAGGTCCATGAGGATCACGTCCGGGTCCAGGGCGGCGGCCCGTTCCAGCGCCTGCACGCCGTTCGCCGCCTCGCCGAGGACGCGGAAGCCGGGCACGGACGCGAACATGCCGCGCAGGCCGTCCCGCACCACGGGGTGGTCGTCGACGATGAGCAGGGAGACGGTCGGCTCGTCGGGCGCGTCAGTCATGGCGGACCAACGGTACGCGAGCCGACACCGCCGTCCCCTGGCCGGGTTCGGACTCGACGTCGAGGGAGCCGGCGATGCGCTCGGCACGGGCGCGCATGCCGTCGAGGCCGAAGCCGCCGGTGGGGGTCCCCCCGCTCGAGCGGAGTCGAGAGTGGGGGAGGGCGCGGGCGGAGCGGACGCGCGGGTCGAAGCCGCGCCCGTCGTCGCGGATGTCGAGGGTGACCTCGTCGCCGATGTAGGAGAGGGTGACGCCGACCCGGCCGGCCCGCGCGTGCCGCGCGGTGTTGGACAGAGCCTCCTGGGCGATGCGCAGGAGGGTGGCCGCCACCTCGTCGTGCAGCGGCTCGACGGTTCCGGTGGTGGTGAACCGCGCCGGTGTGCCCGTGCGTTCCTCCCATTCCGCCACCGTCTTCTCCAGCGCCCTCGGCAGGCCGTCGTCGGCCAGGGCGGCCGGGGCGAGGTTGTGCACGGAGCGGCGGGCCTCGCCGAGGCTGTGGCGGGCCAGGGCGGTGGCCCGGTCCACGTGCTCACGCGCCAGGGCGGGGTCCGCGGTGTTCGCCACGGCCTGGAGCTGGGCGATGATGCCGGTCAGCCCCTGGGCGAGGGTGTCGTGGATCTCGGCGGCCAGCCGCCGGCGCTCGTCGGCGACCCCGGCCTCCCGTGCCTGGACCAGGAGTTGGGCGTGCAGCGCGGCGTTCTCGTCGAGGGCCTGCTGCAACGCCGTGTTGGTCCGCTCGAGTTCGGCGATGGTCTCCAGCCGGGCCCGGCCGCGGGCCTCCTCCAGGTCGGCGAAGTGGCTGAACAGGAGGACCAGCACGGTGTTGGCCGCGAGGAGTGCGCCGAAGAGCGCCCAGCCCAGCTCCCCGCTCGGCGGCAGCCCGCCCGACTGGGAGCCCGCCAGCGTCACGGCGGTGGCGAACAGGCCGGTCTTGCGCAGGCGGCGCGTCAGCAGGCGCTCGGTGCTGAAGTAGCCGATGACGGCGTAGAAGGCGAACAGCGGGTTCGCCCAGGTGAGGGCGAAGCCGATGGCCCAGCGCAGGGCGTAGTGCCGGGCGCCCGCCGCGGACGGCCCGGGACGGGCCCGCACCACCCTGTTCCACCGCAGCTCCAGGACGACGGCCGCGACGATCAGGACGCCGCAGGCCCGGCGTTCACCGGTGCTCATGCCGAGGGCGTCGGCGGCCGTCCAGGCGGTCAGGGTGCTCAGGGCCAGCAGTCCGTACGGGCCCCACCGGTCGAACACCGCCCACCGGTCGTCGAGCGCCGTCGTCTCCGTCACGGCGTCATTGTCGGCCACGTCCGCGCGTCCGTCCCCCATCCCCAGTCCCCATCCCCAGTGCTCATTCCCAGCGGAACCAGCGCGCGGCCGCCGCCGTGAGCAGCACCGTCCAGACCGCCAGTGTCCCGAGGTGGCTCCAGTCCGGCCAGTCGCCCGCCGCGGCCTCGTTCAGGGCCCGGGCGGCGGCGCCGAACGGGGTCCGGCCGACGACGTCGGCCAGCACGTCCGGCATGGCCTCGACCGGCAGCCACACGCCCGCGCAGAACATCGCGGGGAAGAGCGCGAGCGACCCGACCGCGGTGGCGATCTTCGTGGTGCGCGACAGGGCGGACAGCACGGCGCCCAGGGCCAGGGTGCCGAGCAGGGCGAGCAGCAGCGCGAGGAGGTAGCCGAACGGCTGCCCCGGCAGCTCCACGTCGAAGGCGAGCCGGCCGACCGCGAGGGCGACCAGGGCGGAGAGCAGCGCGGCGCCGCCGAACACCAGCATCTGCGCCGTGAGCAGGGCGGCGGGACGTACCGGTGTGGTGGACATCCGGCGCAGGATGCCGTTCTCCCGGTAACCGGTGAGGGTCTGGGGCATGCCCTGGAGCCCGCCGACGATCAGCCCGAGGAGGACGGCCACCGGCACATAGGCGTCGACCGGACGCAGGCCGCCGAGGGCGGGGTCGGGCTCGCGGAAGGACGGGATGGAACCCAGGATCACCAGCAGCAGGGTGGGGAAGAGCAGGATCCAGAAGATGCCGCCGGGTTCGCGCCGGAAGAGGCGGATCTCGGTCCTGAGTACGGTGCCGTCGAGGACGTCGGTGCTCATGCCGTGGTCTCCGTGAGGTCCAGGAAGGCGTCGTCCAGCGTGGCGTCGGTGACACGCAGCTGGTGGGCGGTGACGCGGGAGCGGGCAAGGAGGGTGAGGACGGCGTCGACCGTCTCGTCGGTGCCGGACAGCGTGACGCGGCCGTCCTTGTGCCGGACCGAGGCGAGCTCGGGCAACGCGTTGAGGTCGTGGTCGTCCAGCGGGGCGGACGGGGTGAAGCTGATGACGGTGGCCCCCGCGGAGCGGCGGATCAGCCCGGCCGGGGTGTCCAGCGCGGCGATCCGCCCCCGGTCGATCACCGCGATGCGGTCGCAGAGGCGCTGCGCCTCCTCCATGAAGTGGGTGACGAGGAGAACGGTGACGCCGCCCGCGCGGACGTCCTCGACGAGCTCCCAGGTGTCGCGCCGGGCACGCGGGTCGAGGCCGGTGGTGAGCTCGTCCAGCACCACGATCCGGGGGTCGCCGATCAGGGCGAGCGCGATGGACAGGCGCTGCTTCTGACC
The DNA here is from genome assembly GCF_002078235.1 of Streptomyces viridosporus. Taxonomy (GTDB): domain Bacteria; phylum Actinomycetota; class Actinomycetes; order Streptomycetales; family Streptomycetaceae; genus Streptomyces; species Streptomyces viridosporus. Next base: position 3,803 of record NZ_MSGP01000121.1, read on the forward strand.
GCCGGACAGCTTGGCGAACCGGGTGGTCAGCTTCGGGGTGAGACCGAGCCGCTCGGCGAGCGGGCGCCAGTCGGCGGGGCGCGGGTAGAAGGAGGCGTACAGCTCCAGGGCCTCGCGGACGGTGAGTTTGGGCTGGAGCTCGCTCTGCTGGAGCTGGGCGCCGAGGACGCGGGTGACCTCCTTGTGGTCGGCGACGGGGTCGAGGCCGGTGACGCGGATCCGTCCCGCGTCGGGGACGCGCAGTCCCCCGACGCATTCGACGGTGGTGGTCTTGCCGGCCCCGTTGGGGCCGAGGATCCCGAAGATCTCGCCCTCCTCGACGGCGAAGGACACCCCGTCGACGACGGGCCGGCCGCCGTAGGACTTGCGCAGATCGGTGACTTCGATGACGGACATGGCGGCAAGTCTCGCGGCGGTCGGGGCGGACGCACATCGGCCGTCACGCTCGACGGCGCATCGACCGATCGGCTGATGGGGTGCTACGACCTCCGGGGGCCGGGAGGACGACCGGCCGGGGACTCCCGGTACCGGAACGGCCGTCCGCGCAGGTCGTAGGACCGGGGACCGAGCCGGGTCCGGCCGAAACCCGGTGGGCAGTGTCAGCCGCGTTCCGTAGTCTCACTGCTGATGGCCACGACACTCCTCCCTCCCGAAGCGTCTCCCGCAGCGCCCCCCGAGGCCCGCTCCACCGTGCGCACGCTGCTGCGACTGTGGCCGTACGTGCGGCCCGTGCGGGCGCGGCTGTTCACCGCCGCCTTCATCGCGATCCTCGCCTCCTGCATCGGGCTGGTCATCCCGCTCGTCCTGAAGTGGATGGTGGACGGGCCGATCGCCGACCGGGACCCGGCGGGCGTGTGGCTCGGCGCGCTGTACCTGCTGCTGCTCGGGCTGGCGGAGGCGCTGCTGTTCGGGTTCCGGCGCTGGCTGGTGGCCCGGCCGCTGTCGGGGGTCGAGGCGGCGATGCGAGCGGATCTCTACCGGCGCCTGCAGCGGCTGCCGATCGCCTTCCACGACCGTTGGCCCTCGGGACAGTTGCTGTCCCGGGGCACCACGGACCTGATGCTGCTGCGCATGTTCCTGGCCTTCCCGCTGACGTTCCTCCTGGTCAACGGGGTGACGATCCTCGTCGGTGTGATCATCATGCTGGTCCAGGACTGGGTGCTGGGGCTGGTGATCCTCGTCCCCGCCGTGCCGGTGATGGTCACCTGCGTGGTCTTCGAGAAGCGGTACTCCAGGGCGGCGCGGCTCGCTCAGGACCAGGTCGGCGATCTGACCACGGTCGTCGAGGAGAGCGTGCTCGGCATCCGCATCATCAAGGGGTTCGGCCGGCACCGCAGTCAGGCGCGGGCGTTCCGGGAGCTCTCGGGGAAGCTGCGCGGCACGGAGCTGCACAAGGCCCGGCTGCTGGCCGCGATCCTGGGCGTCATCGTGACGCTGCCGGAGCTGGCCATCGGGGCGGCGCTGGTGCTCGGGGCCGTGCGGGTGGCCGACGGGGACCTGTCCGCGGGCACGCTGGTGGCGTTCCTGTCGACGGCCCTGGCGCTGCGCTGGCCGGTGGACTCGATCGGGTTCCTGCTGGCGATGAGCCAGGAGGCGGCGACGGCGACCGAGCGGTACTTCGAGGTGATGGACGCGCCGGAGGAGGACCCGGGACCGGTGGCCGCGCGGGCCGCCGGGTCCGCGGCGCCCGACGGCGGCGACGGCGGCGACGGCGGGCTGCGGTTCCACGGCGTCACCTTCCGCTACCCCGACGCCCCCGCCGGCTCCCCGCCCGTCCTGGACCGCGTCGACCTGCACATCCGCCCCGGCGAGTCCCTGGCCCTGGTCGGCGCGACCGGCAGCGGCAAGACCACGCTGACCGCCCTGGTCCCGCGGCTGCACGAGGTGACCTCGGGACGGATCACCCTGGACGGCACCGACATCACCGCCCTGTCCCGCGAGGAGCTGCGCTCGCGGGTCGCCGTCGCCTTCGAGGAGCCGACGCTGTTCTCGGCCAGTGTCGGGGAGAACGTGCTGATGGGCGCCGGGGCGGCGGCCGGGAGGGACGAGCTGGAGCGGGCGCTCGACGTGGCACAGGCCGGCTTCGTGCACGCCCTGCCGCAGGGCGTGGACACCCAGGTCGGCGAGCAGGGGCTCAGCCTCTCCGGCGGGCAGCGGCAGCGTCTCGCGCTCGCCCGGGCCGTGGTCGGCCGGCCCGGCTTCCTGGTGCTGGACGACCCGCTGTCCGCGCTCGACGTGCACACGGAGGCCGCGGTCGAGGCCGCCCTGCGCCGGGTGCTCGCGGACACCACGGCCCTGATCGTGGCGCACCGCCCCTCCACGGTCCTGCTGGCCGACCGCGTCGCCCTGCTCTCCGGCGGCCGGATCACCGCCGTCGGCACCCACCACGAACTGCTGCGCACCCACCCCGAGTACGCCCACCTCATGTCCGGCGACCCGGTGGGAGAACAGAAGGAGCTCCGATGACGGCGGCCACCACCGCGCCCGCCCCGGACCGGGACGACGACCGGTCGCCCGAGGGGGCCGGCGACCCCTTCGACCGGGACGTCCTGCCCGCTCCCCCGGGCGCCACCGGCGCACTCCTGCGCTCCCTGCTCTCCCCCCTGCGCGGCCGGGTCGCCGTCACCGCGCTGTTGCTGCTGCTCCAGCAGGCGGCCGTGCAGGCGGGCCCGCTGCTGGTGGCGTACGCGATCGACCGCGCGGTGCCCGCGTTCCGGGCCGACGACCACGGGCCGCTGATCGCGGTGGCGGTGGGCTACCTGCTGTGCGCCGCGGCGGCCGGCGCGCTGCAGTACGCGTTCGTCACCGCCTCCGCCCGGGTCAGCCAGGACGTGCTGCTCGACCTGCGCGGCCGGATCTTCCGGCACGCGCAGGCGCTCAGCGTCGACTTCCACGAGCGCTACACCTCGGGCCGGCTCATCTCCCGCTCCACCACCGACGTCGAGTCGCTGCGCGAGCTGCTGGAGGAGGGCCTGCAGGAACTGGTGACGGTCGTCCTGTCCTGCGTCTACATCTCGGTGCTGCTGCTCTGGCTGGACCTGGGGCTCGGCGCGGTCGCGGTGGCCTCGTTCGTGCCGCTGTACGCGCTCGTGCGGTCCTACCAGCGGCGGGCGGGGCGGGTGTACCGCAAGCGGTCCACGGCCATCGCGGCGGTGATCGTGAAGTTCGTCGAGACGATGAACGGCATCCGGCCGGTGCGCGCCTTCCGCCGGGAGGCCGCCAACGACGCCGACTTCGCGGTGCTGAACCGGCGGCACGAGCGGACCAACGGCGACGCGCTGCTGGAGATGGCCCGCTACGTCGTCGGCTCGCGGGTGATCGCCAACACCACGGTGGCGCTGATCGTGCTGTGGGGCGCCTACCGGGTCGCGGACGAGTCGCTGGCCCTCGGTGTGCTGGCGGCGGCGGTGCTGTACCTGCGGCGGCTGTACGACCCGATCGACCGGCTCGGCATGTTCCTCAACTCCTACCAGTCGGCGGCGGCCTCGCTGGAGAAGATCGCCGGGCTGCTGGCGCAGACCCCGTCCGTGCCCGAGCCGGTCTCCCCCCGGGAGCTTCCCCGGCGGCGCTCGGAGCACCCCGGCCGCGAGGTCGTCTTCGACGGGGTGCGGTTCGCCTACCGCACCGGCGGCGAGGTGCTGCCCCGCTTCGACCTCACCCTCCCGGCCGGGCAGACCGTCGCGGTCGTCGGCTCCACCGGCGCGGGCAAGTCGACCCTGGCCAAGCTGCTCGCCCGCTTCTACGACCCCACCGAGGGCCGGGTGCTGCTGGACGGCGTGGACCTGCGCGACCTCGCGGGCCCCGACCTGCGGCGCGGGGTGGTCATGGTGACCCAGGAGGCGTTCCTGTTCTCCGGCACGGTCGCCGAGAACATCGCCATCGGGCGGCCGGACGCCACCCGCGAGGAGATCGAGCAGGCGGCGAAGGAGATCGGCGCGCACGACTTCATCGCCGCGCTGCCCGACGGCTACGACACCGACGTCCGCAAGCGCGGCGGCCGCATCTCGGCCGGGCAGCGCCAGTTGGTGGCCTTCGCGCGGGCGCTGCTCGCGGACCCGGCGGTGCTGATCCTGGACGAGGCGACCAGTTCGCTGGACATCCCCGGGGAGCGGGCGGTGCAGCGGGCGATGGCGACGGTGCTGAAGGGGCGCACGGCGGTGGTGATCGCCCACCGGCTGTCGACGGTGGAGATCGCGGACCGGGTGCTGGTGATGGAGCGCGGACGGGTCGTGGAGGACGGTCGCCCGGCCGAACTCATCGCCGGGACGGGCCGGTTCGCGGACCTGCACCGGGCCTGGCGGGACAGCCTGGCATAGGGCCGGACACCGGTCGAGGGGGGGGGCGGATGATCGACGCGTACGAGGACCCCGGCACGCCCGACTGCCGGAGCGGGGCGCGCTATCTGTGGTGGCTGGTCGGGCGGCAGCCGGGGCGCTGCGCGGCCGGGGCGGTGTACGGCAGTGTCTGGATGGTGCTGCTGTCGGCGACGCCGTACCTGATGTCCCGGGCCGTGGACGACGGGCTGGAACCGGGTGACACGGCCGCGCTGGCCGGCTGGAGTGGCCTGCTGTTCGCGGTGGGCGCGTTCAACGCCTGGCTGGGCATCATGCGGCACCGCACCATGACCCGGGTGCGGATGGACGCCAACTTCCGCACCGTGAAGGTGGTCGTCGGGCAGACGGTGCGGCTGGGCGCCTCGCTGGCGCGGAAGGCGGGGGCCGGGGAGGTCGTCACCATCGGCGTGGGCGACGTGCAGGTGATCGCGACGTCCCTGACGGTCGTCGGACCCGGGGTCGGCGCGGTCGTGGCCTATGCGGTGGTGGCCGGGCTGCTGCTGTCGGTGTCGCCGCTGCTGGCGGCGGTGGTGCTGCTCGGGGTGCCGGTGATCGCCCTGCTCGTCGGGCCGCTGGCGGGGCGGTTGCGGGGCCGGGAGACGGAGTACCGGGAGCGGCAGGGGGTGCTGACCGCGCGGATCGGCGACCTCGCGGGCGGACTGCGGGTGCTGAGCGGGCTCGGCGGCAAGGAACTGGTCGCCGACGCCTTCCGCCGGGACTCGCGGCGGCTGCGCGAACAGGGCCACCGGGTCGGGGCGGTGACCAGCTGGATACAGGCGCTCGGCGCGGGGCTGCCGGTGCTGTTCCTGGCGGGCGTGACCTGGATCGCGGCCCGGCTGGCCGCCCAGGGGCAGATCACCGTGGGCGAGCTGGTGTCGGTGTACGGCTATGTCGCCGTGCTGGCGTGGCCGGTGTCGTTCCTCATCGAGTGCGGTTACCAGCTGAGCCGGGGCGTGGTCGCCGCCCGGCGCGTGGCCGCGCTGCTGCGGCTGGAGCCGCCGGCCGACGGCGGCGGCGCCGACGCGCCCGCGGAGCCGTCGGTGCTGTACGACCCGGAGTCCGGGGTGCGGGTGCCGCCGGGCCGGCTGATCGCGCTGGCGGCCGCGCGGCCCGCCGAGGCGCGCGCCGTGGTCGACCGCCTCGGCCGGTACGCGCCGTCGGCGGCCACCTGGGGCGGGATCCGGCTGGACGAGGTCGCGCTCGCGCGGGTCCGGGAGCGGATCCTGGTCGCCGACCACGAGGCCGACCTGTTCGCCGGGCCGCTGCGGGAGGTGGTGGCCGGCCGTGGGGATCCCACGGACGAGGACGTCGCCCGGGCGTTGCGCGCGGCGGCCGCCGACGACATCGTGCAGGGGCTGCCCGACGGCCTGGAGTCGGTGGTGTCCGCCCAGGGCCGCAGTCTCTCCGGCGGTCAGCGGCAGCGCGTCCGGCTGGCCCGGGCCCTGCTGGCCGACCCGGAGGTCCTGCTGGCGGTGGAGCCCACCTCGGCGCTCGACGCGCACACCGAGGCCGTGGTCGCCGACCGGCTGCGTCGGGCGCGCCGGGGGCGTACGACGGTGCTGACGACCACCTCGCCGCTCGTGCTGGACCGTGCCGACCGGGTGCACTTCCTGGTCGACGGCAAGGTCGCCGCGACCGGCAGCCACCGCGGACTCCTCGCCACCGAGCCCGGCTACCGGGCGCTGGTGGCCCGGGACACCGACGAGGACGCCGACGACGACACCGCCCGGGAGGCCGTGGGATGAGCCGGGGACACCTGCCCGTCGCCGGGCCCGCCGACGTGCGCCGGGCGGCCGTGGAGCTGGTGCGGGCCGACGGGCGGGCCTTCGCGGCCGTCCTGGTCCTGAACGCGCTGGCCGCGGTGGCGGGACTGGCCGGGCCCTGGCTGCTGGGGCGGATCGTCGACGAGGTGCGCGGCGGGGGCGGGGTCGCCGCCGTGGACCGGCTGGCACCGGTCATCCTGCTGTGCGCCGTCGGTCAGTTGCTGCTGGCCCGCTGGGCCCGGTACGTGGGGCACCGCTTCGGGGAGCGCACCCTGGCGCGGGTGCGGGAGCGGTTCGTGGACCGGGTGCTGGCGCTGCCCTCCTCGGTGGTGGAGCGGGCGGGGACCGGTGACCTGACCGCCCGGGGGACGGCCGACGTGACCGCCGTCGGCACGACCCTGCGCGACGCCGGACCGGCGCTGCTGGTCAACGGGGTGCAGGCGCTGTTCGTGACGGCCGCGGTCTTCCTGGTGGACCCGCTGCTCGGCGCCCTCGGGGTGCTGGCGCTCACCCCGATCTGGCTCGTGCTGCGCTGGTACCTGCGCCGGGCGCGGGACGGCTACCTGGCCGAGGGCGCGGCCACCTCGGACGTGGCGGAGGTCGTCGCCGCGACGGCCTCGGGGGCGCGCACGGTGGAGGCGTTCCGGCTCGGTGAGCGGCGGGTCCGGGCGAGCCGGGACGCCCTGGAGACCGCCCGCCGCGCCCGGTTCCACACGTTGTTCCTGCGCACGGTGTTCTTCCCGGTGGTGGAGGTGTCATACCACCTTCCGGTGGCCGGGGTGCTGCTGATCGGCGGGCTGCTGCACCAGCGGGGAGCGGTGAGCCTGGGGGCGGTGGTGGCCGCCGCCCTGTACCTGCTCCAGTTGAGCGGCCCGTTGGACGAGGTCCTGATGCGGGTCGAGCAACTGCAGAGCAGCGGGGCCTCGTTCGCCCGGGTCGAGGGGCTGGCCCGGGCGCCGCGCGCCGCGGCCGGGGGCGACGGTCCGGATCCGGCCGGTGACCGCATCGACGTGACCGCCGCGCGCTACGCCTACGACGGGGGCGGTGAGGTGCTGCGCGGGGTCGACCTGACGGTGACGCCCGGGGAGCGGCTGGCCGTGGTGGGGCCGTCCGGCGCGGGCAAGACCACGCTGAGCCGGCTGCTGGCGGGCGTGGACGCGCCGACCTCGGGGACGGTGACCGTGGGCGGGGTGCCCGTGGTCGGGCTGGACCCGGAGCGGCTGCGCCGCCAGGTGGTGCTGGTCACCCAGGAGCACCATGTGTTCCTCGGGTCGGTCCGCGACAATCTGCGCATCGCCGAACCGGCCGCCGGGGACGGGGAGTTGTGGGCGGCGCTGGCCGCGGTCGGCGCCGACGGGTGGGTGCGGGAGCTGCCGGACGGCCTGGACACGGAGCTGGGCGAGGGGGCCGTGCCACCGACGGTTCACAGGCACAGCAACTGGCCCTGGCCCGTGTGGTGCTGGCGGATCCGCACACCCTGATCCTGGACGAGGCCACCGCCCTGCTCGACCCGACGACCGCCCGGCACACCGAGCGCGCGCTGGCCGCCGTGCTCGAAGGGCGCACCGTCATCGCCGTCGCGCACCGGCTGCACACCGCGCACGACGCGGACCGGGTGGCGGTGATGGAGAACGGCCTGCTGACCGAACTCGGCACGCACGAGGAACTGGTGGCGGCGGGCGGGGCGTACGCGGCGCTGTGGCGCTCCTGGCACGGGGACGGGACGGCCGCCCGGTGACCCACGCGCCCCCTCGGAAGGGCCCGCGCGGGGCTCCTCGAAGGGGCCGCCGCCGGGGCTCCGCATAACGAACCCGAACTCCCGGACAGCGAACGGTTTCCGGCCAAGTTTCTGACGCGCTCCTGACAGAAACCGCGATCCCCTGCGACTCTTCCCACGGCCGCTTCACAGCAACCCCACAGCGTCGGCCCACCGCCGTACCGCGGCCGGAGCTCCCGCACAGCCGCACGTGTCTCTGCGTACCGCCGAGTACTGCCCGGCCGGCCCACCCGTCGGCCGGTCTCCCCTGGCCGCGCGACCCGCGGCCGCGCAGAAGGAGTCAGCGTTGAGCAGCAGGTCCTCCCGCAGACGCACCTCCCCCACCACGCACCGCCGCGCCGCGGCCGTCGCCCTCGCCGGGGTGGCCGCCCTGGTCGCCACGGCGGTGCAGTCCGGCAGCGCCACCGCGGCACCCCCGAAGGCGCCGCCGGCCGCGGGCACGGCGCAGCCGGGCTCCGAGTCGGTCCGGCTCACCCCGGCCCAGCGCGCCGAGCTGATCCGCGAGGCGAACGCCGCCAAGGCGGACACCGCCGAGGACCTCGGCCTCGGGGCCAAGGAGAAGCTCGTCGTCCGTGACGTCCTCAAGGACCGCGACGGCACCGTGCACGTCCGCTACGAGCGCACCTACGACGGCCTGCCCGTCCTCGGCGGCGACCTGGTCGTCCAGGGCGAGCGGCCCGGCGGGACCGACTCCGTCGTCCGGGCCACCCGCACCGCGGTGAAGCCCGCGACCACCACCGCCGAGGTGCCGGCCGCCCGGGCCGAGCGGCAGGCGCTGGCCGCCGCGAAGGCCGAGGGCGCCGAGCGGTCCGACGTCGACCGCGCCCCGCGCGAGGTGATCTGGGCCGCCGACGGCAAGCCGGTCCTGGCCTACGAGACGGTCGTCGGCGGGCTCCAGCACGACGGCACCCCGCAGGAGCTGCACGTCGTCACGGACGCCACCACCGGCGAGAAGCTGTACGAGTGGGAGGCCGTCCGGACCGGGACCGGCCACACCGTCTACAGCGGCACCGTCGACCTGACCACGACCCAGTCCGGGTCGACGTACAACCTCACCGACGGGGCGCGCGGCAACCACCGGACGTACAACCTCAACCGCTCCACCTCGGGCACCGGCACGCTGTTCTCCGGCCCCGACGACGTGTGGGGCGACGGCAGCCCCTCCAACCCGGAGTCGGCCGGCGCCGACGCCCACTACGGGGCCGCGCTGACCTGGGACTACTACAAGAACGTGCACGGTCGCAACGGCATCCGCGGCGACGGGGTGGGCGCCTACTCCCGGGTCCACTACGGCAACAACTACGTCAACGCCTTCTGGTCCGACAGCTGCTTCTGCATGACCTACGGCGACGGCTCGGGCAACGTCAACCCGCTCACCTCGATCGACGTGGCCGCGCACGAGATGACCCACGGTCTGACGTCGAACACCGCCGGCCTGGTCTACAGCGGCGAGTCCGGCGGCCTCAACGAGGCGACCAGCGACATCTTCGGCTCGACGGTCGAGTTCTACGCGAACAACTCCTCCGACGTCGGTGACTACCTCATCGGCGAGGAGATCGACATCAACGGCAACGGCACCCCGCTGCGCCACATGGACAGGCCGAGCAAGGACGGCCGGTCCAAGGACGCCTGGTACTCCGGCATCGGCTCGATCGACGTGCACTACTCCTCGGGCCCCGCGAACCACTTCTTCTACCTGCTGAGCGAGGGCAGCGGCACCAAGACCGTCAACGGTGTCACCTACGACTCGCCCACCTCGGACGGCCTCCCGGTCACCGGCATCGGCCGCGCCAAGGCGGAGAAGATCTGGTTCCGCGCGCTGACCACCAAATTCACCTCCACCACCAACTACGCGGGCGCCCGCACCGGCACCCTGGCGGCGGCCGGCGAGCTGTACGGCGCGGACAGCGCCGAGTACCGGGCGGTGCAGGACGCCTGGGCGGGCGTCAACGTCGGCTCGCGCTCCGGTGACGGCGGCGGTGGCGGTACGTCCTTCGAGAACACCACCGACGTGGCCATCCCGGACAACGGCGCCGCGGTGACGTCCTCGATCACCGTGACCGGACGGACCGGCAACGCGCCCTCCAACCTCCAGGTCTCGGTGGACATCGTGCACACCTGGAGCGGTGACCTGGTCGTCGACCTGCTGGCCCCGGACGGCACGGCGTACCGCCTGAGGAACCGCACCGGCGGCTCGGCGGACAACATCAACGAGACCTACACGGTCAACGCCTCCTCCGAGACCGCCAACGGCACCTGGCGGCTGCGGGTGCAGGACCAGGCGTCCCGGGACACCGGCTACATCAACGGCTGGAAGCTCACCTTCCCGTAGGAAGGGCCGTGGTCGAAGCGCCGTCCCGGGAGGGTTCGCCCCCTCCCGGGACGGCGCTCCTTTTTGCCAAGCCCATACACCCCGCGGGTTGGGCCTTACCGAGGTCAAGCCGTTTCACCCGCGCGCACCATCCAGCCCGCCGACCACTTTCGGCCAACATCACTGGATCCTCCTGACATGTGCACGTCGCCAATGTCAGTCTTCCTTCGCTCATCGCACGACCGCACGACCAACCCGGCCGGTCTCCCGGCCGCCCGGGCACCCCCACTGGACACAAGGAGCTCGTGTGACTCCCCTCTACGCGCGTCACCGGCGCACCGCCCTGGCCATCGCCACCACCGTCGCGGCCGGAGCCCTGCTCACCACCGCTCTGACCACCGGTACCGCGGCCGCCGACTCCGCGCCCGCCGCCGAGCCGGCCCCGGCCGGCGCCCCGGTGCCGCTGTCCGCCGCCGCCCGCACCTCCCTCATCCAGGAGCAGCAGGCGTCGGCAGCCGGGACCGCCGACGACATGGGCCTCGGCGCCAAGGAGAAGCTGGTCGTCAAGGACGTCGTGAAGGACGCCGACGGCACGGTCCACACCCGGTACGAGCGCACCTACGACGGGCTGCCCGTGCTCGGCGGCGACCTGGTCGTGCACGAGTCGGCCTCCGGCGCCACCAGAGGCGTGACCAAGGCGGTCGAGGCGGCCGTCGAGGTGCCCTCCGTGACGCCGGGGATCACCGCGGGCAAGGCCGAGAAGCAGGCGCTCGCCGCCGCGAAGGCGGCCGGTTCGCAGCGGACCGAGGCGGACTCCGCGCCCCGCAAGGTGATCTGGGCCGCCGACGGCAAGCCGGTCCTGGCCTACGAGACCGTCGTCGGCGGCCTGCAGGACGACGGCACCCCGAACGAACTGCACGTGATCACCGACGCCGCCACCGGCGAGAAGCTGTACGAGTGGCAGGGCGTCCACACCGGCACCGGCAAGGGCCTGTACTCGGGCACGGTCACCCTGGGCACCTACAAGTCGGGGACGACGTACCAGCTGTACGACACCGTCCGCGGCGGCCACAAGACCTACAACCTGGCGCGCGGCACCTCCGGCACCGGCACCCTGTTCACCGACGCGGACGACGTGTGGGGCACGGGGGCGGCCTCCAGCTCCTCCAGCGACCAGACCGCGGCCGTGGACGCCGCCTACGGCGCCCAGACGACCTGGGACTTCTACAAGAACACCTTCGGCCGCAGCGGCATCAGGAACGACGGCAAGGCGGCCTACTCCCGGGTCCACTACGGCAACAACTACGTCAACGCCTTCTGGTCCGACAGCTGCTTCTGCATGACCTACGGCGACGGCTCGGGCAACACCCACCCGCTGACCTCGCTGGACGTGGCCGGCCACGAGATGACCCACGGCGTCACCTCCAACACCGCGGGCCTCAACTACAGCGGCGAGTCCGGCGGCCTCAACGAGGCCACCAGCGACATCTTCGGCACGGGCGCGGAGTTCTACGCGAACAACTCCTCCGACGCCGGCGACTACCTCATCGGCGAGAAGATCGACATCAACGGCGACGGCTCCCCGCTGCGCCACATGGACAGGCCGAGCAAGGACGGCGCCTCGAAGGACTACTGGTCCTCCGGTCTCGGCTCGATCGACGTGCACTACTCCTCGGGCCCGGCGAACCACTTCTTCTACCTGCTGGCCGAGGGCAGCGGCACCAAGACCGTCAACGGCGTGACCTACAACTCGCCGACGTACAACGGCTCCACCGTCACCGGCATCGGCCGCGCCAAGGCGCTGCAGATCTGGTACAAGGCGCTGACCACGTACTTCACGTCGACGACCAACTACAAGGCGGCCCGTACGGGCACCCTGAACGCGGCGTCGGCCCTGTACGGCTCCAGCAGCACCGAGTACAAGGCGGTCGCCGCGGCCTGGACCGCGGTCAACGTCAACTGACCGGACACCCACGGACACCGACGGACACCCACGGACACCGGGCGGCACCCTGGAGGAGAACGCTCCGGGTGCCGCCCTACCCTTGGGTTCCATGTCTTCGGCGGACTTCACCTACGACCACGTCGGCGCGACCCGTGAGCGGGGCTTCTGCCCACCGGGCTTCCGTCCGACGCACGCGCGCACCCGCCTCGGCGAGGGTGAGGAGGTCTTCCGGCAGGCGGCGGAGGCGGTCCTCACCTGGGAAATGCACCGGGAGCTGGGGGTCGGGGTCGACACCACCGCCGACCGCGCCGCCCCCGGGGTCGACGTCACCATCACCCTCGCCGGGATCGTCAGGGCGCCCTGCCGGGTGGTCTGGACGGTGGAGGAGACCCGCAGGGCGGGCTGGGCGTACGGCACGCTGGCCGGGCACCCCGAGTGCGGCGAGGAGTCCTTCGTCGTGGACCGCACGGGCGACGGGACGGTGTGGCTGACCGTCGAGGCGTTCAGCAGGCCCGCCCGCTGGTACGCCCGGGCGGGCGGCCCGGCGACGCGGGGGCTGCAGCACGCCTACGCCCGCCGCTGCGGAACGGTCCTGCGCCGCCTGGCCACGAGGGGCCTCGAGGAGCACTGAGGCCCCCCAATCCGCCGGGCTCCCCGCCCCGCCGGACGTCTCACCGCATCAGCAGCCCCGCCGCCTCCGCCAGGTCCTCCGACGGCACCGCGACCAGGCCCAGTTCCGCGCCGGACGCCAGCAGCCGGTGACCGGGCAGGATGCGGACCGTGTAGCCGAAGGGCCCCGTGCGGTCGAGCGAGAGCGGGCCCTCGTACACCCAGCGGCCCTCCTGGTCGGGGGCGCCCGCCGGTTTCAGCGGCACGGCGGTCGCGTCGGTGATGCGGTCCTCCTCGTCCACCCGCCCGGAGACCGCCTGCACCTCGACGTCGTCCGGGCCGAGGGCGCCGAGGCCCACGCGGACCCGCAGCGCGAGGGTGGTGCCGAGTTCCGCGGTGGCCGCCGTCGCGGACGTCTCGACGTGGTCGACGCTCACCCCGTGCCAGGCGCCGCGCACCCGGGCCTTCCACTCGGCCAGCTCGCGCGCCGCGTCCGGGTCCATCGCGCGGTGCGCGTGGGCGGCGGGCGCGTACAGGCGCTCGACGTACTCGCGGACCATGCGGCCGGCCAGCACCTTCGGGCCGAGCAGGCTCAGCGTCCGGCGCACCATCTCGATCCAGCGGTCCGGCAGCCCGTCCGGCCCGCGCTCGTAGAAGCGCGGCGTCACCCGCTGTTCCAGCAGGTCGTACAGGGCGGCGGCCTCTATCGCGTCGCGCCGCTCCGGATCGTCCCCCATCGCCGGGAGCGAGGGGGCGCCCCCGTCCGTCCCGTCGGCCGTCGGGATCGCCCAGCCGAAGTCGGGCTGGAACCACTCGTCCCACCAGCCGTCCAGCACGGACAGGTTGAGGCAGCCGTTGAGCGCGGCCTTCATCCCGCTGGTGCCGCACGCCTCCAGCGGCCTGAGCGGGTTGTTCAGCCAGATGTCGCAGCCGGGGTAGAGCTTCTGCGCCATCGCCATGCCGTAGTCGGGCAGGAACACGATCCGGTGCCGTACGCGCGGGTCGTCGGCGAACCGGACCAGCTCCTGGATGAGCCGCTTGCCGCCGTCGTCCGCCGGGTGCGCCTTGCCCGCGACCACGATCTGCACCGGCCGCTCGGGGTGCAGCAGCAGGTCCATCAGCCGGTCCCGGTCGCGCAGCATCAGCGTGAGCCGTTTGTACGACGGGACGCGCCGCGCGAAGCCGATGGTCAGCACGTCCGGGTCGAGCACCCGGTCGATCCAGCCCAGCTCGGCCGCCACGGCGCCGCGCTGGCGCCAGGAGGCGCGCAGCCGCTCGCGCACCTCCATCACCAGCAGTTCGCGCAGGGACCGGCGCAGTTGCCAGATGTCCTGGTCGGGGATGTCCGCGACCGAGTCCCAGCGGTCCGAGTCGCCGACGCTCAGGGCCTCCTCGGTGCGCTGGGCGCCGATCCGCCGGGCGCCGAGCCGGAACACCTCGGGGGCGACCCAGGTGGGCGCGTGGACGCCGTTGGTCACGGAGGTGATGGGCACCTCGTCGGGGTCGAACCCCGGCCAGAGTCCGGAGAACATCGCGCGGCTGACGTTGCCGTGCAGCAGGGAGACGCCGTTGGCGCGCTGGGCGAGGCGCAGGCCCATCACGGCCATGTTGAACAGGTTGGGCTCGCCGCCGGGGTAGGTCTCCATGCCGAGCCGGAGGATGCGGTCGACCTCCATGTTCGGCAGTTCGGCGTGCGGGCCGAAGTGGCGGGCGACCAGCTCGCGGTCGAAGCGGTCGATGCCTGCCGGGACGGGGGTGTGGGTGGTGAACACGGTCCCCGCCCGGACCGCCTCCAGCGCCGAGTCGAAGTCCATGCCGACGGACCGCAGTTCGGCGATGCGCTCCAGTCCGAGGAAGCCGGCGTGGCCCTCGTTGGTGTGGAAGACCTCGGGTTCGGCGTGTCCGGTCAGCCTGCAGTACGTGCGCACCGCCCGGACCCCTCCTATGCCGAGCAGCATCTCCTGGAGCAGCCGGTGCTCGCTGCCGCCGCCGTAGAGCCGGTCGGTGACGCCGCGTTCGCCGAGGTCGTTCTCCTCGACGTCGGAGTCCAGCAGGAGCAGCGGGACCCTGCCGACCTGGGCGATCCAGATGCGGGCGCGCAGCGAGCGGCCGCCGGGCAGGGCGAGGGTGACCCGGGCGGCGGTGCCGTCGGCCTCCCTGAGCTGGTCCAGGGGCAGCTCGTTGGGGTCGAGGACGGGGTAGTGCTCCTGCTGCCAGCCGTCCCGGGACAGGGACTGGCGGAAGTAGCCGTGCCGGTAGAGCAGGCCGACACCGATCAGGGGGACGCCGAGGTCGCTGGCGGCCTTGAGGTGGTCGCCGGCCAGGATGCCGAGGCCGCCGGAGTACTGCGGCAGGGCTGCCGTGATGCCGAACTCCGGGGAGAAGTAGGCGACGGCGGCGGGCAGCCGGTCGGTCTGGGCCTGGTACCAGCGGTCACCGGTCATGTAGGCGTGCAGATCGTCCGCGACCGTCCCGAGGCGGTCCAGGAAGTCGCGGTCCCCGGCCAGCTCGGTCAGGCGCGCGGGCGCCACGCGGCCCAGCAGCCGCACCGGGTCGCAGCCCGAGGCGGCCCAGTGCTCGGGATCGACGGAACGGAACAGGTCACGGGTTCCGGCGTGCCAGGACCAGCGCAGATTGCGGGCCAGGTCGCCGAGCGGCCGGAGGGGGTCGGGGAGGACGGGTCGGACGGTGAATCGACGGATCGCCTTCACATTCCACCTCGCGCGGTCGTGAAAGACGCGGTGTGCGTCCGGGCATCGTTGCCGACAGTACCGGCGCGGGTACGGTCCGCGTGGGAAGCCGGCGGACTCCGGTTCCGCCGTACGCCTACCCAAACGATTCGCCTCATAGCGGATATGGCCGATTCCGCCCCCGTGGGCGCTCTTGTGGCGCTTCACCCCGCACGAGAGGCTGCCACTCCGGCGTGCCGTCCCGCACCGGGCGCACCCGGCGGTCCGCGGCGCCGCACGCCGAGTCGGGGAGGGGAGCTCGGACCATGGCACGGACGCGAGCACGGCGTCTGCGCCGGGCGGGGGTCATGACGGCGGTGCTCAGCGCCGCGGCGGTCTCGGCCGCCACCCTGCCCGCGCACGCCGCGCCCCCGCAGGGGCGGATACACGGCGCCGGAGCACCCGGTTCCGTGACCGGCGGTTACCTCGTGACGCTGGCGGAGGGGACATCGGCGCGCTCGGCGGCGGGGAGGGAGCTCGTCGAGCGGTACGGGGTGAGAATCAGCCATACCTACGGCACGGTGCTGAACGGCTACGCCGTGCGCGCCGACGCGGGGCAGGCCGGCCGTCTGGCCGCCGACCCCCGGGTCGCCTCGGTCGTCCAGGACACCCGGGTCACGTCGGAGCACACCCGGCGCGATCCGCCCTCCTGGGGGCTGGACCGGATCGACCAGCCGCACCGGCCGCTGGACCGGCGGTACACCGGGCCGGGGTCGGCGGGCTCCGGGGTGACGGTCTACGTGATCGACACCGGCGTCCGGATCTCCCACGAGGACTTCGCCGGACGGGCCCGCCACGGCTGGGACTTCGTCCGGAACGACCGGACCGCACAGGACGGCAACGGCCACGGCACCCATGTCGCCGCCCTCGTCGCGGGCACCTCGTACGGCGTCGCCGAGAAGGCGCGGATCGTCTCCGTCCGCGTCCTGGACGACACCGGCTCGGGCACCACCGCCCAGGTGATCGCGGGCATCGACTGGGTGACCCGGAACGCGAGGAGGCCGGCGGTCGCCAACCTCAGCCTCAGCGGGTTCCACAACGCCCGGCTGAACGCCGCCGTCCGCGCCTCCGTCGCGTCCGGCGTCACCTATACGGTCGCCGCGGGCAACGGGGGGAAGCCGGCCGCGCTGTACTCGCCGGCGGGCGTGCGGCAGGCGATCACGGTGGGCGCGACCGACCGGCAGGACAAGAAACCGGCCTTCTCCAACCACGGATCGGCCCTCGATCTGTTCGCTCCGGGGGTGTCGGTCGCCTCGGCCTCCGCCGCGAGCGATTCCGGGCGGGCCACCCGCTCGGGGACGTCGGCGGCGTCCCCGCACGCGGCGGGCGCGGCGGCCCTGTACCTCGCCGAGCACCCGCGGGCGACTCCGGCACAGGTGGAGAAAGCCCTGGTCAAGGAGGCGGTGAACGGGAAGGTGACCGACCGCGGGCTCGGTTCGCCGAACCGGCTGCTCCAGGTGCCGCGCCCGTAGCGGCGCCCGCGCACACCCCGCGGCGCGCGGGGTGCCGGGAAGGCGCCGGCGGACGTGGGAGCGGGCCCACGAGGACCGTCCGCGCCCTGTCCGGACGGGGCCGGTCCCGCATGTCGACATACGCGTGAGTAGTTAACAACGTGCCGGATTGCCCACCCGAATAGGGTGGGAAGGCTCCTGCGGGTACACCCCACAGGAACACCACGCAGGACCCACCTCCCCACAGTCATCCGCCCACCCACGTTGACGCGGACAGGAGCGGTCATGCCCGCCAAGCACCACTCGTCATCCCCCCCGACGCCCGGCGCCCGGACGCCTTCGAAGCGCGGCGCCAGAACCTCTCCGCCCCACCCGGCCGACGCCGGCCCCGCGTCGGCCCCCGGGCCGACCTCCACGAACCCGGGAACGACCCCCACGAACCCGGGAACGGCCCCCACGAACCCGGGAGCGGCCCCCGCGACCACGGTGGGGCGCATCCCCGTCCTCGACGTCCGGCCGATGGTCCGGCAGGGGCGCCGGCCGGCGAAGGCCGTCGTGGGCGAGACGTTCGAGGTCACGGCCACCGTGTTCCGCGAGGGACACGACGCGGTGGCCGCCAACGTGGTCCTGAGGGACCCCGAGGGGCGCCCGGGGCCGTTCACGCCGATGCGGGAGCTGGCTCCGGGCACGGACCGGTGGGGGGCGGAGGTCACCGCCGGTGCGCCCGGGCTGTGGACGTACACCGTGGAGGCCTGGGGCGATCCGATCACCACCTGGCGGCACCACGCGCAGATCAAGATCCCCGCCGGCATGGACACGGAGGTGGTCCTGGAGGAGGGCGCCCGGCTGTACGAGCGGGCGGCGGCCGGGGTGCCCGAGCCGGACGCGAGGGACCTCCTCCTCGCCACCGTGGACGCCCTGCGCGACGAGGGCCGCCCGGCCGCGTCCCGGTTGGCGGCGGCGTTGACGCTGCCGGTGGGGGCGGTGCTGGC
>NZ_MSGP01000122.1 GCF_002078235.1 Streptomyces viridosporus
CACCCAGGCGGAACGCCGGCGGACCCCGAGGAGCAGCAGCGCCGGCCACACCTTCAGCAGCGCCCCGAAGCCCGCGAGCGCCCCCATCAGCCGGGGGTGCCGGGCGCCGGCCAGCAGCGCGGCGACCGCCACCGCGGTCACCATCACGTCGTAGCGGGCGTACACCGTCGGCCCGAGCAGCGGCACGCCCGCCACCCACACCCAGGCGCCGCGCGGCGACCGGCCGGGACGCCGGCCCGCGTACCCCAGCAGGGCCAGGACGGCCAGGTCGGCGAGGAGCGCCAGGACGAAGAACGCGGTGGCGTACTCCAGGAAGGGCAGCAGACCGGGGGAGAGGATCGCCAGGGCCGCGGCGGGCGGGTACTGCCAGGTGACGTCGTCCAGCGGGAACGTTCCGGTGCGCAGGACCTCGTACCAGCCCCGGTAGATCACCGACACGTCGCTGGTGACGTCCGGGCCGGGGAAGACGATCACCTTCAGGACGCACAGCAGCAGGGCGGTCCGGGTCAGCCCCCACAGGAGCAGCAGGCCTGCGAGGGACCCTCGTGCGGCCGTCGTCCTCATACGCTCCCTGCCCGTCCGGTGTGCGGTCTTCCGGGGGTCATGATGTCCCGGACACCCGTGCACGGGCCACCGAACGCCGCCGTGACCGCCGGGGAACGGCGTTCGGTAGGGTCGGCGGCGATGCACAAGACCCTGATCGTGACCAACGACTTCCCGCCCCGGCCCGGCGGCATCCAGGCGTTCCTGCACAACATGGCGCTGCGGCTCGACCCCGAGCGCCTCGTCGTCTACGCCTCCACCTGGAAGCGCACCCGGGAGGGCGTCGAGGCGACGGCCGCCTTCGACGCCGAGCAGCCCTTCACCGTCGTGCGCGACCGTACGACGATGCTGCTGCCGACCCCGCGGGTCACCCGGCGGGCCGTCGGGCTGCTGCGCGAACACGGCTGCACCTCGGTGTGGTTCGGGGCGGCGGCGCCGCTCGGACTGATGGCGCCGGCGCTGCGCCGGGCCGGCGCCGAGCGGATCGTGGCCACCACCCACGGCCACGAGGCCGGCTGGGCCCAACTGCCCGCCGCCCGGCAACTGCTGCGCCGCATCGGGCAGTCCACGGACACGATGACCTACCTCGGCGCGTACACGCGCACGCGGATCGCCGCCGCGCTGACCCCCGAGGCGGCCTCCCGGATGGTGCAACTGCCGCCCGGCGTGGACGAGAAGACCTTCCACCCCGGGTCGGGCGGCGACGAGGTCCGGGCCCGGCTCGGGCTGACCGACCGCCCGGTGGTCGTGTGCGTCTCGCGGCTGGTGCCGCGCAAGGGGCAGGACACGCTGATCCGGGCCATGCCCGCGATCCTGGCGGCCGAGCCGGACGCCGTGCTGCTGATCGTCGGCGGCGGCCCGTACGAGAAGGACCTGCGCGACCTCGCCCGGCAGACCGGGGTCGCGGACTCCGTCCGCTTCACCGGCTCGGTGCCCTGGGAGGAGCTGCCCGCCCACTACGGCGCCGGGGACGTCTTCGCGATGCCCTGCCGGACCCGGCGCGGCGGACTGGACGTGGAGGGGCTCGGGATCGTCTACCTGGAGGCCTCCGCGACCGGGCTGCCCGTCGTCGCCGGCGACTCCGGCGGAGCCCCCGACGCGGTGCTCGACGGCGAGACCGGCTGGGTCGTCCCCGGCGGCTCCCCCGACCAGGCCGCCGACCGCATCGTCACCCTCCTCGGCGACGCGGAGCTGCGCCGCAGGATGGGCGAGCGGGGCCGCCGGTGGGTCGAGGAGAAGTGGCGCTGGGACCTGTTGGCGGAAGAGCTGAAGAAGCTGCTGTAGGGCCTCCTCGGCCCCGTACGACGCGGCGCGGTGCCCGGATCCGGGATCCGGGCACCGCGCCGTCGTGTGTGCGCCCCCGCGCGCCCTACTTCGCGTAGATCGCCTCGATCTCGTGGGCGTAGTCCTTCGCCACCACGCTCCGCTTCAGCTTCAGGGACGGGGTCAGATGGCCCGACTCCTCCGTGAACTGGGCGGGGAGGATGCGGAACTTGCGGACCGACTCCGCCTTGGAGACCGCCGCGTTGCCGTCGTCGACCGCCGCCTGGATCGCCGCGATCAGGTCCGGGTCCTCGCTCAGGGACGCCGCGGTGGAGCCCTCCGGCTTGCCGTGCTCGGCGCACCAGCGGACCAGGAACTCCTCGTCGACGGTGACCAGCGCGCCCACGAACGGACGCCCGTCGCCCACCACCATGCACTCCGCGACCAGCGCGTGCGCGCGGATCCGGTCCTCTATCACCGCCGGGGCGACGTTCTTGCCGCCCGCGGTGACCAGGATCTCCTTCTTGCGGCCGGTGATCCGCAGGTAGCCGTCCTCGTCCAGGGTGCCGATGTCCCCGGTGTGGAACCAGCCGTCGGCCAGCGCCTCGGCCGTCGCGGCCGGGTTGTTCCAGTACTCCTTGAACAGGTGCTCGCCGTGCAGCAGCACCTCGCCGTCGTCCGCGATGCGGATCACCGAGCCGGGCAGCGGCTGGCCGACCGTGCCGATCTTCTGCCGGTCCCACGGGTTGAACGCGGTGGCCGCACAGGACTCGGTCAGGCCGTAGCCCTCCAGGACGCTGAAGCCGATGCCGCGGAAGAAGTGGCCCAGGCGCTCGCCCAGCGGGGCACCGCCCGAGATGGCGTACTCGCCGAGCCCGCCGAGCACCGCGCGCAGCTTGCCGTAGACGAGCCGGTCGAACACCTTGTGCTTGATCTTCAGGCCGAGCGACGGCCCGGACGGCGTGTCCAGCGCCCGGCTGTACGCGATCGCGGTGTCCGCGGCCCGGTCGAAGATCTTGCCCTTGCCGTCGGCCTGCGCCTTGGCGCGCGCCGAGTTGTAGACCTTCTCGAACACCCGCGGCACACCCAGGATCAGGGTCGGGCGGAACGAGGCCAGCTCGTCGGTGAGGTTCTTGATGTCCGGCACACAGCCCAGCTTGATCGGCGCGATCATGGGCGCGACCTGCACCAGCCGTCCGAAGACGTGCGCGAGCGGCAGGAAGAGCAGCACGGAGCACTCGCCGGTGCGGAACAGCGGACGCAGCCGCTCCACGATGTTGCCGCACTCGGCGAAGAAGCTGCGGTGGGTGAGCACACAGCCCTTGGGGCGGCCGGTCGTGCCGGAGGTGTAGACGATCGTCGCGGGGTCGTCGGCCTTCGCGATCGAGCTGCGCTCCTCGACCGTCTCGTCGGTGACGTCCCGGCCGAGGCGACCCAGCTCCTCGACGCCGCCGGCGTCGATCTGCCACACGTTCTCCAGCGCGGGCAGCCGGTCGCGCACCGCCTCCACGGCCGCCGCGTGCACGTCGAGCTCCACGACGCAGGCGGTGGCGCCGGAGTCACCGAGGATCCACGCCACCTGCTCGGGCGAGCTGGTCTCGTACACCGGCACGGTGACCGCGCCGGCGCTCCAGATCGCGAAGTCCAGCAGCGTCCACTCGTAGCGGGTGCGGGACATCAGGGCGACCCGGTCGCCCGGCCGGACGCCGGAGGCGATCAGTCCTTTGGCGGCCGCCCGCACCTCGGCGAGGAAGGTGGTGGCCGTCACGTCCTGCCAGGCACCGTCCACCTTGCGGGCGATGACGGCGACGTCGGGGTGCTGCGCGGCGTTTCTGCGGACGATGTCGGCCAGATTGCCGTCCGCGGGGACCTCGTACAAAGCCGGAAGGCTGAACTCGCGCAAGACTGCTGCTCCTCTTAGGGCGCCGACGCCACGACGTTGTGCGATGCGACGGTGCGGTCCAAGGCTGGGCGGGTACTCGCGAATTCACATGTTGAAATCCCGAGCACGACTGGACTGCCCGGACGTTACCCGTCGGTATGCCCTCTACGACAGGGGGTCCCGGCGAGATGTTCGCTGCGTCACACAGGTGGGTGTTTCATTGCGCACAGTAGTGCACCGCGTCGCCGACGAGCCAGTAACCGCAGGTCCGGCCGCCGTTGTCCGGGCCGCCCCGCGCGCCTACCCTTGATCGCCATGGCATCCGTACCGGGCGGCGACCGCCGCAGGCGCGTCCACGTGGTCAGCGACGTCCACGGCAACGTCCGTGACCTGGCCCGGGCCGGCGAGGGCGCCGACGCCCTGATCTGCCTGGGCGACCTGGTGCTCTTCCTCGACTACGCCGACCACTCGCGCGGCATCTTCCCCGACCTGTTCGGCACCGAGAACGCCCACCGCATCGTGGAACTGCGCACCGCCCGCCGCTTCGAGGAGGCGCGCGCGTTCGGCGCCCGGCTGTGGGCGGACCACGACGAGGACCGGGCCACGGCGATCGAGCGGGCGGTGCGCAGGCAGTACGCCGAGCTGTTCGCCGCCTTCCCCACCCCGACCTACGCCACCTACGGCAACGTCGACGTGCCGCCCCTGTGGCGGGAGTACGCCGGGCCCGGCACGACCGTCCTGGACGGGGAACGGGTGGAGATCGGCGGCTGGACCTTCGGCTTCGTCGGCGGCGGCCTGCGCACCCCCATGCGCACCCCGTACGAGATCGACGACGAGGAGTACGCGGCGAAGATCGAGGCCGTCGGCGAGGTCGACGTGCTGTGCACGCATATCCCGCCGGAGGTCCCGGAGCTGGTCTACGACACCGTCGCGCGCCGCTTCGAACGCGGCAGCCGGGCGCTGCTGGACGCCATCCGCCGCACCCGGCCCCGCTACGCCCTGTTCGGGCACGTGCACCAGCCGCTGGTGCGGCGGATGCGGATCGGCGCCACCGAGTGCGTGAACGTGGGGCACTTCGCGGGCAGCGGGCGCCCCTGGGCGCTCGAGTGGTGAGGCCGCCCCAGGTGGGGTGAGCTGCGCCGGTCCGGTGCGCGGTAGCCTTCCGCTGCACAGGCGTGCGCTGCACTCGCGCACGGCGATCCGACGACCGGCGCGCATCCGGAGGAGCCACGGCGATGGCGGAACACACCAGCTCGAGCATCACGATCGAGGCCGCACCGGCCGATGTCATGGGGGTGATCGCCGACTTCGCCCGCTACCCGGACTGGACCGGTGAGGTGAAGGAGGCGGAGGTCCTCGAGACCGACGAGCAGGGCCGCGCCGAGCAGGTGCGCCTCGTCATGGACGCCGGCGCGATCAAGGACGACCAGACCCTCGCCTACACCTGGACCGGCGAGCACGAGGTCTCCTGGACCCTGGTGAAGTCCCAGATGCTCCGCTCCCTGGACGGCTCCTACCTCCTCGAACCGGCCGGCCCGGGCACGACCGAGGTCACCTACCGGCTGACCGTCGACGTCAAGATCCCGATGCTCGGCATGATCAAGCGCAAGGCCGAGAAGGTCATCATCGACCGGGCCCTGGCGGGACTGAAGAAGCGCGTGGAGTCGGGAGCGAAGTAACGCGCCGCGGACACGCCCGCACTCCGGGGCGCGGGAGCGGTCCGGAGCGAGAACGGGGCGCCCGGCGGTCCCCGCACGCCTCCCGGGTACCGTTCACCCTCATGCGTACCCTCCTGATCACGGGCCCCGGCGGCAGCGGGCGCACCACCGTCGCGGCCGCCACCGCGCACGCCGCCGCCCGTGCGGGCGTCCGCACCCTCCTCCTCGGCACCGACCGGACGGACACCCTGGGCGCGGTCCTGGGCGCGCCCGTCGGGCCCGAACCGTCCGAGGCCGCCCCCCGGCTCACCGTGCGGCGGCTCGACGCCGACGAGGACTTCCGCACCGACCTGGCCGCCCTGCAGGACCGCGCCTCCTCCGCGCTCGACCTGCTCGGCGCCTCCCGGCTCGACCCCGAGGAGCTCACCCCGCTGCCCGGCGCCGGGGAACTCGCCCTGCTGCGCGCCCTGCGGGACGCGGCCCTGCCGGGAACGCACGACCTCCTCGTCGTCGACCTGCCGCCCGTCCCGCGGGCCCTCGACCTGCTCGCCCTCCCCGAGGTGCTCCGCCGCTACCTGCGCCGCCTGCTCCCGCCCGAGCGGCAGGCCGCCCGCGCCCTGCGCCCCGTGCTCGGCCGCCTCGCCGGTGTCCCGCTGCCCGCCGAGTGGCTGTACGAGACCGCCGCCCGGCTGGACCTCCAGCTCGCCGCCGCCGAGGCCGTGCTCGCCGACCGCGGCACCGCCGTACGCCTGGTCGCCGAGCCGGGACCCGCCGGCGCCGACGCCGTCCGCACCGCGACCCTCGGTCTGGCCCTGCGCGGACTGCGCACCGACGTCCTGGTCGCGACCCGCGTCCTGCCGGAGGGCGTCGAGGACAGCTGGCTCGCCGGCCCGGTCGCCCAGCAGCGCAAGACCCTGGAGGAGTGGCGGGAGACCCACGACGTCCGCCCCGTCGCCCACCTCGGGCGCGACCCGCGCGGCGCCGACGACCTCGCCGCGCTCGCCGTGCCCGGCGCCGACGCGGGGTCCGCCGCCGAGAGGTCCTCCGCCGCCGAGGGGCCCTCCGCCGTCGAGTGGCCCGTCACCGACTCCCTCGCCGACGACGGCGTGCTGGTCTGGCACCTCCCGCTGCCCGGCGCCCGGCGCGAGGAACTGGACCTGATCCGGCGCGGCGACGAACTCGTCGTGACCGCCGGACCGTTCCGCCGGACCGTCCCGCTGCCCTCGGCGCTGCGCCGCTGCACCGTCGACGGCGCCGCCCTGCGCGAGGGCGAGCTGCGGATCCGGTTCCGGCCGGA
>NZ_MSGP01000123.1 GCF_002078235.1 Streptomyces viridosporus
CCCCGGAAGGCGCTGAGGTCGAGTTCGGTGGGCTGGGCGAAGCGGGAGAAGTTGTTGACGCAGAGCACCAGGTCGTCCCCGTGTTCGCGCAGGAAGGCGAGGACGGCGGGGTTGGAGGAGGGCAGTTCGGTGTAGGAGCCCAGGCCGAAGGCCACGTTCTGCTTGCGGATCTCGATCATGCGGCGGGTCCAGTGCAGCAGCGAGGACGGCGAGGCCATGGAGGCCTCGACGTTGGTGACCTGGTAGCCGTAGACCGGGTCCATGATGGTGGGCAGGAAGAGCCGGCCGGGGTCGGAGGAGGAGAAGCCGGCGTTGCGGTCGGGGGTCCACTGCATCGGGGTGCGGACCGCGTCGCGGTCGCCGAGCCAGATGTTGTCGCCCATGCCGATCTCGTCGCCGTAGTACATGACCGGGGAGCCGGGCAGGGACAGCAGCAGGGCGGTGAACAGCTCGATCTGGTTGCGGTCGTTGTCCAGCAGGGGGGCCAGGCGGCGGCGGATGCCGATGTTGGCGCGCATCCGGGGGTCCTTGGCGTACTCGGCCCACATGTAGTCGCGTTCCTCGTCGGTGACCATCTCCAGGGTCAGCTCGTCGTGGTTGCGCAGGAAGATGCCCCACTGGCAGCCGGCCGGGATGGCCGGGGTCTTGGCCAGGATCTCCGAGACCGGGTAGCGCGACTCGCGCCGCACGGCCATGAAGATGCGGGGCATGACCGGGAAGTGGAAGGCCATGTGGCATTCGTCGCCGCCGGCGGCGTAGTCGCCGAAGTAGTCGACGACGTCCTCGGGCCACTGGTTGGCCTCGGCGAGCAGGACGGTGTCGGGGTACTGGGCGTCGATCTCCTTGCGGACCCGTTTGAGGAAGGCGTGGGTGGCGGGGAGGTTCTCGCAGTTGGTGCCCTCCTGCTGGTAGAGGTAGGGCACCGCGTCGAGCCGGAAGCCGTCGATGCCCAGGTCCAGCCAGAAGCGCAGGGCGGCCAGGATCTCCTCCTGCACGGCCGGGTTCTCGTAGTTGAGGTCGGGCTGGTGGGAGAAGAAGCGGTGCCAGTAGTACTGCTTGCGCACCGGGTCGTAGGTCCAGTTGGAGGCCTCGGTGTCGACGAAGATGATCCGGGCGTCCTGGTACTGCTTGTCGTCGTCGGCCCACACGTAGTAGTCGCCGTAGGGGCCGTCGGGGTCCGTGCGGGACTGCTGGAACCAGGGGTGCTGGTCGCTGGTGTGGTTCATGACGAAGTCGATGATCACGCGCATGCCGCGCTGGTGCGCGGCGTCGACGAACTCCACGAAGTCGGCGAGGTCGCCGAAGTCGGGGAGCACGGCGGTGTAGTCGGAGACGTCGTAGCCGCCGTCGCGCAGCGGGGACCGGAAGAAGGGCGGCAGCCACAGGCAGTCGACGCCCAGCCACTGCAGGTAGTCCAGTTTGGCGGTCAGGCCCTTCAGGTCACCGATGCCGTCGCCGTTGCTGTCCTGGAAGGACCGGACGAGCACCTCGTAGAAGACGGCGCGTTTGAACCACTCCGGGTCCCGGTCCCCGGCGGGAGTGTCCTCGAAGGTGTCCGGGACGGGCTCGTTGACGGTCATGACGTTCCTGGCCCTCCGTTTCGCTGTGCGGCGGGCGGTCGCTGGACGTGCAGGACATGAGCGGGAGCCCGCCCCGGTTCCAGCCGCACGTAGGCGGTCCTGCCCCAGTGATAGGTCTCGCCGGTGAGCTCGTCGCGCACCGGCACCGACTCGTGCCAGTCCAGGCCGAGTTGCGGCATGTCCAGCGAGACCGTGGCCTCCTGGGTGTGGTGGGGGTCGAGGTTGGCCACCACGAGCACGACGTCGTCGCCGCTGCGCTTGCTGTACGCGATGACGGCGTCGTTGTCGGTTCCGTGGAAGCGGAGGTTTCTGAGGCGGTGGAGCGCGGGGTGTGCCCGCCGGATGGTGTTGAGGCGG
>NZ_MSGP01000124.1 GCF_002078235.1 Streptomyces viridosporus
CGCAACGCCCCCCGCGAAGGCCCCCGCCAAGGACCCCTGGGACCTGCCCGACGTCTCCGGCCTCGTCGTCGGCGTGCTCGGCGGCACCGGACCGCAGGGCAGGGGCCTGGCCCTCCGGTTCGCCCGGGCCGGCCAGAAGGTGATCATCGGTTCCCGCGCGGCCGAGCGCGCCCGGGCCGCGGCCGAGGAGATCGGGCACGGTGTCCAGGGCGCCGACAACGCCGAGACCGCCCGCCGCAGCGACGTGGTGATCGTCGCCGTGCCCTGGGACGGCCACGCCAGGACGCTGGAGTCCCTGCGCGGGGAACTGGCCGGCAAGCTCGTCGTCGACTGCGTCAACCCGCTCGGCTTCGACAAGAAGGGCGCCTACGCGCTCAGGCCCGAGGAGGGCAGCGCCGCCGAGCAGGCCGCGGCGCTGCTGCCGGACTCCCGGGTCACCGCCGCCTTCCACCACCTGTCGGCCGTGCTGCTCCAGGACCCGGAGATCGACGAGATCGACACCGACGTGATGGTGCTCGGCGAGGACCGCGCCGACGTGGAGATCGTCCAGGCGCTGGCCGGCCGCGTCCCCGGCATGCGCGGCGTCTTCGCCGGGCGGCTGCGCGGCGCCCACCAGGTGGAGGCGCTGGTGGCCAACCTGATCTCGGTCAACCGCCGGTACAAGGCGCACGCCGGGCTCCGGGTCACGGACGTATGACGTCCCGGGCGGCTCCGCACCGGACCGCCCGGAAGACGCGCCCAGGCCTATGGGCTCGGAAAGTCATCGCTGCAGGCGGGGGCGGTAACGCGGCGTCGGTCGGCACCACCCCGGCATGATCGTTTCACTGGTGTACAAGGTGCCCCGGAAGCTGCTGTCCGTTCCGGCGGTGCTGCTGCGCCGGAACATTTCCAAGGGCACCGGGTTGCTCGTGCTACGGCACGAGAACGCGGTGCTGTGCCGGCAGTCGAAGGGACCGGTCCGCTACGAGCCGGCCGGCCGGTTCTGGTTCGCCGCCCCCTCCGGGCCGATACCTCGACGGTACTGGCACGAGGTCTTCCCGCGGCCGCACGTCGTCCTGGCGGGCAAGGAGGAGCACCTGCTCGACAACCGCCGCCAGGCGCTCACCACCGACGTCCGCGGCATCGTCATCGAGATGTGGGTGAACACCCTGCCCCGTCTGAAGCGCGGCGAACCCCGGTACGAGATCGGCGTCGACGACTCGTACCGGCGCCGCCGGCGCTACCCCGAGTCCGCCGACCGCTGAACGCCGAGTCCCATCCAGCGGCGGTTCGAACTCAGCCGCCGCTCTTTCGTCGGAACGACCGCTGGCTCGCAGCCGGGCCGTGCGCGCCGCGGACCTTCGACGCGTCGGTGTTCGCAGCGAGGGCCGCGGCCTGCGCCTGCTTGTCTCGCTTGCGCGCCAGAGCCTCCCGGAACTTGCTCTTCAAGTCGTACTGGCCGTCATCGTCAGGCGTCAGGGCACGGCTTTCGGTGTCAGCTGTCTCCGTACCTTCTTGCGAGGGAAACTCTGCAGACATGGTGACCTCCTGAGGTCGGGTGGTGGATGCACAGCTTGTCATGCCGGGCACCGCGCGGGCTGCCCGCATCCGGCGGTGCCGGCCACGGCGACCCCAGGGCAGCGCCGCGAAGCGTGAGCACGGACAGCTGGCCGCGCTGCAGCCCGGGGGAGGGGCAGGCCGAACGTGGGTGCCCCCAACCTGACCGCCGGAGCAGTTGATCATTGTGGGACGGCCTCGAGGCGTTCCGCCGGCTGCACCGCTGCAACACCCGACGCCGCCACTCCCGCCTCGGCCACCGCAGCCCGATCGCCTTGGCGAACGGCCGGTGGGCTCGGACGGGAAAGTCAGTGAGGCGGGCAGCCTGGGCGAGGCCTCGCGAAGCTGCCGCGGCGCGGGCGACGGCATCACCTCCGGCACGGTCGGCTGGACCACCCTGACCCTCCGCCCCGGGCGCTACGAGCTGGTGTGCAATATGCCGGCCACTACACGGCCGGCACGTACGACGAACTCGACGTCGCCAGCGGATAGGCGCACTCGAGGGTCAGTCGCTCGGGCGCGGGCGCTCACTCCCCCTCGGCGGCATCCGGTGCGCGCAAGGGCCGCATCCCGCCGGGCAGCTCCAGCAGCCGGAAGGAGTAGTGGTCCAGGCAGTTGAGATAGTGGCTCTTCCGCTCTTCCCCGAGGCCGTACGACCAGACCTCGTTCACCATGTCGGCACCCACCTACAGCTCGAAGACCAGATGGTCACCTGGGTCGTCGGCATGGACGCCGCCGTGCACGGATTGACCGAACTCGCCTAGCCCGACCAGCTCGCCGCCGTCGTCGGACACATCCACGACGACCGCTTCGGCGGACGCCGATACTGACTTCAGCTCGTCAGGGTGAATCTTGGTGAAGTTCCTGATGGGCTCGGAGCGGTGGCTGTATCCCGTGGTGTGTGAGATATGGCGATGGGGGCGGGTTGACCGCTGAGGGGCGTCGGCGCCGGGAGTCGGTACGGATGCAGGCGGCCGAGGTGTTCGAGCAGGAGATCAAGCCGGTCGAGGTCGCGCGGCGCCTGCGGGTGAGCCCGAAGTCGGCTAATAGTGGCACCAGTTGTGGCGGGACGGCGGTGCGCAGGCTCTGGCCTCCCGTGGCCCGAATGGATCTCGTTGCCGTCTGTCCCCGCGCTGTCCGGAGAAACTGGCCGTGTGTCTGGAGCAGGGTCCTGCCGCGCACGGCTGGGTGGAGGACCAGGTGTGGACCGCCGCCCGGGTGGCCACGCTGATCGGCAGGAAGTTCCACGTCTCTTACAGCGTCTCGGGTGCGACGAGGCTGATGCATCGGCTCGGCTTCAGCCCGCAGGTGCCCGCACGGCGGGTCGCCGAGCGCGACGAGCAGGCCGTGACCGCGTGGAAGGAGGGGACGTGGGCGGAGGTAAAAGAGCCCGGGCGGCCTGCGAGGGTTACGTCTGCTTCGGGGACGAGGCGGGCTTCACCCGAAAGCCGCCCCGAGGACGCACCTGGGGCCGGCGCGGCCGTACCCCGGTCGTGACCGTCAGCGGGCGACGCTCGGGACGGCTGTCGGTGACCGGGCTGATCGCCATGCGGCCCGGCTCCCGCACTCGGCTGTGCCACCGACTGCGCACCCACCGAGCGGGCAACGGCGCACGCCGCAGCATGGGCGAGCGCGACTTCATCGCACTCGTTGACGGCGTCCACCAACTGGTCAAGGCACCGATCGTGCTGGTCTGGGACCGTCTGAACACCCATGTCTCCCACGCCATGCGTGAGCTGATTGCCGAGCGCGAGTGGCTGACGGTGTTCCTGCTGCTCGCTTACTCGCCCGACCTCAACCCCCGTCGAGTGGGTGTGGGCGCACATCGAGCGCAGCCTGGCCAACCTCGCCGTCGTCGCCCTCGACCAGCTCGAGGCCCTCGACGGCTTCATAGCGGGCACCGGTATGACCCTCGACGAACTCGCGTCACCTTGACGAGCCGAAGTCAGTGATCCCTGAAACGGCCCCCATAAAGGCCAACGGCTCGCGCGCGGCGTCATCACCGGACGAGGTGCCGGTGCGATCTCCGGGACCAGCGCGCGCTCAGCAGCACGAGGTCGGCCACGAAGAGCACCACGCCGATGATCAGGAGGTAGAACAGACCCTTCAGCACCGCGCCGACGAACCCCAGGACGATCGCGACGAGGATCAGGAACAGGAAGAGCGCCAACATGGCTGCTCACTTCCTCCGCCCGGTGGTCAACGGCGCGCGAGGCGGCGTCCGCGGTCGGCACGAGGCTCGTAGGGCCTGTCGTAATGCTTGAAGATCTCTTCTTCCCGGTCGGCTGGCAGGACGTCGTCCGTGCTCATCGACGGTGCCTTCCTCACCTGCCCTTTCGAGTACGCCACCCGCACGTAACCGGGTCCTACAGTCGCCTCGTCGACGGGGACGAAGACGAGTCGCTGCCGGGTGGGCAGTCCGGTGCGGACGGTGGCGACGGACGGCGCGTCGGTGGTGGTGTCCACGTAGACCCCTTCCAGGGCCCCGATCTTGTGGCCCTGGGGATCGATCACGTCGCGGTTGCGCCACTCGCGGATATCGGCTGAATGGATCATGCCTCGCTCCTTGCAGCCCGCAGAGAACTCCACGTGTCCCACTGTACTCCGATGAGCTTGACCTGGTCTTTTCCCCAGTTGCTACCCTCTCGGCCCATGTCGATCAGGGGGAAAGCTGCCGCCGCAGCCCTGGTGTGCGCGGCCGTTGTCGTCGGCGTGATCCTGCTGTGGCCCGCGCCGGACACGGCGCTCACCTCGGACCAGATCAAGGCGTCGGCTCAGGCCCGCCCGGACGCCTCCCTCAAGCAGGGGCGCACCAGCACTACCCGCGGCTCCTCGCCATGCTCGCTGTCGCCCACACCGGCAGCGTAGCCATCAAGGCCCCGACGATTGCTGAAGACAATCACAGTTATCTCCACGGTTCGGCCGGTGGTTCATGACAGCGAAACACCCCGGCTGGTCGGAACCTGCCGGGGTGTTTCTGAGACCCCTCTGAAAGGAGGGACACGAAGTATAACTGAGCCGTTTTCAATCTCAGGCTGATGCGTGGTGAAGGACGAGAACGGCCTTCACGATGTCGGTGATGCGGTTGGTGCTGCAGCGCGGCTTCCTCAGCAGGCGCCAGCCTTTCCAGGCGGTCATGGCCTGCTCGCCGACGCAGCGGATCTTGGCGTGGGGGGTGTTGTGCCGTCGCTTCCACCGCTTGAGCCGACGGCCCCGGAACGGGACGCGGACGGAGCGGCCGGCGCCCCGGTCCGCCTTGTCCGCCCAGCACGTGAGTTCCGCCTCCGTAAGGGCATCGATGATCCCGTGTGCGCGGGCCGCGGCCAGGTCGTGCGTGGCGCCGGGCAGAGCGGGTGAGACCCACGGCAGTCGCCCAAACGGGTCCGTGAGGACCTGGACGTTCATCCCGTGCCGCTTGTGCTTCCCGGAGTGTGCGCCGTGAGGTGCTTGCTGTTCGAGTGGAGGTGAAAGACCACCACCAACGTCCGGTCGCAGCAGGGAGGTTGGAGCTGGGGGCAGTCTGATCCGGGAGGTGCCGGGGAGGGTGGAAGCGGCCTCGACGAAGCCGGGACGGGTCAGCACTGCCAGATGGCGTGGGTCCGGCGAGCGAGACGGAAAGGAGTACGCGAGGAACCGGCGTTTACGCCTCTTCAAGGCACACCAGATCGAACCTGGCGGATACGGGCTGAGGGCGGTGCGTCCCTGCTGGATATTCGGCTGGCGGGGAACTCTCGGCGTGGTCTATTCCAGCTGCGCGGGAGGCCACGGCGAAGTGCTGCGGGGTAGTCGTGACGAGGCCGCGGGGGCATAGCCGGACTTCTCCTCCGTCGAGCGAACAGGGACGCTCGTCATCGGCATGGCTGTCCCGGACGGCCTGGTGGACAAGTTGCTGGCCGAACTGGTCGCCGAGTACGGACAGCGCAGCAACTGGCAGCGCGGCTACCTGGAGGACGTCTCCGCTCTGCGGGAGGCCGTACTGGAACTGCCGGCCCGCATGAGGCTGATGGTCCGGACCGGCGTAGTTTCGGCGGTGCCCCACCACCTCGGCGCACCGTCCGACGTCCCGCGGGGCGGGGCGTCGGCATGGCATTCAAGGAGGAGTGATCATGAGTCGCATCTTCGGAAGGCGCGTCGTCACCGCGGCCGCCTCGGTAGCAGTCGTAGCGGGCGCGGTGTTCGCCGCGGGCGGTACCGCCTCGGCATCGCCCCACTCCGACGCCCAGCGCGTCGTCACCGGCTCCTACGCCACGGACAACGACCGGCATGACTGGGACCGTGACCGGCATGACCGTGACCGGCACGACTGGGACCGGCATGACCGGCACGACCGGGACCGCGGGGGCGATCGCCGCTGACGGCGGGGGGCCGGAACCACCGGTCCGCTGATCAGCCGCACGCACCGTCCGCATGGCTCATGTCCGACAACGGCG
This sequence comes from Streptomyces viridosporus, assembly GCF_002078235.1. Lineage (GTDB taxonomy): Bacteria > Actinomycetota > Actinomycetes > Streptomycetales > Streptomycetaceae > Streptomyces > Streptomyces viridosporus. The sequence goes on from NZ_MSGP01000124.1 coordinate 5,967, forward strand.
TCGTGTATGAGCGGCCGTGGCCGAGACCGGCAGCAGGTGACCGGACGGGATGCGCCATACCACCAGGGGCGGGGCGCAGTGCGACTGCAGGCGCACCGCACCCCGCCCCGGTCATCTCATCGCCCGGATGCACGGGCGGCGGGCAGCGGGCGGACACGGCACCCGCACCAAGGCCGCCGAAAGAACCGTCCGGGGAGAGCCTCCAGCAAGCGCTGTCCGGATCGAGAGAACAAGAGAAACCCCATGAAGAACTTCGTCGAGCAGGAGTGCGAGATGCGCCTGCTGGTCGCGCCGGGTCACAGCATCGGCGTAGCGACCCGACTGTCCTACGACCCGCGCGACCCCTACGCCGTCCACGTGGATTTCCACGTCGGCACGCACGCCCCGGTGACCTGGGTGTTCGCCCGCGAGTTGCTGGCCCAGGGCGCGTTCGGGCCCTGTGGGCAGGGCGACGTGCGGATCTGGCCCGCCGGGACCGGGGCGCGCCGCATGCTGTGCATCGCGTTGGCCGCCCCGGACGGGCAGGTCCTGCTCCAGGCCCCGTCCGCCGTGTTGGAGCGGTGGCTGCAGCGGACCTACCGACTGGTGCCCCCGGGCCACGAGACGCGACTGATCGATGTGGACCAAGAACTGTGCGGACTGCTCGGCAAGAGCGCCTGAGGGCCGCAATCACCGGGTGAACATCAAGACCGCCGGTGAGCACCCGGCCGCGGCCCGGGCCCGCGGCGAGGCCGCTGAGGGCAGAGGCGGAGCGCTTCGCGGCGCAGACGCAGACGTCCGCCACGGGGCGCGCACTCGATGAGCAGCGGGCCGCTGAGGCGCTCACCGCAGCCGCGACCGCCCGGGAGAGGGCCGCGCGAAGACCGCTGCGGGACGGCGGAGGACTGCGCCGGTTTGGGTTCTGGCTCCAGAAGCTGGGCCAGAGCCCGCTCTTGCGAACAGAGCCAAGGGGGTAAGCACGTTTGTGCCGGCGCACGGCCGCCAACCCCCACATCCCTCTTGCCCCGCATGATCGGTGAACAGCCCGGGCGCGGCTTCGGACGCCCTTTGTGGTGCCCCCACCTGTGCGGGCGACTTCGTACGACCTGACCAGTAGAACCTCAGCCGTATCGAATCCGGGCTACAACCAACGCATATGACCGGCTGTCACGCATCGCGACCGGCCTGGGAACATGAGGCGCTATCGCTGTCTCACCTCCAGAAGCACGGCCGTGCCCCGCCACCGCCTCATGCCGCTCGCCGCCGCGCTTCTTGAGGTCTCGCCGGTCAGCTGTAACCCGCAACTCACCGGAGACGACGCGAAGCCCGGTACGCCGGACTCCAGCGCGTTCCCCGCACCGTCCGGGGCGGTCGGCGGGCCTGCCGAAGACGGCCTGTTGCTCGCGGACGTCATCGCGAAGATCCCGGCGGGGGCGAGAAGCGGGAGCGTCGCCGGCGGGTGGCCCAGACACCATTTCTCTGGATGCAACCGGCCCCTTCAGGTCCGCGGCGCCACGGGAGCCGGAGGGACAGGCGGGGCCGAGGCACGATGCCACCGTGATCGGAGTGGCTCGTGCTCGTATCGCCTGCCCGTGGGTCTCAAGGCGGCCGGACCGGCCGCCTCCCGCAGCGGGGGTGGTGGTCAGGCGGCGCGGATCGCGGAGACGTCGAACTCCAGCTTCACCTTCTCGCCGACCAGCACGCCGCCGGTCTCCAGCACGCTGTTCCAGGTCAAGCCCCAGTCGGTGCGGTCGACCGTGGTGGAGCCCTCGAAACCGGCACGCTCGTTGCCGAAGAGGTCGGTCGCCGTGCCGGTGAAGGTCAGGTCCAGGACGACCGGGCGGGTGACGTCCTTGATGCTCAGGTCACCGGTCAGGTGGTAGGTGTCCGCGGAGAGTTGCTGTACGGAGGTGCTGTGGAAGGACAGTTCGGGGTGGGCCTCGGCGTGGAAGAAGTCGGCGCTGCGCAGGTGCTGGTCCCGCCGTTCCTGGCGGGTGTGGAGGCTGGCGGCCTTGACGATTATGTCGGCGGTGGAGCACCCGGGGTGCTCGCCGTCCAGGTACAGGCGGCCGTCGAAGTCTTCGAAGGTGCCGCGGACCTTGGTGATCATGGCGTGCCGGGCGACGAAGGCGATGCTGCTGTGCGCGGGGTCGATGGTCCAGACGCCGGTCAACCGGGAGGTGTCCGGGACGAAGGCCGAGTTGGTGGCCGGTGCGGGAGCGGTGGCGCGGCTGCGGTTGAACAGGTTCATGGGGTCATCCTTCAGGGAGGGAGATGTCCTACCTCCTCTAACATGTTCAGGTTTGAATAAATTTTGGGGGATCCGTGCATTCTCGACGGTCCGGCAGCCCGAGCACGTCAGCCCTGAGAAGCGGTTGTGGCGCCGGATCTATCCGCCGACCGGCCGGGAGGGCACACCGCCACTCGTGTTCGTGTCCGCCGGCACCACGGCCGCGAAGGCAGCCCACATGGGTGTTGCCGGAGGAGGCGGCCCGTCGCTCCTGGGCGCCCGCCGGTACGACACCCACCATCGGGGGATCGCGGCCCGGGGCTACGGCCAGGCCGTGTCCGTCGGGGTAATTGTGCGAGCGGGGCGCGGACGCGGCGGTGTGGCGGCGCCTGGGGCGCGACGGTGCGCAGACGCCGACCCTTGCGCGGGACGCCCGGGAGACCGGAGCGACGCCTGCCAGTTCTCGGCCTGGGCGTTCGGCGTCGGAGCCCGTATGCGCTGTCCGCTTCCGCCGGCCGGTCTTCGGCCCCGGGGCGGGGCTGCGTTGAACCGGCCGCACTGCGGAAACTTTCGTCAGGTCGTACCCCACAGGCCGACTGCGCCGGTTGGTGCGCGTGTCATGCCGTGGTGACGGCGGCGTGCATTTCCCACATCAGGACCTCGGCGCCGTCGGGGCCGGCGGTGATGCGCTGGCCCTCCGCGCCGGTGATGCGGACCGCGTCGCCGGTGGCCAGTGGGCCCGCGCCCTCCAGTGTGGCGCTGCCGCGGGCGAGGAAGAGGTGGGTGAAGGGGGCGGTGACGATGGGGAGGGTCTCGTCGGGGCGGATGCGGGCGACGTGCAGGGCTGCGTGTTTCTGCCGGATGCCGATCGCGCGCTGGTGGGCGTGCCGGGGCAGGCCGGAGGCGAGGGTGGTCCAGCCGCCGCGGGCGAGTTCGTCGTTGATGTCGAGCTGCTCGTAGCCGGGCTTGATGCCGGCCTCGTCGGGGATGACCCACATCTGGATGAAGTGGACGGGGTCCTGGTGGGCGGGCTCGCCGGTGAGGGTCCAGGAGTCGTTCTTCTCGCTGTGGAGGATGCCGGTGCCGGCGCTCATCCGCTGGGCGAGGCCCGGGTAGATCACCCCGTTGTGGCCCTCGGAGTCCTGGTGGACCAGGCCGCCGTCCAGTACCCAGGTGATGATCTCCATGTCGCGGTGGGGATGGGTGTCGAAGCCGGTGCCCGGCGCGACGACGTCGTCGTTGGAGACCAGCAGCAGTCCGAAGTGGGTGTTCTTGGGATCCCAGTGGCGGGAGAAGGAGAAGGAGTGCTGGGAGTCGAGCCAGCCGGCGCGGGTGTGGAAGCGCTCGCCGGCGCGGCGGACGTCGAGGGCGGAGGCCATGACGGTGTCCTTGTCGTCGGTGGAGGCGGGCCGTCGGACCGCCATTTAGTTGAACGTTATACCAACTCGCGGGCCTGCAGCCTCCCGCCCTGGAGGATGCGGACATCCGCATGATGGTTTACGGTTCAACCAACACCCGGCGATGGGTGTTCGGCACCAGAACGAAAGCTGTCATGGGCATCTTCAGCCGTAACCGCACACACGACACCAACCGAACGGAGACCGCAGCCGTGAGCACCCAGACCAAGCTCGCCGTCGTCTACTACTCCTCCACCGGCATCGTCGCCGAGATGGCCAAGGAGATCGCCGAGGCGGCGGAGAAGGCCGGCGCCGAGGTCCGCCTGCTCAAGGCCGCCGAGCTGGCCCCGCAGGCCGCCATCGACTCCAACCCGGCCTGGGCCGCCAACGCCGCCGCCACCGCCGACATCCCCGTCGCCACCCCCGGCGACATCGAGTGGGCCGACGCCGTGCTCTTCGGCTCGCCCACCCGCTTCGGCAACATCGCCTCGCAGCTCAAGCAGTTCATCGACACCCTCGGCGGCCTGTGGGCCCAGGGCAAGCTGGCCGACAAGGTCTACAGCGGCTTCACCGCCTCCTCCACCGCTCACGGCGGCCAGGAGTCCACCCTGCTGGCGCTGTACCACTCCGTCCACCACTTCGGCGGCATCCTCGTGGCCCCCGGCTACACCGACCCCGCCAAGTTCGCCGACGGCAACCCCTACGGCACCTCCCACGTCGACGCCCAGGGCAACAACCCGGTCGACGACACCACCCGCGCCGCCGCCCGGGTCCAGGCCGAGCGCGTCGTCAAGATCGCCTCCGCCCTCAAGGCCGGCCTCGCCGCCGCCTGACCCGGCCCCTGCCCAGGAGGGGACCAGCGACGGTCCGTCGGCTGCACAACGGGGTGCGGCCGACGGACCGTCGCGGATCCGAGCGACCCCCGCCGGCCGGCGGGGGTCGCCTTTTGCCGCACGCTCAAACGGGTACTTCCACCGTGGACTGCACGTCATGGTGGACACAAGCGCCCACGGACACGCCGGAAGCAAACCGCGTCCCCTGGCGGCCCGGTCACCAGAAGACACCGACACACAGGAAAGAGGTCCTGTGATGAGCGGACCGGTCAGTACGGTCGATGCGCCTGCCGATCAGGTCGACTCCGGCCATCCCGAACCGCCCTGCCTGGAGGTGAGCGACAGCCGCGAAGCGACCGTCGGCGCGATCCGGGTGCGCCGGGCCCTGCCACGCCGGGGCCGGCGCACGGTGGGCGCCTGGTGCTTCGCCGACCACATGGGGCCGGCCGACGTCACCGAGAACAGCGGTCTGGACATCGGCCCGCACCCCCACATCGGCCTGCAGACCGTCACCTGGCTGACCGACGGCCAGGTCCTGCACCGCGACAGCCTCGGCTCCGAGCAGGTCATCAAGCCGGGCCAGCTCAATCTGATGACCTCCGGCAGCGCCGTCTCCCACGCGGAGGAGGCCACCGGCCACTACCGCGGCACCCTGGAGGGCATCCAGATGTGGACCGCCCTCCCGGACAGCACCCGGCACGGCGCGCCGGCCTTCGAGCACCACGCGGAGCTGCCGCGGGCCGACCTCGACGCCGGAGCGGGCACCGCGACCGTCCTGATCGGCGACTTCGGCGGCCTGAGCAGCCCGGCCCGCCACGACACCCCGCTCGTCGGCGTCGAACTGGACCTGCGGGCCCCGGCCACGGTCCCCCTGCGCCCCGACTGGGAGTACGCGCTCGTCGTCCTCCAGGGTGCCGCCGCCGTCCGCAACCAGCCCCTGCGCCCCGGGCGCCTCGGCTACCTCGGCGAAGGACGGGACGAACTCCCCCTGGACGTCCGCGAACCCACCCGGGTCATGCTCCTGGGCGGTGAGCCCTTCCCCGAACCGATCCTCATGTGGTGGAACTTCGTCGGCCGCGACCGCGAGGAGATCGACGCCGCCTATGCCTCCTGGGCCCGCCAGGACGACCGTTTCGGCCGCGTGGCGTCCTCCCTGCCCCTCATCCCGGCCAAGGCCCCCCACTGGCAGCAAACCCCGGGGGACCGATGAGTACGACACCGCCCGGGGACCGGGTGTGGATCGACCGGCAGAGCCCTCAGGCGTACCGGGCCCTGCGCGAGACCGCGAAGGCGGTACGGGAGACCGCCCGTGCGGCCGGACTCGACCGCACCCTGGTCGAGCTGCTGAACATCCGTGTCTCCCAGATCAACGGCTGCGCCTCCTGCCTGCACCTGCACGTGCGTGCCGCCCTGCGCAGGGGTGAGACCACGCAGCGCCTCGCCGTCCTGCCCGCGTGGCGTGACGCCGGCCTGTTCACCGACCGGGAACGGGCCGCGCTCGCCCTCGCCGAGTCCGTCACCGTGCTCCCGGACGCCCGAGTCCAGGACCAGGACTACGCCGAAGCGGCCCGGCACCTGACACCGGAGGAGATCTCCGCCGTCGCCTGGGTCGCCCTCACCATGAACGCCTTCAACCGCGTGTCGATCGTCAGCCGCCACCCCGTACCGCCCCAGGTGGCCACCGCACCTCCCCGGACGGCCACCGCGCAGGAGGGCCTGGCATGAGCACCAACACCCGCAACAACCCCGCCGAGCACCGCTACGAGATCCACGCGACGGCCGTCTCGCGGGCTTCGCCGTCTACGAACACGCCGACGGCAGCATCTCGTTCACCCACACCGAGACCCTTCCCGAGTTCGGCGGCCGGGGCCTGGCCGGGCAGCTGGTCGCCGAGGCCCTCGACGACGCCCGGCGCCGCAACCTCGCCGTCCTGCCGTACTACCCCTACGTCCGCAAGGTCATCACCCGGGACACCGGCACATACCTGGACCTCGTCCCCGAGAAGGACCGGGCCCGTTTCGGGCTTCCTTCCGCAGAGACGGCGTAACTCCGTGCGTCGCCGCGCGGAAGAAAGCCGTGCCGATCCCCGCAGGGAGGCCCCATGAGTGAGAAGGACGTCCAGGACGTCGACCTGCTGGTGATCGGCGGCGACAAGACGGGAAACTCGCTGGCGATGGACCACACCAAGGCGGGCTGGAAGGTCGCCATGATGGAACAGGACAAGACCGGCGATACGTGCATCAACGCCGCCTGCATCCCACGAAAGCGCTCGTCGGCTCGGCCCGCACCCACGGTGTCATCGACGTGCTGGCGGAGGCCGGCGTGCGCTGCGCTGGGCCGATAAGGACTATCAGGGCGCGGGTGGCACGGTACGCGTCCCTTACCGGGGCCGCTGGGACAACCTCTCCGAGGGCCAGCGGGCGGTGAACGTCTCGCACGCCAAGATCCGCGCGGTTGGCGAGCAGGCGATGGCCGCCCTGAAGCCCTGGCGGCTGCTGCGCAAGCTCCGCAGATACTGCTCAACTGCCTTGCAGACCTTGACAAGGTCCTTCCGCTCATCTCCGACGGGATGGAACTCCGGTACTGCCAACGGTTGCGAGAACTGGCCGCGATGACGTCGGAGGACGCTTCCTGACATCCTCCTCCTCGTCCCCGCACGGTCACCGTCGCCGCCTCAGCATGAGGTTGGAAAAGCCTCACTGTCCTCGACGCCCCACGGGAGGCCTGCGAGCACAGCCCCCGAAACCGGCCTGGGGCGCAGCCGACGGACCTTGATGTTTGTGTTATCCGGCTCGCCAATCAGGTGCCCGCACAGCGTTCGGCGGAGGGCGGCGGGACGAGCCGGGCCTACCACCACCGGTGGACCGTCCAGATGCACAAGGTCCAATAGTGGTACTCCAGTGCTTAGGAGCACCGCGTGGTCTGGCGCGGCCCCTACATCAAGGGCCCGGTCGACGCGCCTTTCATGATGGGCGAGAAGGCGTACTTCATGGACTGATGCCGGTCTCAGCCTGCCGCGCGGAGGGCGAATAACCGCTGCCTCCGGCCGACAGAGGGGCCGAGTGCACGGCCGGCGCCGTAGCAAGCAAGCCCGGCCCCGTACCTTCTTCGTGTACGGGACCGGGCGGTGCTGCGACTGCCGGAGTCTACTGGCTGTGTCGCTCGAGGTAGATGGAGGTGAACACGGCGACTTTGGCACGCAGGGCCCACGGATCGAAGGGCTTGCTTATGTAGTCGACGGCGCCGGCCGCATACCCGCGGGCGGAGTATTCGGATCCGGGGTCCATAGCCGTCGGGAAGATGATGGGGACCTCCCGGGTCCTCGGGCGGCGTTTAATGTGAGCGCAGGTCTCGTAGCCGTCCATCTCCGGCATCTGCACGTCCATGATGATGACGGCGAAGTCGTCGTGATCGAGCAGAGCTTTGAGGGCCTCCCGGCCGGAGGAGACCATGACAAGCTCCTGCTCGAGCGTCGCCAGAACGGCGGTCATCGCCAGCAGGTTATCCGGCTGATCATCAACCTCGTTCAGCTCGGCGAGCGAGGACACCTCCGGGAACGGGACGAAGTGGTTGCGGCGCAAGTAGCCGATCTGTCTCTCGACTCCGCCCTTCTCGTGGACGCCCTCGACGCCCGGACGGCAGTAGAAGCTTTCGATGCCGAACCTCCGCAGGTGCCGGTCGCGGTGATCACCGTCTTCGCGCGGTGGACGGTGCCCGCGGAGTCGGTCAGCAGCTTGATGGCGCCGGTCAGGTCGACGGAGACGATGTCGTCGTCGAGTATCTGGGCGCCGAACTTCTCGGCCCGGGCCAGCATGTTCTCCCTCGGGGCCGGGTCGTCGACGCCGTCGGGGAAGCCGGGAAAGTTCTCCACCTCGGTCGTCGTCAGCGGCCCGCCGCCGACGATGCTGCTGCCGAAGAGTCGGGGGCCTGAGCTGGGCGTGGGCAGTGTAGAGGGCGGCGGTGTATCCGGCGGGACCGGAGCCGATGATGACGACGTCGCGTATCTCGCTCACGCCGTCGCTTCCGGCCCTTACCGGAGCGGAGAGCGACCAGAGCGAGCCGGAACAACGCGCCTGGATGGCCGGCCGCGGCCGCCGATCCCAGCCAGTCGGCGGCCGTTGACAGCTCGTCGCGGCCCAGAGCCTTGGAGCCGAGCCGGTACCACGAGTTCGCCTGCCGGCGCGCCTCGATGTCCAGCTCGTACAGGTGGCTCAGGGGGGCCGAACTCGCCGGGACGAGCCCAGAAGTCGGAGGGCCCGGCGCGCTTGTCCATGAGTGTCAGCAGCTCGGCCGGGACCGCCGGCGCCGGGCGGCCGTCGCTGCCCTCAGTGAAGCGGCGCACAACCGTCACCTGTCCTTCTTCGCGCGTCGTGTCTTCTTGCGATGCCCATCCCGGATGAAGGTGCCCAGCTCGCTGCGCAACTCGCTGACGGCTGCGTACCGGTCCCGGTGCATCCGGTCCGGGGCTATGCCCAGGACCTCGGAGATCTGCGCGTCGTCGAGACCCTGGCTCTGCAACTGCACGACCGTGCGGCGCCTGCTGAGCGGCATAGCCTCGATCGCGGGCCGGACCAGCTTCTTCAGCGGATCGATGTCCTCACCCCGCGGGTCGGGCGCCGCCACAAGCGTGGTGTCACCCATCAGATCGGTCCGCTTCTGGGCGCGCAGCGTATCGACTGCCAGATTCCATGAGGTCGTGCGTAGATAGGCTCCGATTTTCACGCCGGGGCCCAGCTGTGCGGCTGAGACCTTCCTCGCCACCCTCAGAAGCTGCTGGGCCGTCCGCCCATCTACAAACGGACGTTCCAGGATTCGGGGTCCGGGGTCCGGGCCAAGATCTGCCGGCGACGGCGCCGAACCGCAGACCGAAGGCAGGTTTCCTTCCCCCAGGTCGCTTCCGTCCCGGGGCGCCTCGTGTTGTCGGCGCCCCGCCCATGATCCAGAATCAGCGAGCACACCTTCAGGAGGTCTTCTCGTGCCCTCGCTCCATGACTTCACCACCTGGCAACCCCTACTGCGCCTCTTGCGCGTCGCCCACGCGGAAACGCTCACCGCGCCCGGCGGGCATGTGGCGGGGCAGATCAGTCCCGGGGCATGGAGTGTTCCGCTGCCGCACCGGCCGCCGCAGCCGGGACGCGCCTCACAGGTCTCCGACAACCAGGAGCAGTTCGACGCCGTGGGCCGGATCGTCGAAGCGCTCAAGGAGGACGGGAGCGACGGTGTCTCCTTCGTGGTGGAGCCCTCTTCCGCTCCCGGCGGTGTCCGGCTGCATCTGATCGACCTGGGCTCCTCCGCGGAGCCGGGTATCGCGACCGCGCACCCGGGCACGCTTCTCCTCGCGGACGGGGCACTGCCCGAGCCGGTGCGCCGCCTGCCCGAGCCGGTGCCGGGTGCGGTACCGGCTCCGTCCGCGGACGTGGAACTGCTGCAACGCACTCTTCGCGAACGGCTCCCGGACGCGGTGGGCGCCTCCGAGGAGGAGATCGCAGCGGTCGAGGCGCGTCTGGGCGTGCCGCTGCCCGCCGAGTTGAGGGCCCTGTACCAGGTCGTCCGGGGCCGGTACGAGGACTGGGACGACTACCAGGAGCCGTACGACACCATCGGCTGCGAACTCCTTCCCCTCGGCGAGGTGTACGTCGCCGACGCGGCTTCCCGGCATGTGCTATGGCGGTTCGGCGCCATGGAGGCGGTCGAGACGGGGCCGGAGGACGCCGTGCAGGGGCTTGTCGGCTCGCCGGGCTGGATCGTCTTCGGTGACAACGGCGGCGGGGACCGTATCGCCGTCGACCTCACACCGGGTCCGGACGGGCACGTCGGGCAGGTGATCATCATCGGTCACGAGGGGAGCATCGGTGCCGGGCTGATCGCCGACTCCCTCACCGACATGGTCGTCCATCGTCACTTCGACGGCCGGCCGGTCCGAAGGACCGAACGGCCTCCACTCGTCGCCCACGTCAATCGCGCCTCCCTCCCCAGTATCGAGGCTGCCGCCCACCCTGGCCTGGAGGTTCTCAGCATCGGGGTCTGGGAGAAGGAGCCCCTCAGCCTCGCCCCCGTCTTCGGCCTGCCGCGCCTGCGGACCCTCTCTGCCTATCCCGGTACTCTCGCCGATCCCTGTGAGATCGCCCGGCTCACCCACCTCGAGTATCTGGAACTCCCACCCGCGGAGTGGCGTGTCCTCCTCGATGCGGGGGCCGTGCCCACCGGGCTTCTCGCCGCGGGCATCGAGGCCCACCGGCAGCGGGACAACCCGTTGCGGACCATCGCCCTCGCCAACGAGATCCTCGCCCTGTACGGTCGGCCGCCGATCGCCGGCATCACGGTGCTGGAGGGAGCGGCCTCATGAGTCACCCCGCCGATGAGGGAGGCCGCCGTCCCATGGCCCTCCTGGTCACGTCGAGCCAGTGAGACGACGCCCGTAGTTGATCGAGGTCCTGGACCGGATCCGGGTTCCCCGGCCGCTGGACGGACGGCCCCGGACCGGGCCGGACCGTGTCAGTGGCGGCACGGCATGCGTTTCCCGCCGCGACCGCCGCTCCTTCGAGCAGACCGTCCAGCTTCTGGAGCTCTTCCTCCACCGCGAAGGCCGGGCCCCGCAGCCCGCGAGACCATCCGTGTCGACGGCGACACCGTCAAGATCGGCGCCCGGCTCGCCAAGGCCCGCACCAAGCGCCGCGCCGGTCAGCTCCCCGAGGGCCATGTCCGCTTGGTCGCCGTGCTCTTCTACGGCGACTGGACGACCGAGGCTGCCGTCCCCCGCCGTCCTGGCCTGAACACCTGCTCCAAAGCGGACGGACCCCGGACCCGTATGCTGCACCAGTCCGGTGAACTGCCCGTTGAAGGGAAATCGCCCCACCGTGTTCCAGCAGACCCCCGTCTACGACCGCCTGGTCGCCGAACGCGGCGACGTCCCCGTCCAGGTCCGTGGTGAAGCCGACCGGATACACCGCGACCTGGCACAGGTACTGCGCCAGACGTCCACCTCCCAGCCGAGTGCACCACTGAACGTCTTCGACCCCGAGGCCCATTCGGGCACTCTGTAGGCCTTTGGCCGCTCAGTGCATACCGTTGAGGTAGTGCGTGTCGGGACGCTGCCGGGGGTGTCCGGGCGGATCCGGTGCTTGAGAACGCTCCAGCGGTCCGGGCGCCTTGCCGCGAGACGCGCCATGCACGTCCGAGGTCTGCGAGGCCGGCGCCCTTCTCGACGGCTCGTGAGGCATAGATCAGCCGTAGATCGTCCAGTGCTTTCTGGTGGTCCTCCACCGCCGCCAGCAGAGCCAGCATGGCTTCCTTACCCTGCGCGAAGCTCACGGCTGAACCCCGCGTGGCTGCCCTTTCCCCGGCGGCCGCCCCTCATGGGGATGCGCGCCCGTATCCGCCGTTCGCCGCGGCGCCCCCGAGCGGATGAGGCAGGCCCATGCCGGCACACGGTGCTGGGTGTTCGCCACGTCCTCGCGTCGGCTGCGGACCTGGGCTCGCAGAGGGAATCCCTGGTGCTGGAAGCGGCTGTTTGGGCGTCAACTTCGACGTACGTTTACGAGGAGCGTTTCGGCGGCGCGAGGTCCGTCTCCGGCGGGCAGGGTCTCGGTGGTGATGCGGGTGAATCCGGCCTCGTTGAGGAGTTTGGTCCATATTTGTTCCTGGAGGACCCAGCGGCGTGCGGGCCCAGCAGGACACCGCCGCCGCCCGGCGCTTCTTTTGCCACCTGCTGAAGAAGACGCGCGCGGTGCCGCGGGTGGTCGTCACGGACAAGCTGCGCTCCTACGGTGCGGCCCACCGCGAGGTCATGCCTTCCGTCGAGCACCGGCAGTTGAAGTACCTCAACAACCGGGCGGAGAACAGCCATCAGCCCACCCGGCAGCGGGAACGCTTCCCAATGCTGATGTCAAGCCGCCGGGGTGACGGGCGGTGTGACCTGGTAACACCGTCCGTCACGGATCAGGGCCCACAGCACGTTGATGCGTCGGCGCGCGAGGGCGAGCACGGCTTGGACGTGTCGCTTGCCCTCGGCACGCTTTCGGTCGTAGAACTTCCGCGAGTTCGGGTCGTAGCGGATGCTGACCAGTGCGGAGGTGTAGAAGACGCGCTGCATGCGCCGGTGGTAGCGCTTCGGGCGGTGCAGGTTGCCGCTGACCTTGCCCGAGTCCCGGGGAGCCGGGGCCACGCCGGCGAAGGCCGCGAGGCGGTCCGCCGTTGGGAAGGCGTCCAGGCTGCCGCCGATGGCGGCGAGGAGCTCAGCCCCCAGGGTCGGACCGATGCCGGGTATGGAAATGATCACTTCGGCGAGTTCGTGTTCGCGAAACCGGCCCTCGATGAGCTGGTCGGTCTCGGCGATCTTCTCGTTCAGAGTCATCACCTCCTCCGCCAGGGTGTGGACCATCTTCGCGATGGCCTTCTCCCCGGCGACGGCGGTGTGCTGCCGTTCGGCGGCCTCGACGGCCTTCGCCGCGAGGGTGTCCGGGGGGTAGACCTTGCGGTTGCGCAGCCACGTTGCGAGTCGTCGGGCGCCCGTTCGGCGGATGGCTGCAGGGGTCTGATACCCGGTCAGCAACCTGAGCGGCCCGGTGTTGCCGAGGTCGAGGGCCCGTTCCAGAGCCGGGAACATGCTGTTCAGCAGGGATCGCAGGCGGTTGGTGGCACGGGTCCGCTCGGCGACCAGGTCGGCCCGGTGGTCGGTGAGCAGGCGGAGTTCGACGATGGCTTCGTCGTCGAGACGGACGGGCAGCAGGTCGCGGCGCATCCTGGCCTGGTCGGCGATCACCCGCGCGTCGCGGACGTCCGTCTTGCCCACCCCGCGGTAGCCGTCGGTGGCCCGGTTGACCGCGACGCCGGGGATGTAGACGAGTTCCTGGCCGTGGACGGCCAGCAACGCGATGAGCAGGTTTGGCTCGCCTCCGGTCATGTCCAGGGCCCAGGTCACCGGAGTGCCGCCTGCGGGACCCAGGACGTCGGCGATCAGCTGCAGCAGCTCCGGCTCGTCGTTGGCCACCCGCCGCGACAGCAGGACCTCGCCCTCGCTGTCCAGGATCAGGCAGTGGTGGTGGGTCTTGCCACAGTCGGTTCCCACCCATATCCGGCTCATCGTGCTCCCAGAGGTCGTTCTTGCCTTGCGTACCAGAGACGACCTCGCCGGCATTGCTCTACACAGCGACCTTCTCGCACTTCCCAATCGGCGGCCGAGTCGTCGTAGGGATCCGGGCGGCCAAGCGTTCGAAGCCACGGACGGCAGCGCGATGAAAGCCACACCCAGCTCCCCTGGGTGCCGCAACCCTACGAGTGGCTGGGGCAGACCCAGGAAGGAAGGTAGAGCGCGATGAAGGGCTTTCCGGTCGGTTGGCACCGCGCAGCGGTTCCTGTTCGCGTTCAGCGGCATCGTTCAGTGGCATCTCACCTCGCTTCGGGCCCCTGCCACCTGATGACCGCCCACGGCTACCTAGCCGAGATGATCATCCGGTTCGCCATCTGGGGCCAGACCACCGGCGCCGCCGGCCAGCCCGCCACGGCCTGGACACAGACCCCAACCGCACGCCCACCATGCCCCGACACACCATCAGGAATCTGCAAATTCAACAACGTGACAATGCCCCCTGAACGGGACTGGGGACGCCGTCCGTTGGGGCAGCTTTCGTCCTCGGGGTCGCCGTCGGTCACGCCGAAGACATACGTGGACCGACCAGACGGACGGATTGAGAACAGCCAGTCACGGAGCCGCCTTTCATCGGGAAGCGGATGGTCGCACCGACCGAACCGGTCATCGGAACGCGGTCCCAGAAGAGCCGAAACGCAATCATCCACCATTCACGAAACGCGATACTGGTGCTTTTCCCACGATGTACCAGCCAGGGGGAGCGGAACCGATGCACGCTGCGCAGGAGAACGTGAAGTCGGGTAGCAGCTGGGGCGGACGCCATGCGGTGGTCGTCGGTGGCAGCCTGGCGGGCCTGCTCGCGGCACACGTCCTCGCCGCCCACGTGGACCGGGTGACCGTCGTCGAACGCGATCGGTTCTCCGAGGCACCGGAGCCACGTCCCGGTGTGCCGCAGAGCCGGCACATCCACGTCCTGCTGGAAGGAGGGCAGACGGCTCTGGAAACGTTGCTACCAGGATTCCTGCAGGAATTGCAGGAGGCGGGAGCGCCCCGGGTGGGCATCCCCGCGGACATGGTGCAGTGGCAGAACGGGCGCTGGTTCCGTCGGCTGCCCGCATCGGCGTACTACCACACCGGTTCCCGCCCGCAGCTCGAACATCTCGTACGGCGACGGGTTCTCGCCAACCCGCTGATCAACGTGTTGGAGGGCACGGCTGCCGTCGGTCTCCTGGGGGACGCCTCACGTGTGCGTGGCGTGCTGCTGCGCGAACGCGGCGACACGGCACGTGCGGAGTCCCGGCCGGTCGAGGCCGACCTGGTCGTGGACGCCTCCGGCCGGAGCACGAAGGCCCCGCAGTGGCTCACGGCGCTCGGAGCGCAAGCCCCGCACGAGGAGACCATCGACACGGGTCTCGCGTACGCAACTCGTGTCTACCGTGACAAGGACGGCATCCTCGGCACCGACGCGCTCGGCTACTACATCGTCCCCAATCCATCCCAGACCTACGGCGCAGTCGTCCTGCCTCTGGGAGACGGCACCCACCTCGTCACCTTGTCCGGCCTCCGCGGCGACGAACCGCCCACGGATGAGGAGCAGTTCGCGGCCTATGCCAAGAAGCTGCCGCACCCGCTCGTGTTCCGGTGGCTGAGCACGGCCGAACCCTTGTCACCGGTCTCCGGGTTCCGCCGCACCGCGAACGTACGGCGCCGCTACGACCTGCCCGGTCGGCGTCCGGCCGGATTCCTGGCAGTCGGCGACGCCCTGTGCACGTTCAACCCGATCTACGGGCAGGGCATGACCGTCGCCGCCATGAACGCGGTCGCGCTCCGCGACGTCTTGGCCGGCCCGCGGTGTACGCCCACGACGCGCCGCGTCCAACGGGCGCTGCTGTCTTCGTCCCGGCAGGCGTGGGACATTTCGGCCGGAGCCGACAAGCGCATGCCCGGCGCGACCGGCAACGCGGTCGCCGTCCGCGCCGCGGACCGCGCGGCCCACTGGTACCTGAGCCGGGTCCAGGACCGCTACCCCGGCGACCCCGTGGTTGGCGCCGTCTTCCGAGCCGTACTCAGCCTGTCCGCACCGCTGACCGCCGTGTTCACCCCCTCGGTGGCCCGGGCCGTTCTGTTCGGCCCGCCCATCCCGACCCCCA
>NZ_MSGP01000125.1 GCF_002078235.1 Streptomyces viridosporus
GTGGGGCCCGGGCGGTCCAGCCGGTTCTTGTCCGTAATCACGACGTCATTGACATCCTCCCCTCTCTTCAGGGAGGGGAGGATGCGGTCCGGCATGGCCTTGGCGTGGTGCCCGCCCACCATCAGAGCGATGGACGGGTCGAGCAGGTCGGCGATCTGGGCGGACATCTCGTAGGTGGGCGCGAGGAGGCCCATGGCGGCCCAGCGGGGCCCGGTCTCGTTGACGATCCGCGCGGTCTCTTCGATGCCTAGTACTCCAGCTGTAGATCGTGATCTTACTGATGGGCGTCCGGTGGCAGCGAACCTTGAGCACGTGCCAGCGAAACCTGGTCTACTGGCTCTCTCGTGCCAGCGAAGATTGATCGCCCAGCTCAGGCCCGATGCGACGTGCCTTTGGCGGGTAACGCATGATGCCTGGCATGGAGAGCACGGTCGAGAAGATCAAGGTCTGGTTCCGGCTTGTTCCTCGCGAGGGGTGGTTCCCGCAGGACACCGAGGGTCTATGGGCTACGAGGCTCAGCGCTGACACGGCTCGTGTACAGAACGTCCCCTTTCTTCAGGATGGGGTGGCTGAGGGTGACGTTGTGCGGTTCCAGACCGACTCGGAAGGGCTCCACTGGGCCGTGGAGCGGGTCAGCGCCTCCGGCAACTGCACGATTCGCGTGGTGCCTGTTCCTTCCGGCCCGCTGGGGGGCAGCCCTCAGGCAGTTCATCAGCATCTTTCGAGGTTCGGGCTCGGTGGCGAGGTCTTCAGTGAAGACTTCCCGATGGTGGCCTTCAACGCACCGGCCGGTGGCGATTTCCACGGGACCAAGGCGCTCCTGACCCAAGGACAAGAGGATGGGTGGTGGCACTACGAGGTCGGCTGTGCCACCGATGAGTGGTGGAACGCCTGAGCTTCGCGCGCTCCGAGAAGGCCATTCTTCGAGGCAGCCAACCTTCGATGGGCGCTGCTGAGGCTGGCTGACGCAGGACAGTGGGGCCGGTGCGGAGACGGGTGCGGCCACTGTTGATCATCGCAAGTTGTGTGGACTAACGATGAGACGGTGGTCGCAGGTCACAGCATAGATCCCGCCCGCTGGCGGGAGGCTTTCGAAGGAGCAATGGGCCGGATCGCGGGCCGGTTCGTCCGGGTTGAACCCCGCCTACGAGCCGGGCGGTTGGTACTGGGTCTGCTGTCGGACCTGCCGCGTAAGAACTGCTGGACGATCGCGGAGTGGGCCGGGGAGGCCGGCCCGCACGGCATGCAGCACCTGCTCTGCCAGGCCGTCTGGGATGCCGATGCCGTCCGCGACGACGCGCGCGAATACGTCGTCGAGCACCTCCACGACAAGGTAGCGGTGCTGGTCGTCGACGAGACCGGCGACCTGAAGAAAGGCGCCCACACAGTCGGGGTCCAACGCCAGTACACCGGCACGGCCGGACGGATCGAGAACTCCCAGGTCGCGGTCTACCTCGTCTACGCCGGCGAGCGGGGACACGCGGCGGTGGACCGGGAGCTGTACCTCCCGCGCTCCTGGACGTGCGACCCGGACCGCTGCCGGGCCGCGGGACTCGGCGAGGAGACCGTCTTCGCGACCAAGCCGGACCTGGCCCGCACGATGATCGAACGGTTCCTGGACGCCGGACACCAGGTGGGCTGGGTCACCGGGGATGAGGTCTACGGCGGCAACCCGACACTACGGCTGGCGCTGGAGGAACGCGGCATCGGCTATGTCCTCGCGGTGGCCTGCTCGACCGAAGTCCCTGCCCAAGCAGGAAAGTTCCGGACAGACCGCCTGGTCAAGCGGGTGCCGAAGCGGGCCTGGCAGAAGCTGTCGGCCGGTCGCGGCGCGAAGGGGCACCGCTTCTACGACTGGGCGGTCATCGACCTGGCCGACCCCCGCCCGGGCCACCACCAGCTGCTCATCCGCCGCAACCGCGCCACCAGCGAACTCGCCTACTACCGCTGCTTCTTGCCCCAACCGGTGCCGCTGACCGAGCTGGTGCGGGTCGCCGGATCCAGGTGGCGGGTGGAAGAGACCTCCCAGACCGAAAAGGGGCTGGCCGGGCTCGACGAGCACCAGGTCCGCCGCTACCCCTCCTGGGCCCGCTGGGTCACCCTCGCCATGCTCGCCCACGCCTTCCTCGCCGTCGTCTGCGCCGACGAACACGCCCGCAACCCTGCCCCGGACGGGCTGGTCCCGCTGTCCTGCAACGAGATCCAGCGCCTGTTCGTCACGCTCGTCATCCGGCCGGTCCACGACGCAGCCCACCGGCTCGGCTGGTCCGACTGGCGACGCCGCCATCAAGCCCGGTCCCGCATCAGCCATTACCGGCGACAAGCCGCATCCCAGGCATGAAGATCACGATCTACAGCTGGAGTACTAGGGCGCGTATCGAGTCGTGATCAAGTTGCGGTATTCGCTCTCGCGGCGGGGCCTGGTCCGGTAGATCTTCTTGTGTGACGCGAGTGCAACTGACGGACGCAGAGTGGGAGTTCATCGTGCCGTACCTGCCGATCGGCGAGTACGGCCCGTACCCGGAGCGGCTGCGGCAGCAGTTCGAGGGTGTGATCTGGCGGTTCAGGACCGGCGGGCAGTGGCGGAAGATGCCGCAGGAGTTCGGTGCCTGGTCGACCGTCTCCAACCGCTTCCGGCAGTGGCGTGACGCCGGCGTCTTCGAGGCCCTGCTGGAGGGCCTGATCGCGAAAGCGGCGCAGCGGGGTGAGATCGATCTGTCCCTGGTCGGTGTCGACTCCACGACCGCGCGGGCACACCACGATGCCGCCGGGGTGCACCTGGGCGAAGACGTCCTCAGCGCACTGGAGAAGGCCGCGGCCGAGGCAGAGAAGACCAGGTCAAAGGGGGCAGCCTCGAAGAACAAAGCGGGCAGGACGTCACAGCAGATCCCGAGCAGGAGGAGCGACGCCGGATGCGTCGCCGTTCCTCTCGTGCCGGGTCGTCTCCGGCGTCCCGCCCGACTTGTTCCTCCGGCCCGCCCCCCTTTGCCGGGCCTTCTCCTCCTCGGCAGCGGCCTTCTCCAGGGCGGTGAGCGTGTCGGCACGGAGGTGTGTCCCGGCAGCATCATGGTGGGCCCTGGCGGTGGTGGAGTCCACGCTGACCAGGGACAAGTCCACCGCGCCCCGCTTCGCGGCTTCCGTGATCAGGCCCTCCAGCAGGGCCTCGAAGACGCCGGCGTCACGCCACTGCCGGAAGCGGTTGGAGACGGTCGACCAGGCACCGAACTCGGTCGGCATCTTCCGCCACTGCCCGCCGGTCCTGAACCGCCAGATCACGCCCTCGAACTGCTGCCGCAGCCGCTCCGGGTACGGGCCGTACTCGCCAATTGGCAGGTACGGCTCGATGAACTCCCACTCTGCGTCTGTCAGTTGCACTCGCTTCATGCAGAACGGCCTACCGGATCGGGCACCGTCACGAGAGCAAGTCCCGCAGTTTGATCACAACCCAATACGCGCCCTAATGCCCAGGTGGTGAACTGGACGCAGATGCACGACTGCTACGGGGATGTCGATCGCGTCCCCGCGCTTCTGGAACGGGTGGAGCTCGAGGACAACGCCGAAGCATGGGAGGAACTGGGTTACCGGCTGGTCCTCGAACACGACCTCGTCTTCCCCGCCGGCTTTGCCGCCCTGCCGCGCCTGGTGCGTCTCGCCGCGAGGAGCGCACGGGCGCGTGGACTGGCCGGAGCGGTCCTGCGACGCGCGGCAGGACACCACGGCTGCGACGATCTGCTGGCGGACTGCGCCGACACGATCGCGGAGTTCCGCAAGCTGTTGGACCGGCACTTGCAATCGCGGCCGGTCGACTACCTCGCGACCTTCCTCGATTCGCTCGCGGCCAAGGAGGAGTACCACTGGAGTGCCGTCCTGGGGGACTTCGCGGAGCTGTTGAGCGGCCGGGCCGGACACTGGGGCGCCGAGTCGGCGGCGACGCGCGACCGGATCCGCATCATGGAGCACATTCACCGTACGGCGCGGCGGGAGATCCGTGCCGCCGCTCTCGACAAGGAGCACACATGAGCCCTGAGGACTTCGACCCGGCGGTCACCGCCTTGCTCGCGGCGGTCCAGGTCACGCCGGCGGAGGTGGCGGCATGCGCGCCGATGACCGGCGGCACGTACAACTCCCTGCTGCGGCTTGTACTGCGGGACGGGCGGCGCTGGGTGGTTAAACGGCCACCGGCCGCAGGCAGCGGGTCGGCGCTGCGGTACGAGCACGATCTGCTGCGAGGCGAGGCGGAGTTCTTCCGGGCGGCGCGGAACGTATCGGGCGTACCGGTACCGCAGCTGGTGCACGTGGAGGCTGGTGGCAGCCCGCCCGTGGTGTCAGGCATCGTGATGACCGAATGCCCCGGCGTAGCCTGGAGCGAGGTCGACACCTCCCTCACGGCGGGAGAACGGACGACCCTGCGGCAGGAGCTGGGCCGCGTCGTCGCCCGGCTGCACTCCCTCACTGGTCCAGAGTACGGCTATCCCGCCCGGCCGTTCGGACCGCCCGCGGCCGACTGGCGGAGCGCCTTCACCGCCATGACCGGCGCCGTCCTGGACGACGCCGAGCACCACGGCGTCGAACTGCCCAGGCCCACGGCACGGGTACGGGAGCTGCTTGCGGAAGCCGGAGAGGTGCTGACCGACGTCACCCGGCCCGCCCTCGTCCACTTCGATCTCTGGCAGGGCAACCTGCTTCTGGACGGCGACCCGGGCGCCAGGACCCTCGCCGGAGTGATCGACGCGGAGCGGATGTTCTGGGGCGACCCGGTAGCCGAGTTCGTCTCCCTCGCGCTCTTCGACGACATCGAGCGCGACGACGCCTTCCTGACCGGCTACGCCGAGGCTGGCGGCGAGGTGGCTTTCACGGACGCCGTGCGCCTGCGGCTCGACCTGTACCGTTGCTATCTGTACCTCATCATGCTCGTCGAGGCGGTACCCCGCCGTTATTCTCCCGAGCAGCTCGCCTGGACCCGCCGAACTGTGGGGAAGCACCTGACGGCGAGCCTCGATGCGGTGGCCTCGGCCCTGGCCGGCCAGCCGTGATCGCCCTCCTCACTTCGGGTGTAGCGCTTGGCGTCCATGTGCCCGGCCTGCTGCTCGCCTCACGACTGCGTGAGCGCGGCGCAGAAGCCGCCGTGGAGGTGGTCGAGAGGCTGCTCCCCGCCGGCCGGCTGCGCAGCATCGAGGCCTCCCGGACCATGTTCCACCGGGACTTCCGCGCGGCCCGGGCGGGCCAGCAGCTCGCCGCCGACCCCTCCTCCGCAGTCGACGACGCCGCGCTGGAGGAGCTGCACCGGCGCTGGACGGCCCTCGGGGTCCAGCGTGTGGTGGTGTTCTCCGGCTTCTGGACGGGCCCGCTCGCACGGCTGTCCGGCATGGGCCTGCCGTTGCCGCGGGTGACCGTCTGCCATGTCGACTCCGTGGAGTCGCCGTCGTTCCGCCGCGCCGGTCCCGTGACCGCCGACGCGCAGGTGGTGAGGCTCGCCTCGTGGGCCACGGGCAATCTGCCCTGCACCATCCCGGTCACCCGCCGGGCGCCGGTGCCGTGGGCCGAACGCAGTGGGCGGCTCCTCGTCCACGGCGGAGGCTGGGGCATGGGCACCTACCGTGAACGCGCCGCCGACCTCGCCGCCGCCGGGCACACCCTCGACCTCGTCGTCCACGAGCCGGATGAGGCGGTGACCGCGCCGCAGGACACCCACGCGTACCTAATGGACCCGTCCTGGCATCCCTGGCACGACGACGGCTACCCGCCCCTCGGCCGCCTCCACCCGGGTGAAGATCCCGGCTCAGTGCGGTACCGGCGCGGCACCGCGCACCACGCCTCCTTCGACCTGGCCCGCCAGGCGGCGGCCATGGTCAGCAAACCGGGCGGCGGCACCCTCCTGGACTCCCTCTGGTCCGCCACGCCCCTCGTCCTGCTCGAACCCGCCGGCCGGCATGAGGAGCACAACGCCCGGCTGTGGTGCCGGCTCGGCTTCGGGGTCCGCTACGAGCAGTGGCAGGCGGCGGGCTTCGACCCCGAGTTTCTGCGGCCGTCCCACGAGGCCCTGCTCGCCGCTGGGCAAGGACGGACATGCCCACCCGACCTGGCCGACATGCTCGCCACGCAGGAAGGAATGTCGTGTACGCGATGAAGATGGTCGAGGCCGACCGGGACGCCGCCCTGCACGCCTCCTTCACCCAGGAAGAACGACTGGCCACCGGGCGGCACGTGCATCTCCAGAACAACGTGCTGACGTTCGGCTGCCTCGTGGAGGGCGCACTGGACCCGGGACGGCTGCGGCATGCCTTCCTAACCCTGCAGCAGCGGCACGAGAGCCTCCGCCTCGTCTTCCCGGAGCAACCCAATGGCACGGGCGGCACAGCGGAGTTGCGTCCGCCCCGGGACACCAGCTTCCACGTCGAGCAGGTTACGTCCGACGCTCCGGACGCAGGGCTGCGGCAGGCCCAAGTACTGGTTGCCGAGGCCGCCGCAGCGCCGTTCGACCTGGCGACCGGGCCGCTGGTGCGGCTGTCGTGCGTGCGGATCACCCCGGTGCTGCACCTCGTCGGATGCGTGGTCGACCACATCGTCGTCGACGGCGAGTCCTGCACCGTCATGGCCGCGGAACTGTTCAGGCTGTACTCGGCGGACGGCCCCGACGCCACAAACCTGCCCTCCGTCCGCACTCAGTGGGCGTTTACATAGGGCTCTTCCGGTATGCCCGCTTTACCCATGACCCACTTTGGGCCTCTTCGCCAACTAGAGGTGATCCGTTCCCTGCAGGGACGAGCACTCGGCTGTCCGCCTCATGTGGTTCTACGCTCGGAAACCCGTCTGATTTGAAAATGCCACGGAACCGCCCGATTTGCGGCGGAACTCACCCCTCCGCCACGGCCATGATCACGCTGTGCTGTGAGCGAGCGCAAGCCGTACCCCAGCGACCTGTCCGACGCCCGATGGGCTCTGATCGAGCCGACCCCGGCGGCCTGGCGAAACGCCCGCCTCGAACGTCGGCCAACAGGACAGCCAGCCAAAGTCGACTTGCGCGACGTGTTCGACGCACTTCTCTACCTGAACCGCACGGGAATCCCCTGGAAATACCTGCCGCACGACTTCCCGGGCCACGGCACCGTTTACTTCTACTACGCCGCCTGGCGGGACGAGGGAATCCTCGCCCGGCTCAATGACGACCTGACCGGCCTGGCCCGCGTAAAGGAAGGCCGCAAGCCCGAGCCGACCGCCTCCGTCATCGACACTCAGAGCGTCAAGACCTCCACCAACGTGCCCGTGACCAGCCAGGGAACGGACGCCGCGAAGAAGATCGTGGGCCGGAAGCGGGGCATCCTGACCGACACGATCGGCCTCCTCCTCGCCGTGACCGTCGCCGGCGCCGGCCTCTCCGAGAACGCCCTGGGAATGCGCCTCCTCGGCCAGGCGAAAGAGACCTACCCGACCATCGCGAAAAGCTGGGTCGACACCGGCTTCAAGAACGCCGTCGTCGAGCACGGGGCCCGCCTCGGAATCGACGTCGAAGTCGTCAACCGCAATCCAGGAAAGCGCGGCTTCCGCGTCGTGAAAAGGCGCTGGGTAGTGGAGCGGAGTATCGGTTGGCTCATGATGCACCGCCGCCTCGCCCGCGACTACGAGACGCTCACGGCCAGCTCCGAGGCGATGATCCATATCGCCTCGATCGACAACCTCGCCAAGCGCATTACGGACGAGAGCACACCAACCTGGCGAGGAACCCACTAGGGCATACAGGGCAATACGCCTAGATCAAATGCCCTCTAAAGCCCGACAGCCGAGCTGCATGAACCGTGAGGAAGCAATCCACCTTGCCCAGCGGATCATGGACGCCGACTACGCGGATGACGCGGAGTGCGATGCGATGATCGCCGCCCTGGAACGTGAGACCGCCTGCCCCCACGCCAGTGACTACATCTTCTGGGCACTCGAGCCTCCTCCGACTGCCGAAGAGGTCGCCGATCGAGCCATGGTATACAAGCCATTCGCCCTGTGATCAGAGCGCGGTAGAACTTTCCCTACTTCATCAAGCCCGCGCACGGCGCGGGCGCGCGCCGCCTTGTCGGCGGGGCCGCCGCCCTGTCTTCGCCAGCGGCGGCCCCGCCCGGCGGCGCGCTGCGTGCAAGCGGGCAAGGGCGGGACGTCATCCGCGGGCACAAAATGATGCCTCCGGCGGGGGATCGGCCGGCACCGGGATGGAGGGGGCGCCGTTCCCGGCTGCGGGCCCGTAGTGGCGTGCGTGGGGGCTCCCATCCCGTCCGCCGTCGACCCAGGCAGAGCCGAGCAGACGCGGCCCCTGGCGTCCAGGAAGCTCCTATAGATCGTCAAGCGGCTTGTAGGAGGTGTAGCTGTGGGATATTCATGCTGGTCAGGTACTTGTAGACCTCTCGTGCGATGAAGCGTTTGAGGCAGCGGAAGATGTCCTTCTTGGACATCCCTTCGGCAGTGCGTCGCGCGACGTAGAGCCGGGTGCGGGGGTCGTAGCGCATCCGCACGAGGGCGATCGTGTAGAGGGCGTGGTTAGCCTGGCGGTCGCCGCCGCGGTTGAGGCGGTGGCGGTTGGTCCGGCCGGAACTGGCGGAGACGGGGGCTGCTCCGCAGAGGTGGGCGAAGGAGGCTTCGGACTTCAGCCGGTCGGGATTGTCACCTGCGGTGATCAGGAGTTGGGCGGCCGTCTCGGTGCCCACACCGATCAGATCCACCAGCCCGGGAGCCGCTTGTGCGACCAAGGGGTCGAGTTCGGCGTCGGCCTCGGCTATCTCCTCGGTGAGGTGCTGGTAGCGGCGGGCCAGACGCCGCAGTGCGGTTCGCACTGCGCAGGTCGGGTCGGCGAGGTCCGCGCCGGGGCGAGAACGGGCAAGCTGCGCAATCAACTGGTAGGTGGGCAGGCCGCGCAGGCGTTCCCGGACCTCGGCGGGGGCGGAGACGATGAGCGTGCGGATCTGGTTGATCGTCTGGGTGCGGGACTTGATGGCCGAGCGGCGGACCACCCGCAGGGACCGGATGGCCTCCACGATGCCGTCGCGGGTCTTCGGCCGGCCGTGCGCGCGGCCGGACAGGACGGCGGTCGCGGCGGCGTAGGCATCGACGGGATCGGACTTTCCATTGACCCGCCGGGCCTTGCGGTCAGGGCGGTCGACGTCGACCACGGTCACCTCGTTCGCCCGAAGGAACCGGGCGAGTTCGGAACCGTAGGCGCCGGTCCCCTCAACCCCGACGGTGAGCACGTCACCGTGCAAGCGCATCCACTCCAGCAGGCGGCGGTAGCCGTCGGGGGTGGTGGGGAACGGAGCGGTAGCCAGGTGCCGGCCAACGGTGTCGATCACCGCCGCCTGGTGGAAGTCGGTATGGGTGTCCACGCCGCCGACTACCGCGATCTGATCTGCCATGCTGCGTACTGCTGTCCTTCCGTGCGATGCGCGAGGGATCGCACGGGCCGGTCGGGCGTCAGGACAAGACTGTGATGGGACCTGTGGCCGGGCTCCTATGAGGTCACAGGCGCTCGACCGGCCGCGTGCAGAGCGACACCGCCCAGCCGGCCGACGATTCCTGGAAAGGACAGCCCGAAGCGTCAATCGTTCGGTGGGTCAGGCCGCCGAGCGGTGCCAGATCATCCTCACAGTCGTTCGTACAGTGGCGCGCTCCACCTGGACGCCAGGAACCACGCCCGCTCCACGGTGTGTGGGTCGACGGCGGACGGGAGGGGAGCCAGGGTGAGTGGTGGGTAAAGATAGCGGGCAGGTGCAGCTTGAAGAGGCCACACCGTGGCGTGAACGGATGGCGAACTAGTTCAGGTACGAATGTATTCACCCGCCCCGAGCACGAAGTCGTTGAGTGCCTGCTTGGCCCGTTCAACGCCATCCTCCAGGCTTGGCCTGTCCGTCGCCTCTGCAATCAACCTGGTGGCTTCAAGCGCTCTTTCTGCGAGCTGAACAGGACCTGGATCCTCAGTAACAAGCTGAACCCGGAATAGAGCTTGCTGCGCGATCATGCGGCGGTGGTACGACTCCGTCTTTGCGTCGACAAACGCCGGACTGTCTCGATCTTCGATTCCTCGATGGAACGGGTCGTACTGCGCTCGACGGTAGGCGACGACAGCTTCGGCAAAGCTACTGTAGGCGGTCAGGCGTTCTTCTCGGGTCAGCCGTCTCCAGGTGAAGGCTTCGGCACGGTCCGCCGTCTTTCGCTGGAAAAGAAATGTAAGGAAAGATCCAAGTAAGGTCCCTGCAACCGCCACGAGGCTTGTCAAAGCGCCACTCATCCGACCAGTTCACCACAAGCGGGTTGCCGGAAACTAGCCCCTGGCTCGGTCGGCTCTGCCAGCCCGCAGCTCCGCCCGTACGAAAAAGTGATCACGGCGGCCGAGAAGCCCTTGTCCGTCTCCGGGCAGTGCAAGGTTGGCCAGCGATGACAGAGGCCACTGAGGTGACGGACCTCGCATCCCTGTGGTCTAGGGCGCGCCGAGCGATCTGGAAGAACCGCGTCTGCGCCCTAAGATCTCACTATGGCATCAGAGTTGACCCCTCAGCAGGTCCTTCGGGAGTGGCTTTTGACCATGCTGGGGGAGCTAGGTGGCAGCGTACCCACGGCCCGCGCGCTCAAGGCGATGGAGCAACACTACGGAGCGCTACTTTCTGAGGAGGATTGGACCCTCACGAAAAGAGGTGATGAGTCTAAATGGTGGAACAGGACTAGGTTCGAACGGAAAAACATGGAAAGAGCGAAGCTCCTAGTTCCAGCTAGCGTATCGCGAGGAATTTGGACGCTGACCGAAGCAGGATGGGAAGAGTATCGCAAAATTCAAAAAGTCGACCCCACTGTGGAGACAGTCGAAGAACCCAAAGACCCTTCACCGACTCAATCCCCTAGCGAGCCAGCCGGGCAAGAGTCTCCGTCGCGTGCCGAGGTAACCACGCAGCGCATAATTCGAAGCACTGTCGTGGCAGACTATGTCAAGCGGATTCATGATCACACTTGCCAAATATGCGGCATTCGACTCACCACCTCTAAAGGGGCCTACAGTGAAGCAGCCCACATTCGCCCCCTGGGGCACCCTCATTCCGGTCCTGATATTGCAGCCAACGTGCTTTGCCTGTGCCCCAATCATCACGTCCTTTTCGACTTCGGCATGCTGAGCGTTTCTGACGACTTGATCGTCACCGATCATTCTTCTGAGAGTTCCCCCGGGCATCTCAGGGAGGCGTCAGGTCATCTGATAGGACGTGACTACCTTGCGTACCACAGGAATCACCACAGTCGGTAAGAGGTCTCGTGCTGCTATTGAAGCTTGGCTCATCTGCTGGGTGCAGTGACCCTGGAGCCGTCGAGCAACCGGCGGGACTTCTCGTGGCTGACCTCCGGGCCATCTCCGGGCCGTCCAAAGTCAGCCAATGTCGACCAACAACGACAGAAGCCCACGGCATCTGAACTGGTCAGAGCCGTGGGCTTCGTCAGTCTGGCTGGTCAGCCGGGCCGGTGATCAGTAGACCGGCTTCTCCGGCTCGATCTGGTTGACCCAGCCGATCACGCCGCCGCCGACGTGGACGGCGTCGGAGAAGCCCGCGGACTTGAGGACCGCGAGGACTTCCGCACTGCGGACACCCGTCTTGCAGTTCAGGACGATCTTCTTGTCCTGCGGCAGGCTCTCCAGGGCGTTGCCCATGAGGAACTCGTTCTTGGGGATCAGGCGGGCGCCCGGGATGGACACGATCTCGAACTCGTTCGGCTCACGGACGTCGATGAGTTCGAGGTTCTCGCCCTCGTCGATCCACTCCTTGAGCTGCTTGGGCGTGATCGTGGAGTCGACGGCCGCCGCCTGGGCCTCCTCGGACACGACGCCGCAGAAGGCCTCGTAGTCGATGAGCTCGGTGACGGTCGGGTTCTCGCCGCAGATCGCGCAGTCGGGGTCCTTGCGGACCTTGACCTGGCGGTACTGCATCTCCAGGGCGTCGTAGATCATCAGGCGGCCGACGAGGGGCTCACCGATGCCCGCGAGGAGCTTGATGGCCTCGTTGGCCTGGATGGAGCCGATGGACGCGCACAGCACGCCCAGGACGCCGCCCTCGGCGCAGGACGGGACCATGCCGGGGGGCGGGGGCTCCGGGTACAGGCAGCGGTAGCAGGGGCCGTGCTCGGACCAGAAGACCGAGGCCTGGCCGTCGAAGCGGTAGATCGAGCCCCACACGTACGGCTTGTTCAGCAGCACGCAGGCGTCGTTGACCAGGTAGCGGGTCGCGAAGTTGTCCGTGCCGTCGACGATCAGGTCGTACTGGCTGAAGATGTCCTTCACGTTGTCGGCCTCGAGCCGCTCCTCGTGCAGGACCACGTTCACGTACGGGTTGATGCCCTTGATCGTGTCACGCGCGGACTCCGCCTTGGGGCGGCCGATGTCGGACTGGCTGTGGATGACCTGGCGCTGCAGGTTCGACTCGTCGACCTCGTCGAACTCCACGATGCCGAGGGTGCCCACGCCCGCGGCGGCCATGTACATCAGCCCCGGCGAACCCAGGCCACCGGCGCCCACAAAGAGCACCTTGGCGTTCTTCAGCCGCTTCTGCCCGTCCATCCCCACATCGGGGATGATCAGGTGGCGGGAGTACCTGCGGACCTCGTCTACGGTGAGCTCGGGGGCCGGCTCGACCAGGGGTGGCAACGACACGGGGACTCCGTTGGTCGGTCAATCACTACGGTTGTTCTCCGATCAACACTGCCACGGCCTTTTTCATTCCGAGACACCCGTCCCGATGCACGAGACGATGTCGTCCCAGTAGCCGGGCAGCGGTTCCCAGGGGTCGGTGCGGCCGCCGCGGCCCGTGTGGTCGGTGAAGTAGATCGTCGCGGCACCCTGCCAGCGGGCGATGCGCAGGGCCTCCTCCAGATGCGGTCCGGGCACTCCGTGCACGAAGTGGCAGAAGCGCTCGGGCGGGTGGTCGGCGGTCCACTCCGCCGCCTGCGACCAGCGGTAGTCGCTCCAGGCACCGGAGAAGGTGACCAGTTGGTCGGCGCTCTCGGCGTATCCGGGGTGCGGGTGGGTGCCGTGGCCGAGGACGATGTGGGCGTCGTCACGGATCACCCGGAGCGTGGTGACGGCGCGCCGGACGCCGGGAAGCCCGGCGCGGTCGGCGGGGCAGCGGTCCAGGAGGAAGCCGTCGACCTGGTACCAGTCAAGGAACCGGTGGGCGTCCGAGACCACCTCGCCGAAGCCGCGCCGACCGTACGCGGCGTCGATGTGGCCGAGGACGCGGACGCCGGCGTTGCGCAGGCGGCCGGCCGCCTCCAGG
>NZ_MSGP01000126.1 GCF_002078235.1 Streptomyces viridosporus
CCCGTCCGCCCCGGCGGGCCGGGGACCGCGCGGCCCGCCGGGGCGGACGGGACGGGGGCCGTACGTCGGGCCGGGCCGGACGGGGCGGACCCCGGCCGTGCGGGCGCGGTCCGTCATGACACGTCCTGTTCGCGGAGTTCCCTGGCCAGCGCGTACAGACCGGCCAGGTCCATGCCCTCCGCGAGCAGCGGGAGCTCGTGCAGCGGCAGGTCGAGGTCCGCCAGCACGGCGCGCTGTTCGGTCTCCAGCTCGTACCGCTCGGCGTACTCCTCGGCCTGCGCGAGCAACGGGTCCACCAGCTGCTCGGCGTGTCCACCGCGCCGCGCCCCGCCGAGGCCGGCGGACGACAGGGCCCGCGCGACGGAGGAACGCCGGACCGACCCCACGAGTTCCAGGTCGGCCGCGTCCAGCACCCCGGGCCGCACCATGTTCACGATGACCCGCCCCACCGGCAGCCGTGCCGCACGCAGCTCGGAGATGCCGTCCGCGGTCTCCTGGACCGGCATCTCCTCCAGGAGGGTCACCAGGTGCACGGCCGTCTCCGGCGACTTCAGCACCCGCATCACGGCCTGGGCCTGATGGTGTATCGGGCCGATCTTGGCGAGTCCGGCGACCTCGTCGTTGACGTTGAGGAAGCGGGTGATGCGCCCGGTCGGCGGGGCGTCCATCACGACGTAGTCGTAGACGAACCGCCCGTCCTTCTCCTTGCGCCGCACCGCCTCGCACGCCTTGCCGGTCAGCAGGACGTCCCGCACGCCGGGCGCGATGGTGGTGGCGAAATCTATCGCGCCGAGCTTTCTCAGGGCCCGTCCGGCGCTCCCCAGCTTGTAGAACATCTGGAGGTACTCCAGAAGAGCCAGTTCGGGATCGATGGCGAGGGCGTACACCTCGCCGCCTCCCGGTGCGATGGCGATCTTCCGCTCCTCGTACGGCAGCGCCTCCGTCTCGAAGAGTTGTGCGATGCCCTGGCGGCCCTCGACCTCGACGAGGAGCGTCCGCTTCCCCGCCGTGGCCAGGGCCAGCGCGAGGGCCGCGGCCACCGTGGTCTTGCCGGTTCCGCCCTTGCCACTGACGACCTGGAGCCTGCTCACGCCTTCGAGCCTAATTCCTTCCCGTGCGCCCCGGCGGCTCCGGGTGGCGGTTGCCGGGAATCGCGTCCCGGTGCGCGGTGGCGGACCACGCGGTCGCGGCCGCCGCCGGGTCCGGGGGCGGCAGCGGCTAGAGTCGGCCGCATGACCAAGTGGGAATACGCGACTGTGCCGCTGCTCGTCCACGCCACGAAGCAGATCCTGGACACCTGGGGCGAGGACGGCTGGGAGCTCGTCCAGGTCGTGCCCGGGCCCAACAACCCCGAGCAGCTGGTGGCCTACCTCAAGCGGGAGAAGCAGGCATGAGCGGCGCCGTCGAGGCGAAGCTGGCCGAGCTGGGGCTGAGCCTGCCCGAGGTCGTCCCGCCGCTGGCCGCGTACCAGCCGGCCGTGCGGTCGGGGCGGTACGTCTACACCGCCGGCCAGCTCCCGATGGTGGACGGCCATCTCCCGGTGACCGGCAAGGTCGGCGCGGAGGTCACGGCGGAGGAGGCGAAGGAGCTGGCGCGCGTCTGCGCGCTGAACGCCCTCGCGGCGGTCAAGTCCGTCGCCGGTGACCTGGACCGCGTCGCGCGCGTGGTGAAGGTCGTCGGCTTCGTCGCCTCCGCCCCGGACTTCACGGGCCAGCCGGCCGTCCTCAACGGCGCGAGCGAGCTGCTGGGCGAGGTCCTCGGCGACAAGGGCGTGCACGCGCGCAGCGCGGTGGGCGTCGCGGTGCTGCCGCTGGACGCACCGGTCGAGGTCGAGGTCCAGGTGGAGCTCACGGAGGCGTAGGCCTCCGGCGGACGGCGTGCCGTACCGCCCCGCCGCCCGGTCGGCCGGTACCCCGCCGCCAGGGCGGCGGGGCGGCGGGGACGCGTTCGCTCCGCCTGCCGTCGCCTTTGCCGTCGTACCGTCGTCTTTGCCGCCGTACCGTCCCCTCCTGCCGTCGCGCCGTCGTTCCTGCCGTCGCGTCGGCCCTTCCCGCTGTGGTGCTGCCGTTCCCGCCGTCGCGCCGTGCGGGGTGCCGGGGCGGCCTCCTGCTCCCGTCCCGATGGGCACTCGAACATCCGCCCGTCACGGGATAGCCTCCGGCCATGGCGAATGTGCAGGCCGGTGGGCAGTGGTACCCGCCGGAATGGCCGGACCGGATCCGTGCGCTCGCGGACGGCACGCTCACACCGGTCGCGCCGAGACGCGCGGCCACCGTCATGCTGCTCAAGGACACCGGCGACGAGCCTGCCGTGTACATGCTGCGCCGACGTGCCTCCATGGCCTTCGCCGGCGGCGCGTACGCCTACCCCGGCGGCGGCGTCGACCCGCGTGACGACGACCGTCACGTCCGCTGGGCGGGCCCCGCGCGCGGGTGGTGGGCCCGGCGGCTCGGCGTCGACGAGGCGGAGGCCCAGGCGATCGTGTGCGCGGCCGTGCGGGAGACGTACGAGGAGGCCGGCGTCCTGCTCGCCGGCCCGACCCCCGACTCCGTGGTCGGCGACACCACGGGCGAGGACTGGGAGGCGGACCGTGCCGCGCTCGTCGCGCGGGAGACCTCCTTCGCGGAGTTCCTCGACCGCCGCGGACTGGTCCTGCGCTCGGACCTGCTCGGCGCCTGGACGCGCTGGATCACCCCCGAGTTCGAGCCGCGCCGCTACGACACCTGGTTCTTCGTCGCCGCCCTCCCCGAGGGGCAGCGCACCCGCAACGCCTCCACGGAGGCCGACCGCACGGTGTGGATCGCCCCGCGCGAGGCGGCCGCCGCGTACGACCGCGGCGAGCTGCTGATGATGCCGCCGACCATCGCGACCCTGCGCCAGCTGACGGCGTACGCGACGGTGGCCCGGGCGCTCGACGCGGCGCCCGCACGCGATCTCACGCCGGTGCTGGCCACCGCGCGCCCGGAGGAGGGCGGGATCGTGCTCTCCTGGCCGGGGCACGACGAGTTCACCCAGCACATCCCGACCGGTGGAGCACCCGTATGACGGACGCAGCAGCCCTTCCCGGCCGACCGAGGGGCGGGGACCTCTCCGGCCGGGCCACCCCACGCGCCGTCAACGTCCTGGCCCCCAACGCCTCGGCGATGACCCTGGACGGCACCAACACCTGGATCCTGGCGGAACCCGGCTCCGGCCTCGCGGTCGTGGTCGACCCCGGCCCGCTGGACGAGGGGCACCTGCGGCACGTCGTCGACACGGCCGAGCGGGCCGGACAGCGCGTCGCCCTCACCCTGCTGACGCACGGTCACCCCGACCACGCCGAGGGCGCCGCCCGGTTCGCCGAGCTGACCGGCACGAAGGTGCGGGCCCTGGACCCGGCGCTGCGGCTCGGGGACGAGGGGCTGGCCGCCGGTGACGTCGTCACCGTCGGGGGCCTGGAGCTGAGGGTCGTGCCGACCCCCGGCCACACCGCCGACTCCCTCTCCTTCCACCTCCCGGCCGACCGGGCCGTCCTCACCGGGGACACCGTCCTGGGCCGCGGCACGACCGTGGTGGCCCATCCCGACGGCCGCCTCGGCGACTACCTGGACAGCCTGCGCCGTCTGCGCTCCCTCACCGTCGACGACGGCGTCCACACGGTCCTGCCCGGCCACGGACCCGTCCTGGAGGACGCCCAGGGCGCCGTCGAGTACTACCTCGCCCACCGCGCCCACCGCCTCGCCCAGGTCGAGACGGCCGTCGAGAACGGCCACCGCGCCCCGTCCGAGGTCGTCGCCCACGTCTACGCCGACGTCGACCGCTCCCTGTGGCCCGCCGCGGAGCTGTCCGTACGGGCCCAACTGGAGTACCTGCGGGGGCACGGGCTCATCTAGGGCCGGCCGTGGCCCGGCGGGCCCTCGGGGCATTCGGGCGCGGGGGACCGGACATGACGGAGCCCCGCCTTCCGGGAAGGCGGGGCTCGGGCCCGTGAGGAGTCGGGGCGGGGGTCAGCGGGAGCGCTTCGCGAGGCGCTCGACGTCCAGGAGGATCACCGCACGGGCCTCCAGACGGAGCCAGCCGCGCTGGGCGAAGTCCGCCAGGGCCTTGTTGACCGTCTCGCGGGACGCGCCGACCAACTGGGCCAGTTCCTCCTGCGTGAGGTCGTGCACGACGTGGATGCCCTCCTCCGACTGCACGCCGAAGCGGCGGGAGAGGTCGAGCAGGGCGCGCGCGACACGGCCCGGGACGTCCGAGAAGACCAGGTCCGACATGGCGTCGTTGGTCTTGCGCAGCCGTCGTGCCACCGCCCGCAGCAGCGCCGTGGCCACCTCGGGGCGGGCGCTCAGCCAGGGCTGGAGGTCGCCGTGGCCGAGGCCGAGCAGCTTCACCTCGGTGAGCGCCGTGGCGGTCGCGGTGCGCGGGCCCGGGTCGAAGAGCGACAGTTCGCCGATCAGTTCGCCGGGGCCGACGACGGCCAGCATGTTCTCGCGGCCGTCGGGGGAGGTGCGGTGGAGTTTCACCTTGCCCTCGGTGACCACGTACAGCCGGTCGCCGGGGTCGCCCTCGTGGAACAGGGAGTCGCCCCGTGCCAGGGTCACCTCACTCATGGAGGCGCGAAGCTCCGCGGCCTGCTCGTCATCGAGCGCCGCGAAGAGCGGGTTCCGCCGCAGAACGTCGTCCACGAGTTCTCTCCTTGTCGACCTGCTCAGGGGATCTTGTTCCCCCACGTACCAGGGGACCGTGGTGCCCATTTTGCCGGACGGTCCAAACAGTGTGATCTGTCACAAGGATGCCGCACGGGCCTGTCGGGGTAAGCGGCAGGGGTCCAATTGGACCCCGATCTCCGGGGCCCGGGGCGGATGTCGACGCCGGGTCGTAGGCTGGCCGGGTGTCCAAAACGCCGGTGAGAGCACAGGCCTAGGGGGCTGCGCGGATGAGGGTACGACGTGATTCCGCTGTGGGCGAACAGGACCCCGATGGCGGTAGGAAAACGGCGGAAGCGACAAAGGGGACGCCGGTGAAGGAGGAGCCGACGGCCCGCGCGAAGGGCGCGGCCGAGGAGAAACCCGAGCCGGCGGGCGAGGCCGCCGCCGAGGGGGCCGGGTCCGCCGAGAAGACCGCGCTTGCCGGGGGGACCTCGTCCGCCGGGAAGGCCGCGGCCGGGCCCGCGGGGAAGAAGAAGGCGGCGGCGAGGAAGCCGGCGTCCGCGGGCAGGGCGGCCGCCGGGAAGTCCGCCCCCGTCAGGAGGGCCCGGGCTGCCGAGAAGCCCCTCGCCGCACCCGAGAAGGGCACCGCCGCCGTGGAGGACGCCCCGGCGAGGACCGTCGCCGGGCCGGCCGGGAACGAGTCGCGCACCGCGCTCGTCCGCCGCGCCCGCCGCATCAACCGCGAGCTCGCCGAGGTGTACCCGTACGCGCACCCCGAGCTGGACTTCGAGAACCCCTTCCAACTCGTCGTCGCCACGGTGCTCTCGGCCCAGACCACCGACCTGCGCGTCAACCAGACGACCCCCGCCCTCTTCGCGAAGTACCCCACCCCCGAGGACCTGGCCGCGGCCAACCCCGAGGAGGTGGAGGAGATCCTGCGCCCCACCGGGTTCTTCCGGGCCAAGACCAAGTCGGTGATCGGGCTCTCCAAGGTGCTGGCGGAGGAGTTCGGCGGCGAGGTGCCGGGCCGGCTCGAGGACCTCGTGAAGCTGCCCGGCGTCGGCCGCAAGACCGCCTTCGTCGTGCTCGGCAACGCCTTCGGCCGCCCCGGCATCACCGTGGACACGCACTTCCAGCGCCTGGTCCGCCGCTGGCGCTGGACCGAGGAGACCGACCCCGACAAGATCGAGGCCGCGGTCGGCGCGCTGTTCCCCAAGAGCGACTGGACCGACCTCTCGCACCACGTGATCTGGCACGGCCGCCGCATCTGCCACGCCCGCAAGCCCGCCTGCGGCGCCTGCCCCATCGCCCCGCTCTGCCCGGCGTACGGCGAGGGCGAGACGGACCCGGAGAAGGCGAAGAAGCTGCTGAAGTACGAGAAGGGCGGCCTCCCGGGCCAGCGTCTGAAGCCCCCGCAGTCCTACCTGGACGCCGGCGGCCGGCCGGCCCCGCCGCTGGGGGCCGGATGACGGGGCGGCGCACACGACCGCGGCCCGCGGAACGATCTCGGGGACGCCGGGCGTTGGACCCGTGAGGTGCGGTGTGGGACGGGACAGGACGGCGGGGGTGGCGATGACGAGAGCGGGCGACACGGCGAGCGGCACCCGGGGCGGTCGGGTGGCGCTCGGCAAGGAGGACCTGCCCGCCTGGCTGGACCCGGTGGTCCGCGCGGCGGCGACGGTGGCGCCGAGGCAGCTCAGCCGCTTCCTGCCCCCGGAGGACGGCGCGGGGCGCCAGTCCGCCGTCCTCGTCCTGTTCGGCGAGGGCGAGCGCGGCCCGGAGCTGCTGCTCATGGAGCGGGCGAGCTCGCTGCGCTCGCACGCGGGCCAGCCGTCCTTCCCCGGCGGTGCCCTCGACCCCGAGGACGGCGACCCGCAGGGCGACGGGCCGCTGCGGGCCGCTCTGCGCGAGGCCGAGGAGGAGACCGGGCTCGACCCGGCCGGCGTCCAGCTCTTCGATGTCCTGCCGAAGCTCTACATCCCGGTCAGCGGCTTCGTCGTCACGCCCGTGCTGGGCTGGTGGCGCGTGCCCAGCCCGGTCGGTGTGGTGGATCCGAAGGAGACCGCCCGGGTCTTCACGGTCCCCGTGGCGGATCTCACCGATCCGGGCAACCGGGCGACCGCGGTCCATCCCCGCGGCCACCGCGGCCCGGCATTCCTGGTCGAATCGACCCTGGTGTGGGGCTTCACGGCCGGGGTCATCGACCGGCTGCTGCACTTCGCCGGATGGGAGCGCCCCTGGGACCGCGACCGGCAGGTCCCGCTGGACTGGGGGGCATGACAGGGTGGGCGCCGTGCCGTGCGCTCCGGGGGCCGATGACGACGGCGGTTCGTGCCGCCCGCCTCCGGACTCCGGCCGAGCGGGAGCGACCGGAACGACGAGGCGAGGCGTGAAGCGGTGAACGTGCTGGACATCCTGTTGCTGGTCGCCGCCGTCTGGTTCGCGGTCGTCGGCTACCGCCAGGGGTTCGTCGTCGGCATCCTGTCGGTGATCGGGTTCCTGGGCGGCGGTCTGGCCGCCGTGTACACGCTGCCCGTCCTGTGGGACGTCCTGACGGACAACTCCGAGGTCAGCACGGCCGCCGCGGTCGTCGCGGTCGTCGTGGTCATCGTCTGCGCCTCCGTCGGGCAGGCCCTGACCACCCACCTCGGCAACAAACTGCGCCGCTACATCACCTGGTCCCCGGCCCGCGCGCTGGACGCCACCGGCGGTGCCCTGGTCAACGTCGTCGCGATGCTCCTGGTCGCCTGGCTGATCGGCTCGGCCCTCGCCGGTACGACGCTGCCGACGCTCGGCAAGGAGGTCCGCAGCTCCAAGGTGCTGCTCGGGGTCTCCCGGGCGCTGCCCGACCAGGCCGACACCTGGTTCGCCGACTTCTCCTCCGTCCTCGCGCAGAACGGCTTCCCGCAGGTCTTCAGCCCGTTCGCCAGCGAGCCGATCACCGACGTCCGGCCCCCGGACCCGGCCCTCGCGAACAGCGCCGTGGCGATCCGCGCCCAGCGCTCCATCGTCAAGGTCACGGGCACCGCCCTCGACTGCGGCAAGGTGCTGGAGGGCACCGGCTTCGTCTTCGACGACCGCCGCGTGATGACCAACGCGCACGTCGTGGGCGGTGTCGACGAACCGGTCGTGCAGATAGGCGGCGAGGGCAGGAAGTACGACGCGACGATCGTCCTCTACGACTGGAAGCGCGACATCGCCGTCCTCGACGTCCCCGATCTGAAGGCGCCCGCGCTGCGCTTCACCACCGAGGACGCGCGCACCGGCGTCGGCGCGATCGTCGCCGGTTTCCCGGAGAACGGGGCGTACGACGTCCGTCCCGCGCGGGTGCGGGGGCGCATCACGGCCAACGGTCCGGACATCTACCACCGGGGCACGGTCCGCCGTGACGTGTACTCCCTCTACGCGACCGTCCGTCAGGGCAACTCCGGCGGCCCGCTGCTGACCCCCGAGGGCAGGGTCTACGGCGTGGTCTTCGCGAAGTCCCTGGACGACGCGGAGACCGGGTACGCGCTCACCGTGGACGAGATCCAGGAGGACATCACCAAGGGCCGCACCGCGAACCGGCAGGTGGACAGCGACAGCTGTGCCCTCTAGGCCCTCCGGGGACGCGGAGGGTCCCGCGGGAAGCACGGAGGATCCCGTGGGAAACACGACGGAGCCCCGCGGGAGACGTGGAGGAGTCCTGCGGACGGCCGGTGGACGCAGGCCGTCCGGGCGGACGTCCGGTCAGCCGCGCGGGTGGCGCAGACGGACCGAGACCCAGCGGGCCCGGCGGCGGAGGATGTGTGGAATTCCCACCCTGAGGTCCGTACCTGCCATCTGCGGTGCACCGCCTCGCTGGTGGGAACCCATACCGCCCGCCGAGCGGCGAGTGCGGCGTGCGTCACTGTAGTCGTGCGTCCAGCCCATACCCCGACGTCTGCCCCCGCCCCATGGTCGATAACCGCTTCGTGGGCACTCAATTGGCCTATGCGCCGGGCAAGTGGCCTTTCGTGGAACGGGTGTTCGGGCGTGTGTGCCGGGGAGCTGTCGACGCGTGCGCCGGCGGCGACACCGGGACGGCGGCGCGGGTGGCACCGGAGGGCACCGGGAGCGTCCGCCCGGTCACCGGTCCGGTTCGGGATCCTTCAGCCAGTTGACCAGTTCGGTCGAGAAGGCGACCGGGTCCTCCTCGTGCGGGAAGTGCCCGAGCCCGTCGAACAGCCGCCAACGGTACGGCGCTTCGACGTACTGCCCGGACCCGGCGGCACTGCGCGTGCGCACCACGGGGTCCAGTGAGCCGTGCAGGTGCAGCGTCGGCACCCGCACCGGCCGCTTCATCCGGCGGTTGAACTGGAAACCGTCCGGGCGGGCCAGGGAGCGCACCATCCAGCGGTACGGCTCGATCGAGCAGTGCGCCGTGGAGGGGATGCACATGGCCCGCCGGTAGGTGGCCAGCGTCTCCTCGTCCGGCAGGCGCGGCCCGGACCAGTCCCGGATGAGCTCGGCCACCAGCGCCCCGTCGTCCGCGGTGAGCCGGCGCTCGGGGATCCAGGGCCGCTGGAACCCCCAGATGTGCGACAGGGCGGCCGACTGCCTGGCGTCGGAGAGCATCGCCGACCGCCAGCGCCGCGGATGCGGCATGGACACGACCGCCAGGCGCCGTACGAGCTTGGGGCGCATCGCCGCCGCCGTCCACGCCAGGTATCCGCCCAGGTCGTGGCCGACCAGCGCGGCGTCCGGCTCCCCGAGGGAGCGGACCACCCCGGTGATGTCCAGCGCGAGGTTGGCCGGGTCGTAACCGCGCGGTGTGCGGTCGCTGCCGCCGACGCCCCGCAGGTCCATGGCGACGGCCCGGAACCCGGCGTCGGCGAGCGCCGTCAGCTGGTGCCGCCAGGTCCACCAGAACTGCGGGAAGCCGTGCAGCAGCAGCACCAGCGGGCCGTCGCCCAGTTCCGCGATGTGGAAGCGGGCGCCATTGGCGGCGACGTCCCGGTGGGTCACCTCGGCACCACCGGGGATGTCGAGGCGTACGACCGAGGTGGGTTGCGCCGGAGGGGATTGCCCCGAAGGGACGAAGGAGCCCGTCATGAGGACGAGCGTGCCACAGCCTCGATGGCCGGGGGGACCCGGTCCTCCGGCAGCTCGGGGCGCGGGTGCGGCTTGGCCTTCTGCAGCACGCCCGCCGTCTCCTTCATCGAGGCGGCGACCTTCTGCGGCCCCTGGCCCTTCTTGGCCTTCTTCGCGAAGACGACGCCGATCAGCGCGAGGACCGCCGCGACCAGCACGTTCGCCGCGAAGGAGAGCAGGAAGCAGACCCCGAGGTTCCAGCCGCTCCAGGTGCGGATGCCGTAGGCCAGCGCGAAGTTCAGCATCGGCAGGGAGAACAGGAGCAGCACGCCGGCCGCCGTGAACGCGCCGCCGCTGGTGGCGCCCCGCTTGACGTCCTGCTTGAGCTGCGCCTTCGCCAGCGCGATCTCGTCGTGCACCAGCGCCGACATGTCCGCCGTCGCCGAGGCGAACAGCTGGCCGATGCTGCGTTCGGCGCCGACCGGGCTGCCGTCGGGTGCGCTCATCGCGGTCTCCCTCTTCTGCGTACTTCTGCGTGCCTGCACGTACGGTTCAGTCTGCCGTCCGACGGTCCGTGTCCGGCTGCTTGCCTCCGGTTGTCCGGGTGCGACTGCCGTGGTTCTGTCTTTTGTACCGTCTCGTCAGATCATGCCGGACCGTCGTGGTCCTCGCCTGCCCTGCCCACCACTTCGGCAAGCCCGTCCCGCTCGTCGGCCTTCTCCCGGGCGAGTCGCCGGTGCTCGGCGGCCTTGCGCTCGTGGATCTCCGCCATGCGCAGGTGGTACGCCGGGTCGTCCTGCTCGTAGACGTCCGGGACGCCGCTGAGGTCCTCGTCGCGCTCCTCTTCCTCGGCCAGCTTGCGGTACTTGGCGTTCCGTACCTTCAGCAGCACCGCCGCGAGGGCGGTGGCGATCAGCGAGCCGGTCAGCACGGCGGCCTTGACGCTGTCGGTCATGGACGCGTCGCCCTCGAAGGCCAGTTCGCCGATGAGCAGCGAGACGGTGAAGCCGATCCCGGCGAGGGTCGCCACGGCGAACACGTCCGCCCAGGCGAGGTCCTCGCTGAGCGAGGCCCGGGTGAAACGGGCCGTCAGCCAGGTGCCGCCGAAGATGCCGAGCATCTTGCCGACGACGAGTCCGAGCACGACGCCGAGCGTCTCGGGCTGGGTGAACACGTCCGCGAGCGCGCCGCCGGAGACGGCCACACCCGCGCTGAACAGGGCGAACAGCGGGACCGCGAGGCCCGCCGAGAACGGCCGGACGAGGTGCTCGATGTGCTCGCCGGGGGACTGCTCCTCGCCCTCGCGGCGGTGGCAGCGCAGCATCAGGCCCATGGCGACACCGGCGATGGTGGCGTGGATGCCGCTGTTGTACATCAGCCCCCACACGACGAGTGCGAGCGGGACGTACACGTACCAGCCGCGCACGCCCTTGCGCAGCAGCAGCCAGAAGACGACCAGGCCCGCGACCGCGCCGCCGAGCGCGGCGAAGTTCAGGTGGTCGGTGAAGAAGACCGCGATGATCAGGATCGCGAACAGGTCGTCGACGACGGCGAGGGTGAGCAGGAAGGCGCGCAGCGCGCTCGGCAGGGAGGTGCCGATGACGGCGAGCACGGCGAGGGCGAAGGCGATGTCGGTGGCGGTGGGCACGGCCCAGCCGGCCAGCGAGCCGCCGCCGACGGTGTTGGTGAGCGTGTAGACGAGCGCCGGCGCGGCCATGCCGCACAGGGCGGCGACGACCGGCAGCGCGGCCGCCTTGGGGTCGCGCAGATCGCCCGCGACGAGTTCACGCTTGAGTTCGACCCCGGCGACGAAGAAGAAGACCGCCAGCAGTCCGTCGGCGGCCCAGTGCGCGACCGACAGGCTCAGCCCGAGGGCCTCGGGGCCGAGGTGGAAGTGGCTGACGCTCTCGTAGCTGTCGCGCAGCGCGGGTACGTTCGCCCAGATCAGCGCGGTGACGGCGGCGAAGAGGAGCAGTACACCGCCGACGGTCTCGGTGCGCAGGGCGTCGGCGACGAACGTCCGCTCGGGCAGGGAGAGACGTCCGAGAGCCTTGCGGGGGGTGCGGGGCGCGGTCACAGGTGGATCCTCAGGTAGTCGGGTAGCACGAATCGCGTGCCGACCAGACTTCCCGGCGCCCCATGAGACAGTTCTTACCGCTCAGCTTACCCAACGTGCTCCTGGGCCGTACCGGAAGATCCCTGGTCACGTCCCCCGCCTCACCCCCCGCACGCCGCACGGGGCACCCGGCACGTGCCGGATGCCCCGTCGGGCGGTGACCGGTCGGGGGCCGGTCCGGTGACCGGCCCCCGACCGCTCAGTCCTCGCTGGGCGTCTGGGGCAGCTTGGACTGGATGAGATCCATGACGGTGGAGTCGGTCAGCGTGGTGACGTCTCCCAGCTGACGGTTCTCCGCGACGTCGCGCAGCAGCCGGCGCATGATCTTGCCGGAGCGGGTCTTCGGCAGCTCGGCCACCGGCAGGATCCGCTTGGGCTTGGCGATCGGGCCGAGCGTGGCGCCCACGTGGCCGCGCAACTCGGCGACCAGGTCGTCGGTCTCCGCCGCCGTACCGCGCAGGATCACGAAGGCGACGATCGCCTGGCCGGTCGTCTCGTCCGCCGCGCCGACCACGGCCGCCTCGGCGACCGACGGGTGGGAGACGAGGGCGGACTCGACCTCGGTGGTGGAGATGTTGTGGCCGGACACGAGCATGACGTCGTCGACCCGGCCGAGCAGCCAGATGTCGCCGTCGTCGTCCTTCTTGGCGCCGTCACCCGCGAAGTACTTGCCCTCGAACCGCGACCAGTAGGTGTCGATGAACCGCTGGTCGTCGCCCCAGATGGTGCGCAGCATCGACGGCCACGGCTCGGTGATCACCAGGTAGCCACCGCCGCCGTTGGGCACCTCGTTCGCCTCGTCGTCGACGACGGTCGCCTCGATGCCGGGCAGCGGGGTCTGGGCGGAGCCCGGCTTGGCCGCGGTCACACCCGGCAGCGGCGAGACCATGATGCCGCCGGTCTCGGTCTGCCACCAGGTGTCCACCACCGGGGTGCGGTCCGCGCCGATGTTCTTGCGGTACCAGATCCACGCCTCGGGGTTGATCGGCTCACCGACGGAGCCGAGGACCCGCAGCGAGGACAGGTCGAACTTCGCGGGGACGTCGTCGCCCCACTTCATGAACGTCCGGATCGCGGTGGGCGCGGTGTAGAGGATCGTCACGCCGTACTTCTGCACGATCTCCCAGAAGCGTCCCTGGTGCGGGGTGTCCGGCGTGCCCTCGTACATGACCTGGGTGGCGCCGTTGGCGAGCGGGCCGTAGACGATGTACGAGTGTCCGGTGACCCAGCCGACGTCGGCCGTGCACCAGTACACGTCGGTCTCCGGCTTGAGGTCGAAGACGGCCCAGTGCGTGTACGCCGTCTGGGTGAGGTAGCCGCCGGAGGTGTGCAGGATGCCCTTCGGCTTACCCGTCGTGCCCGAGGTGTAGAGGATGAACAGCGGCTGCTCGGCCCCGAACGCCTCCGGGGTGTGCTCGGCGCTCTGCCGTCCGACCATGTCGTGCCACCACACGTCGCGGCCCTCGGTCCAGGCGACGTCCTGGCCGGTGCGGCGGACGACGAGGACGTGCTCGACGTGCTCCACGCGTCCGACGGCCTCGTCCACGGCCGGCTTGAGCGCGGAGGGCTTGCCGCGCCGGTAGCCGCCGTCGGCGGTGATGACGACCTTGGCGTCGGCGTCCTGGATGCGGGTCGCGAGGGCGTCCGCGGAGAAGCCGCCGAAGACGACGGAGTGCGCGGCACCGATGCGGGCGCAGGCCAGCATCGCGATCGCCGTCTCCGGGATCATCGGCATGTAGACGGCGACCCGGTCGCCCTTCCGGACCCCCAGCTCGAGCAGGGCGTTGGCGGCCTTGGAGACCTCGTCCTTGAGCTGGGCGTAGGTGAGGGAGCGGCTGTCGCCCGGTTCGCCCTCGAAGTGGATGGCGACCCGGTCGCCGTGGCCGGCCTCGACGTGCCGGTCGACGCAGTTGTAGGCGACGTTGAGCTCGCCGTCCGCGAACCACTTGGCGAACGGCGGATTCGACCAGTCGAGGGTCTCCGTGGGCTCCTTGGCCCAGGTCAGTCGGCGGGCCTGCTCGGCCCAGAAGCCGAGCCTGTCAGCCTTGGCCTGTTCATACGCCTCTGCCGTGACGTTGGCGTTCGCGGCCAGGTCGGCGGGGGGCGTGAAGCGACGCTCCTCCTTCAGAAGGTTGGCCAGGCTTTCATTGCTCACGGCATCTGCCTTTCCCGGGGTGTCCGTTGTGTCCCAGACCACAGCTCATCAGACCTGGAGTGCGCTGACAAGGGCCGACGGCAAAATGGTTTAGACCTATCGGGTGGAGGTGGACCGCCGTCCGTCGTCCCGGTCAACCGTTCCCACGGACACCGGAGCAAGCCGGTTCAAGGGGTGTAACGCCTCTCACACCCGTACGGGCCCCTCGCGCCGCCGGACTCCGGAGTCGGGCCGGTTCGCCGCACGCCAGGGGAGCGGTGGCGCGTCGGAACGCGCTGGTGCCCCGCACTCGTGCGTGCCCTCCGGTGCCGGGTGACTCCGGCTCGCCTTCATCGGCCGCCGTCGGTCGCCGTCGGCCGCACCCGGTCGGCGGACCCCGCACGGCGGCGGGACGGTCGCGGTCGTGCGGTACGGCGGGGTGCGGCGGGGTGTGTCAACGGTCCGTAAATGAACCGTAATTAAGAGTGAAGGCCGAGTCAGGACTTTCTGTGCAAATGGGTGAGGTGATCACCCTCGCGAGTGAAGCGGTCATTTCATCGGCTTGTCGTACTTATTCCTTCTCGGTTCCGTGCGACGTTGGCGGCGCCGTCGGCCCGGAGCGGCACGGCACCAGACATCGCCCCCATCGGGGCCGGCCCGAGAGAAGGAAGAAGGTGGGCGGATGGCCGCCACCCACAGGATCGCCGCGGGCACCGTGGTCGCCGCGGTGTGCGTCGCCTCGCTCGCCGGCTGCGGAGCCGGAGCCGACGGCACCGGCGAGCGGGAGAGGAGGCAGGAGAAGGCCGAGCCGGCTCCCGGGCCGGGGAGTGCCGTCCGGCTGATCGGCGACGGCTCCACCGCGTACACCGGGGCGCAGCCGCACCTGCCCCGGCCCGAACGGCTGGAGCCGGGTGAGAAGCCGCCGCAGTTCGTCGTCTTCTCCTGGGACGGAGCGGGCGAGGACAGCCAGAAGCTCTTCTCCCGCTTCCGCGAGGTCGCCAGGAAGAACGACGCGACCATGACGTACTTCCTGAGCGGCGTGTACCTGCTCCCGGAGGAGAAGCGCGACCTGTACCACCCACCGCAGCACTCCCCGGGCCGCTCCGACATCGGCTTCAACGACCGGCAGGGCATCGCCGACACCGTGCAGCAACTGCGCCTGGCCTGGCTGGAGGGCAACGAGATCGGCACCCACTTCAACGGGCACTTCTGCGGCAGCGGCGGTGGGGTCGGCGAGTGGTCGGTGGCGGAGTGGAAGGACGAGATCAGCCAGGCCAAACGCTTCGTGAAGACCTGGAAGACCAACACCGGCCTGAAGGACGCGGCTCCGCTGCCCTTCGACTACGACGAGGAGCTCATCG
The DNA here is from genome assembly GCF_002078235.1 of Streptomyces viridosporus. Taxonomy (GTDB): domain Bacteria; phylum Actinomycetota; class Actinomycetes; order Streptomycetales; family Streptomycetaceae; genus Streptomyces; species Streptomyces viridosporus. The sequence goes on from NZ_MSGP01000126.1 coordinate 15,289, forward strand.
GCGCCCGCACCCCGTGCCTGGAGGGCCAGGAGAACTTCATGGAGGCCGCCCGCGACCTGGGCTTCCGCTACGACACCAGCGGCGTCAACAACCAGGTGTGGCCGAAGCGGAAGCAGGGCCTGTGGGACCTGTCGCTGCAGCTCGTGCCCTTCCCCGGGCACTCCTTCGAGCAGCTCGCCATGGACTACAACTTCATGGTCAACCAGTCCGGCACCGCCACCCAGGGCGACCCGGCCCAGCACGAGCGGTGGGGCGACCAGATGCGGGACGGTCTGCTCCAGGGGTTCGAGCGGGCCTACCGGGGCAACCGCGCACCCCTGATCATCGGCAACCACTTCGAGTCCTGGAACGGCGGCACCTACATGCGTGCTGTCGAGGAGGTCGTCGAGACGGTGTGCACCAAGTCCGAGGTGCGCTGCGTATCCTTCCGGCAGCTCGTGGACTGGCTGGACGCCCAGGACCCGAAGACGCTGGCGAAGCTGCGCACCCTGGACGTCGGCGAGGCCCCGCAGCAGGGCTGGAAGTCCTTCCTGTCCGCCGCCCCCGCCCCGGCGCCCAAGGGGGCGCCCGGGGCGCCGGCGAAGAAGAAGCGGTGAGGGTCAGACGGGCGTCGTAGCCCTCTCGCCGAGCACAAAGCCCGGGTCGACCTGCGCCGCCAGGTCGACCCCGGTGCGCTCGTTGCCCCACGACCGGGCGTTCTTCAGGTGGAAGTGCACCATCTGGCGGGTGTAGCGCTCCCCGTCGCGCAGCCGGTACGTCGCGTCGGCGGTGGTGTGCAGCAGGCGCAGGGTGCGGCGGTTCGGTTCCTCCAGGAGGGAGAAGCGGGGCGGCCGGCCCTTCTCCATGGCCCGGACCCAGTCCGAGTGCCCCACCGTCACGAGCAGGTCGTCCCCGACCTCCGCGCGGAGGAAGTCGAGGTCGTCCGGGCCCTGCACCTTGTTGCCGACGACCTTCAGGGTCACCCCGAAGTCGCGGGCGTACTCCTTGTACTGGCGGTAGACGGAAACCCCCTTCCGGGTCGGCTCGGCCACGAGGAACGTGACGTCGAAGCGGGTGAACATGCCGGAGGCGAAGGAGTCCGAGCCGGCCGTCATGTCCACCACGACGTACTCGCCGGGGCCGTCCACCAGGTGGTTCAGGCACAGCTCCACCGCTCCGGTCTTGGAGTGGTAGCAGGCGACCCCCAGGTCGGCGTCGGTGAAGGGGCCGGTGACCATCAGGCGGACGGTCCCGCCGTCGAGTTCCACCGGCCGCGCGCAGGCGTCGTAGACCGGGTTGTCCTCGCACACCCGCAGCAGCCGGGAGCCCGCGCCGGGCGGTGTCGTCTTGATCATCGTCTCGGCGGACGCGATGCGCGGGTTGGTGCCGCGCAGGTAGTCCTTGATCAGCGGCAGGTGCTCGCCCATCGCGGGCAGCGCGGCCGCCTCCGCCTCGTCGAGGCCCAGCGCGGCTCCCAGGTGCTGGTTGATGTCGGCGTCGACCGCGACGACCGGGGCACCCTCGGCCGCGAGGTGTCGGATGAACAGGGAGGACAGGGTCGTCTTTCCGCTGCCGCCCTTCCCAACGAAAGCAATTTTCATGTTCACCAAGCGTAGTGGCTCCATAGCTGCGGGTGAGGGGTGGGCGTGAAGAAGACCACTCCAACGTGGGGTCGGTGCCCGGGGTGCGTAGGGTCGTACTCATGAGTACGAAAGGCGCTACCGCCGACCCCCTCGCGGCCCTGGGCTCCCTGCCCGGAGTGGCCGACTCCGTGGAGTCCGTGCGCAAGGCCGTGGACCGGGTCTACGGACACCGGGTCATGCGGCGGCGCAGCAACGAGATCACCTCCGAGGCGGCGCTGCGCGGCGCCCGCGGCTCGGCGGCGCTCTCGGGCGCCGACTGGGCCCTGGAGGAGGTGCGCCGGCGCAGCGACTTCAGCGGTGACGCCGAGGCGCGCACGATGGGCGCGGCCCTGCGCCTGACCGCCGAGGCGGGTCAGCTGCTGTCGATCTGGCGGCAGTCGCCCCTGAGGGTGCTGGCCAGGCTGCACCTGGTGGCGGCGGCCGACAAGGCCGAGCGGGTCGGGCGGCCCCGGCAGGAGGGCGAGCCGGTCGACGAGCCCCTGATCGGGCTCGGGCTGCCGAGCGCGGCGGAGGCGCACGGCCGGCTGGAAGGGCTCTCCGAGCTCCTCATCGCGGGCGGTTCCGCCCCGGCGCTGGTGACGGCCGCCGTCGTCCACGGCGAGCTCCTCGCCCTGCGCCCCTTCGTCTCCCACAACGGCCTGGTCGCACGGACGGCCGAACGGATCGTCCTGATCGGCAGCGGTCTCGACCCGAAGTCGGTCTGCCCGGCCGAGGTGGGCCACGCCGAACTGGGGCACGAGGCCTATCTGGCGGCCCTGGAGGGCTATGTCTCCGGCACGCCCGAGGGCGTGGCGGCCTGGATCGTCCACTGCGGGCGCGCGATCGAACTCGGGGCGCGCGAGTCGACGGCGGTGTGCGAGGCGCTCCAGCGGGGAGCGGCGTGACGCGCACGCGGTGGCGCGCGCACGGGGTGTGACGCACATGCGGTGGCGCGCGTACGCGATGCGGCACGCATGCGATGCGGCGCGCACGCGAGGTGAGAAGGCAAAGGGCCCGTGCGGGCGGACAGAAATGCGGCGGTACGAGAACTCGTACCGCCGCTGGCATGCCCACCGGGTTACCAGGCGTCCTCGATACATGCCCATCAGGTCGGGTACTTTGCCCGTCACCTGGTGCGGCTGGCCCGTAATCGACGGGTCGACGTCGCGTGGGTGCCCGGTGTCCATGCGCGGTCCGTGGGGCCGAATGCGTGGTGAAGGTGATCCTCTCGGATGTCCTTGGTCTCGCGGGCCGTTGATTCCTTTGTACTCCAGGACCAAGGGAAGCGGAAGTGCCGGTCCCGCTTCTTTACTTTTAGGTTCAAACAGGTGTGGAACGGGCGCCGATGTGCGCGGGGGCGGCCGACGATCGGCGGAGTGTTTCCGCAAGGAGGTCAGGCCACCGTCGCGCGGCGCCGGCTGGCGAACCAGACGAGGCCCGCGGTGGCCGCGGCCGCCCCTATGGCTGCCGCCGCGACCAGGGCGGGGCGCGGCGGCACGGAGAACGCCGGGAAGCGCTGCTTGAGCCGGACGGGCCGGTGGAAGTCCAGGATCGGCCACTCGCGCGCGAGGGCCTCCCGGCGCAGCGCGCGGCCCGGGTTCACCGCGTGCGGGTGGCCCACGGCCTCCAGCATCGGCACATCGGTCACCGAATCGCTGTAGGCGTAGCAGCGGGCCAGGTCGTAGCCCTCGGACTCGGCCAGTTCCCTGATCGCCTCGGCCTTCGTCGGGCCGTACGCGTAGTACTCCACCTCACCGGTGAAGCACCCGTCGTCCCCCACGGCCATGCGGGTGGCCACGACCCGGTCGGCGCCGAGCAGTTCACCGATCGGCTCGACGACCTCGGCGCCGGAGGTGGACACGATCACGACGTCGCGGCCCGCGGTGTGGTGCTCCTCGATCAGGGTGGCGGCCTCGTCGTAGATGATCGGGTCGATCAGGTCGTGCAGCGTCTCGGCGACGATCTCCTTGACCTGCTGGACGTTCCAGCCGCGGCACAGCGCGGACAGGTACTTGCGCATCCGCTCCATCTGGTCGTGGTCGGCGCCGCCGGCCAGGAAGACGAACTGGGCGTATGCGGTGCGCAGGACCGCTCTGCGGTTGATCAGACCGCCTTGGTAGAACGACTTGCTGAACGTGAGTGTGCTCGACTTCGCAATGACCGTCTTGTCCAGGTCAAAGAAGGCGGCTGTGCGGGGCGACGAGTGGTTTTCCACGCCCTTGAGCATAGGCGCAGCCCATTCGGCGTAAGGTGGGGCGTGTGGGTTTGCCTGAGAGGGCTCTCGGGTACACCATGGAAGTCACGGATCGTTCGCGACCGTGCTAACCCGGTCCGACTCCTCCCCCCCCGAGTCGGCCGTGGGGACGACCCCCGCTCTCCCCCCCGGCGGGGGTCGTCGCATGTCCGGGTGGGTTTTCTTCCTCTCTTCGCGGCCGAGGCCCTGTTCTGGCGCGGTGAGCGAGGAGGGGTTGTCATGCGCATGAATGGTAGCGGTGGGTAGTCGTCGGACTGCTCTGCGGTAATCGCACAGGAGATGTGCACGGCTCACCGCTATGGGTGACGGCGATATTCACAACGGTCGAGACGTCCACAGTTTTCCACCAAGATCCACGCGGTTTTTCCGATCGCTGCACCGTGTTTCCAGCGCGTCCCGCTCGTCGCGAGTTCACGCCCGGTTCGTCGTTTGCCGGGGCGCGTATGGCCGGTTTCCGTCCGCCTTCCCCCGGGAGGCGGCTCGCCGGCTCTTCACACGTCGGGAATCGCGGGCCGCGGGAGCCCGTGAAAGATGCAGCAAAGAAGGACGACCATGGCTGGAACCGTCACGCGTGATCCGCTGCCCGCCGCCGGAGGGGGCCGCCAGGGCGCACCGCTGATCGTCACCGAGGACGCCGGACTCCTCGACGACCTGCTGCGCCTGTGCGCGGCGGCCGGCGCCACACCGGAGGTCCATCACGGGATGCCGGAGCCGAGGAGCGGCTGGGAGGCCGCGCCCCTCGTCCTCGTCGGCGACGACGCCGCGCGGCGCGTGCGCGGGGCCCCGAGACGACGAGGGGTGGTGCTCGTCGGCCGCGACCAGGACGATTCCGGGGTCTGGCGCAGGGCCGTCGAGATCGGCGCCGACCATGTGCTGATGCTGCCCGACGGCGAGCAGTGGCTGGTGGACCGCATCGCCGATGTGGCGGAGGGCGTCGGACGGCCCGCCCTGACGGTCGGCGTCATCGGTGGCCGGGGCGGGGCCGGAGCGTCCACGCTCGCGTGCGCGCTCGCCGTCACCTCCGCGCGGGAGGGGCTGCGCACCCTCCTGGTGGACGCGGATCCGCTGGGCGGCGGACTCGACGTGGTGCTCGGCGGAGAGACGGCCGAGGGACTGCGCTGGCCCGCGTTCGCCGCCTCGCGCGGACGGGTCGGCGGCGGGGCCCTGGAGGAGTCGCTGCCCGAGCTGCACTCCCTGCGGGTGCTCAGCTGGGACCGCGGCGACTGCGTCGCCGTACCGCCCCAGGCCGTACGCGCGGTGCTCGCCGCGGCGCGGCGCGGGGGCGGCGTGGTCGTGGTCGACCTGCCGCGCCGCGTCGACGACGGGGTCGCCGAGGTCCTCGCCCAGCTCGACCTCGGACTCCTCGTGGTTCCCGCGGAGCTGCGTGCCGTCGCGGCGGCGGGACGCGTCGCCTCGGCCGTGGGCATGGTCCTGCGCGACCTGCGGGTGGCGGTCCGCGGGCCGTACGCGCCCGGTCTGGACGACCGCGAGGTGGCCCGGCTGCTCGGACTCCCCCTGGCGGGGGACGTGCCCGTCGAACCCTCGCTGCAGCGCCCGCAGGAGACGGGACGACCACCCGGGGTGTCGCGCCGGGGTCCCCTGGCCCGCTTCTGCAAGGAGTTCTGGGAGCGGGTGCTGGTGGAGGCGAGGGCGGCATGAGGGGGCCTGCGGTGACCGGGGCGGGGATGCCGCCCGGTCTGCTCGACGGAGTGCGGCGGCGGCTGGCCGAGAGCGGGGCCGAGCCGACGCCCGCGCGGGTGGCGCAGGCGCTGCGGGACCAGGGGCGGGTGCTCGGGGACGCCGAAGTGCTGCGAGCGGCCGAGCAGTTGCGCTCCGAGCTGGTCGGCAGCGGGCCGCTGGAACGGCTCCTCGCCGACGCGTCGGTGACGGACGTGCTGGTGTCCGCGCCGGACCGGGTCTGGGTGGACCGGGGCGGAGGGCTGGAGCTCACCGACGTCTCCTTCCCCGACGCGGTGGCCGTCCGGCGTCTCGCGCAGCGGCTCGCCGCCGTGGCCGGCCGGCGCCTGGACGACGCCCGGCCCTGGGTCGACGCGCGCCTCCCCGACGGGACGCGGCTGCACGCGGTGCTGCCCCCGGTGGCCGTCGGCTGTGCCTGCCTGTCGCTGCGGGTCGTACGGCCCCGCGCCTTCACGCTCGACGAGCTGGTGGCGGCCGGGACGGTGCCGCCGGGCGGGGACCGCGTGCTGCGGGCGCTGCTGGACGCCCGGTTGTCGTTCCTCGTCAGCGGGGGCACCGGCAGCGGCAAGACGACCCTGCTGAGCGCCCTGCTGGGACTGGTCGGGCCGGACGAGCGGATCGTGCTGGCCGAGGACTCGGCGGAACTGCGGCCCGACCACCCGCACGTCGTGCGGCTGGAGACCAGACCCGCCAACCAGGAGGGCGCGGGGCTCGTCACCCTCGAGGACCTGGTGCGGCAGGCGCTGCGGATGCGGCCGGACCGGCTGGTCGTGGGCGAGGTGCGCGGCGCGGAGGTGGTCCATCTGCTGGCCGCCCTCAACACGGGCCATGAAGGCGGCTCCGGAACCGTTCACGCCAACGCCGCCGCCGACGTGCCGGCCCGGCTGGAGGCGCTCGGTACGGCCGCCGGGCTCGACCGGCTCGCGCTGCACAGCCAGCTTGCGGCCGCCCTCTCGGTCTACCCATCTAACACACCTGTGGACCGGACCGTGTCAGGGGAAGTGCTCAGCGCCAACTAGCCAGCACCAACAGTGCAGTTGGGCAGCAAGGGGCCCCGCCCATGCGCCACGGGGGAAGCACACAGACGGGGCCGGTCTTACTCGCGGCCACAGCGAGGGACCTAAGCGGCGAACCCTCGGGCCACCATCCACGCCACAGCGGCCACCCACGCCACCCACGCGAGGACCACCAGCGCGCCGCGTAATGCCTTCACACGGACCGCCCGGCAGGCTCGGGTTTCTTCACCCGGTTCCCATGGCCGAATTCCCGGTGAATCCGCATCGCTGACAGCGTGGCCACCGCCAACCCCGGATCGTCTATGCGGGCACTTGCGCTGGCACTCCCTCGCAGCGCCGCACACACAACGCAGGAAACCGGGTCCACCGGTCCGGGCCGAGGTTCCCGCAACCACTGGTCAACGTCTCTCAACTCTGTCTCCCCTTGCCTTACACAGCGAGCACGGGAACGGGCACGGGGGAGGTTGGGCGATCGGCGGAAAGTAGACCACCCCGGAACGGGTATCCAGCGCGCCGCCGTATTCGGTCCACCACCCCTCGGGAGAGTCCGCGTACGGCCCCGCAGGATCGTCTATCAGGCTGATTAGCTCAGGCTCGGGTAAGGCGCTCACGCGGGCACTCACGCGCTTTGCCGGTGGCGTCATGGTCGCTGTCCCCTCGCATCGGCAATACGGCGTCCAGCGTCCGGCCGGAATGGATCTACGACTAGTGGCCCCGTGTCGGCCAACTGTCGGCCAGAATTGAGAACATGAGCGGAATCGGGGCCAACATCAGGCAGCAGCGGGAACGGCTCGGGTGGAGTCAGGCACGGCTAGCACGGGAGGTTTGCCGGGCGGCCGGTGTGGTCGGGGAACCGGTCGGCCGACAGGAAGTCAGCCGGTGGGAGACAGGCAAGCGCACACCGCGCGAATGGCTGCCGTTCCTCGCTGCGGCGCTGGCCGTTCCCGTAGATGTGCTCACAACGCCACAGACGGCCGCTGAACCGCCGCTCCCCACGCTGTCCGACTTCCTCCCCGCCGAGGACCCGCTAACGCCCCTAGAGCGCCGTACAGGCGGCCGTGTCGGCGTAGCCCAAGTGGACGACTTGAAACAGCGCGTGCATGGCCTACGGCTTGCCGATGACTTCCTAGCCGGTGGGGATCTCCTGCGGCCCGCGCTACGCGAATTGCGCAAGGCCGTTCGCATGTTCCGTGAACAGTCGTACACCGAAACCACCGGCCGCCAACTCCTTATCCAGATCGGGGAGTTGGCGCAGATCGCCGGATGGATCGCGTCGGACGCTGGCCAGCAGAGCGAAGCGGAACGCATCTACCGGCTAGGACTCAGCGCGGCCACGCAGGCCGAGGACCGGACGCTAGCCGGGAACCTTGCCGGGTCGCTGGCCTACCAACTCAGCAATACCGGACGCGAGTTGGAAGGTCTAGACCTCTCACTTGCCGCACTCGACGGGGCCGGACCGGACGCACCGCCAAAGGCACGCGCGCTGTATCTCGACCGGGTGGCTTGGGCACACACGAAAGCGGGTGGGGCCGAGAATGCACAGCACGCAATGCGGGCCCTCGGGGAAGCGTCGGAAGCGCTCAGCGCAGACAGCGAGGGAACCGAGGAACCGGACTACCTGTATTGGGTTGATGCCGGGGAATTGCAAGTCATGGAAGCGCGCGTGTTCACCGAGCTACGCCGACCGCTCCGCGCTGTGCCGATACTGCGTGACGTCCTCGGCCGGTATGACGCCACACATACGCGAGAGTTGGCGCTTTATCTGTCGTGGCTTGCCGTTGCCTACGCCGACGCCAACGAACCCGAGGAATCGGCGGCCGTTGCCGAACGGGTGCTCACGCTGTCTGCCAACATTGCCAGCGAGCGAACAGCGGAACGGGCGGGGGTGGTGCTGGCCCGGCTCGCTGAGTATGCCGAGGTGCCCGAGGTGCGGGCCGTTCTGGACTCGGCGGCCTAAGAATCGAAGGGGCGGAAAACCCTTGGTATCGCTAGCCGGGGGGTACCCGGACACCCTCAGCCGGCGAGGATACCCGCCTTTATTTCGAAGGTGCCCCGGAAACGCAGAAAACCCCCGACGGCCGCGAACGGTCATCGGGGGTTCGTAGTCACCCTGAATGTTCAGGGTGGGAGCGCTCAGCGAGAATCGGGCGAGCGATCGGGGGCGGGCCTAGAACGTATCTCGGCCAAGTGTTGGCGATAGAGGCGGCGTCGTCTGAAGAAACCAATGCGCGGTTGCCGTCGCATTCTGGTGCCGTCGTCGTTAAGGGCCTCACTAGCAGAATGAGCAAAGTCATCAATTGCTGCGGCCAGCATGCGCGCCGTAGCTTGCACCCAGTCAACTGCCCGGCCCGCCGCTTCCTCCGCCTCTTGTAGGGCTTCCGGTGTGCAATCCTCGGGCAGGCCAAGTAACACAGATTCTCGCTCCCGAGCTGCGGCCATCCCATCAACTACTAGCCGCGCATGGTCGCGTACCAATACCCCGGTTGCTGCACTAATAGCGGGGGGACCAAAAAGGCTAAGCTCGATCCAGCGCTCGTTTATTTCCTTCCTGAAGGTGTTCTCTTCTTCAGGGTGCGTACTTTCATAGCTCTCAACGAGGACCCGATCTTTCAGTTCGGTCATCGATCGTAGAAACACTCTGTAAGCGTCATGCCGGGGCTGATGTCTCTGTTTCAAATGCTCAGCCCTTACAGACATCAGCACGCCGTCTCGCTGAACTTTGCCGGTGACTATCGCACCAACGACGCCTCCCACAGAGCCCGCTACTGCACCCAATACCGCTGCAAGTCCCGCATCCATGTTGGGGAGTATCAGTCACCGGCGCTCCAGTGTCGAGACCTACCGGCGCTTACCGCAGTTCCGGGGTCGTCCGGGAACCGGCACCGGTCGGCGGGGTAGCGTGTCAGCGCAAGGCTTGGCCGGGGGCCGAATCGCCAGCGAGCGGGGAAAACGCCACGCGACCAATCCGGGCCGCGCTGGTGCATCCGAGGGTTCCCAACCATCCGGGCCGAGGACAACGCGAATCGGTCTCATTCAGCCCGCCCGTATATGTCGTAAAGCTCATTGAGAATCCGCAGTGAATCCGGCTCATCCAATCCTGCAACGAGGACCTGAGAGAACAGCTCGAGATCAGTTACGGCCTCCCGGCCAAGGGCAGGACCACCGACACTAAATGCTTCGAAAGCGCGACGCCAGTACAGACAAGGCAGGGAACAGCACGGGCGATATCCTCGGAACCTTCCTCGTTCACGTCGAGGGAATGCCGGGCGGTCGCACCCTAGGCGCTGACAGAACCTTGAATTACGCATTTCTCTTCCCTCTCGAAAAGCGGGGGGCCGCTCAACGCTGTTGAAGGGACTAACAACACAGCGGAACGGCCCCCGGTCTAATGGGCACACCTCAACGTCAAGGGGTGGTTACCAGTGCTGCCAAATGTGCCGGTGCCGTTCGGCAAACTTACGCGCCCGTTCCTCTAGCACGCTGTCAGCGAAAGGCTCGGCACAATCGTGCGACTTGTCGAGTTCAGCGAATTCCGCCGGGTCCTCGGTGTGCAGCATGTAGAGAATGCCGAGACGGCCGTAATGCATATCCTCGGCCGAGGGGCCGGAATCGACCGGCGCAGCCTTACGCCGCCTTGCCACCGCGCACCCCCCACCGGGCCCGGTTCATCGCACGCGCTGCGGCGGACGCCGAACCCTTGCCCGGTGCCATATCCGCATCCTGTAGGCCGAGGGCCCGGACGATAGCGAGGAACGACGTTTCAGCGGCCCGCAGTTCCTTAAGCGAGGGATTCGGATAGAGGCTGCCACGCACGCCGCGAACGATTACGCCGCGAGTCTTCACGTCGTGCTCTAGTCCCTCGATTTGATCGAGCACAGCGCACGCCCTTTCCAGGGTGACTAGTTCGTGCGCCTCTAGGTCGAACTCATCAAGAACAGCGCGGCGAAACTCGGCGCTGAGATTCTGATTACTCATGGTGGTATCTCCAATCGTTGCGCCGTTCGCGCTGACTACATACGGTTAACCGATCTGGGCTCTCCGGACGGACAGGGAGAGCTGCTATACGCTTGCGGTCCGGCAGAGGGCCGTTCGGGGGTCACCCCCCACCCCTTTGGCCACTCTCAGTGACACTCAGCGCTGTCACGGAGCGTGAATGGCAAGCCGAATCCACAGCGAATGCAACGTGCGTCAGCACAGTTCCAGGACAGCGAGAGAACGGGGCCGGTGGTCCCATACCGACCCCGCCTCAATTCAAGTCACCAGGGGTTCGCGCGCCGTAGCTGCATCTTGCCGCGCTGGTTCTCCTCGAATGCCTCTTCCTCGCGCGCCTCGGCCAGCGCCGGTAGCTCGGCCTCAATGGTGTCTAGATCCTCGGCTAGCAGGGTGCCCGCTCGAATGCCGCTCGGGTCGTCCACAAGCCGGCGAATGACGCTCAGCGCTTCGGCCAGCGCGGGAGCACTCCAGCCGTGGTTAGAGGGCATGTAGCGCGTGTGGTTCTCGCCTAGGAGATCCCGCAGCGTGTAAACGCCTAGGAGGTTGTATAGCTCGGCCAGCGCGGGCACGTTCGCCTCTAGCTCAGCGAATGCCGACAGCACCGTTTCACGCCGCTTTAGGAATTCCGGGATGAGCGCCTGTCGGTACTGCTCGATAAACGCGCGGTCGCTGAATAGCGCGTCATATGCCTTACGGGCGGTGACCAGCCGGGGCAGCATGGCGCGGAATGCGGACAGCGTGCCGTCTACGGCTAGTTCCGCCTCCATCACCTTTACGGCGGTCCCGGCCGGTGCAGCCTTACCGGTGGACGCAGCGCGGGCATGTGCGGCCCGAGCCTCTAGCCGCACGTCCTCGGCCGCCTCGGCGCGCTGATAGTAGAGATCCGATAGCCGGTCCATTTCCCGCACAACGGTCTGTAGTGCCTGCCACCGGTCCTCGGCAACCTTCGGTGCTAGGGTCCCATGACGCTTATTGCGCATCATGAAATCGTGGTTCGGGGTGATTAGGTCTTCCGGGGTGGGCATTTGGGTTACTCCTCGGGTGTGCTTAAAGCCAGGGGGCGTGAATGCGGTTGAAGATGCGGGCGGCTAGTTCCTCGGCGTCGAAATCGGCCGGTGGCTCGACGTCGGCGCGCTCGGCCTCTCGCGCTGCGTTCCGCTCGGCGTAGTGCTCAGCCATCATGTCGTTGTGGCTAACAGCGGGGGATTCGGCCCGACGCTCGGTAATGAGTCGATCGGCATTCTCGGTCGAACCCTGCTGCATTCGCGCGCTATTGAGCCGGGAGGTTGAACCGTCCCCCGGTGTCGTCATGTCATGTGAAGTCATGGGGTTTCCTCCAGGAACGCAAAAAGGGCCCCTACTCGCCGTGGTCTCTGTTCCAGACCAACAGCGGGCAGGGGCCCGATCGGTGAGGGGTCCGCCGCATAGCGCGCGTGACATCACAACTCACCGAAGAATTAGGGGGATTGCGGGGAACAGCCGCAAAGGGGGAACCGGGGCCACACCTCAACGTTTAAGGGTGACCAGCGAAGGACCGGCCGAGGAGAGCACGACCGGTCCACGCTGACCGAGGAGGACACCCAGATATCCCGAGAGGACGAACGCAGAACGCCGTCACGATACAGAGAGTGTGTTGGTAAAGACGAAACGCCGAAAGGTCCGGAATAGCGCACGCCTACCGGCATTCGTTACTGGACCGGTACCGAGCCGGCGAGGGGTCAGCGGAAAGGCCGCGAAAGCATGAGAGTGGGTAACAGTTTTCTTGTTACCTGTACCTTCTCCCCATACGTATATGGGAGCTAGGTACAGGTAACAACTTTCCTGTGACCGCCCTTCCGTTAAACGGCCCTTCCCGCTGTCAGCGCTGCGTCTGGTCGAGAATTCCGGGGCCGAACGGCTCGGGCGTGACGATGTGCGCGGGCGGGTCGGACAGTAGGTAAATTCCCCGGTACATCCAACCCTTGCCCTTGCGCTGCACCTCGGTTACGCCGTTCGTCTTTAGGTGGTTCTTGACGTTGCTCGGGGAATACTTGGCGGACTTGTCGCCGTTATCCTCGCGCCATTCCTTCAACTCGCGGTTGAAGTCGGACCGCTTCACTTCGCTGTTGTCGTCGTAATCGAAAACCTCACCGACGAGAGGCTTTAGCGGGTCCACCTCTTCCTTGTGATGCTCGGTCGCAGCGATGACGCTAAGCGGGTCGCGTAGTCCCTCGCTGTAGTACCGAACAGCACCACGCACGACCCATGCAGCCACGCCCTCACGCTCCGGCCCCTGAATCGTCGGCTCTAGGTCCGGGTCGCGCCGGTCCGCGAAAGACTGCCCGAACAGAACGGCCTTAGTGCGGGCCCACAGCGCAGCACCACCCGAACCGAATTCCGGTAGGTAGTTGGTTGCGAGCACGATGGTAAATGTCGGATCGAAAGAGAACACCTTTCCGTGCAGGTGCCGGGTGCTGATTCGGTCCCCGCCGGATAGGTTCTTGAGTAGCGCCGTATTCATCGGCACACCCTGGTTGCCTTCCTGCGCGACGACGAGCCGCTTACCGCGCAGCGCTGCGATTTGCTCGGTGTGGACAGCCTGCCCGCGCACGTTCTCAAACACGGTGAACGGCACCTCATGGACTACGTCATGCCCGAACACCTTTTGCATGGTGCGAATGGTGGTGCCCTTGCCGTTCCGGCCGTGTTCCCCGTACCAAACGCCGAGGGCGTGTTCCCGCACCTCGCCGGTAATCGCCATGCCTAGGAAGGTCTGGTAATACCGCTGTAGTTCGACGTCACCGGGGAAGATTTCCTCAACGAACCGATCCCAGCGCGGGCACTCAGCATCGGGCACGTAATCGACATTGGCGCACTGCGTCAGCATGTCGGCCGGATTATGCGGCCGTAGTTCTCCGGTGCGGAGATCCACGGTGCCATTCCGGAACGTCAGCAGGTGCCGCGCTGTGTCGAGATCATCGACGGTTGCACTGAGCTGCGGGAGGACGGCCATTTCGGCAACCATGGCGCGGCGCTGGAAATTAACCAGCATCTTGTTAGCCGCAGCGGCGGCCCAATTCATGTCGGCCGGATTGTCGGCCCCGTGCCGCATAAGGGTTCGCGCTGCGTCGGTGATCGCCTGCATAGCGGCCCCGTCGTCGCCGGTTGCTTCCCAGGTACGGCCATTCCAGCGGTACCAACCGACGTGCTGAACGTGCCGCAATTCGTGCCCGCACTGGTCGGCAACGAACCGCGCAAAGTTCACATGCCTAACCTCGGGGTCGATGCTTAGTAGTTCGCGCTGTCGGGTCCAGTATTCGGCGTTAAACGTGGTCACTTGTCGTTCTCCAGGAATGCTAGGGCGGCGGCGGCATTGCGGGCGGCGAGGTTACGGCGCGGCTTGCTTTCGGGAGCGTCGGCCGTCCGGTGCGGGTCGGGGAAGATGAGTTGATCGTTCGCCAGCGCGCCGGGGCCGTAGTCGTTGAGGAGTTCTAGCCGTTCCTCAACCCATACGATCAGCGCGTCTACGCGGGTCCGCTGCTTTTCTGCCTCGGTCATTTCTTGGGTTCCTCCTCGGGTGAGCACACCTCAACGTTGAGGTGTGGTTATCGGGTGGTGCCGTAGGTCTTGCGCTGGTAGTAAGCGCGGCTGCGACATGAGCGACTGCAATACTTCGGGCGAGTCCCGGTACCGCAGTACGGCGGGAGCGGATTACCGCATGTGCACTTAGGCGTGTGCATGATTGGTCTCCGTTGGATCGATCCAAAATTGGGCCAAAGAAAAAGCACCCTTGGCGGGGTGCCTACAAGGTGCAGAGAGTGAGTCGGTAAAGACTCCATGGGAGGGACAGCGAGCGCGCTAGCGCATTGGACGTCGGTTGCGCGAACGCCACTCGCTTCCCTCGGGATACAGAGAGTGAGTTGGTAAACCGTAATGGCGGCGGACCGGACATTGCCGACAGGGTTGTTATGGCCCCGTTACTCGGTTTCTGAAATACCGTCAGATTTCAGCCGGCGAGTGCCTTATGTAACTCTAGGTGGTCATTCGGTTACAGCCCTTTAGGCGACCCTCTGGCGGCCGTTCCGGGGGCGGGTCGAGGGATTGGCCAGCGCAACAGCGAACGGCGCTCAGACGGCCGTGTGTGGCCTCCCTCGGGGTCGTTGTGCCCTCGGCGCTGGCATGGCCGTGAGAGCCGCTGTGTGGCCGTCTGCGGACAGCAAAGGGCCCCGCCCGGCCAGAGAGACCAGACGGGGCCAAGAGGCTGTCAGAGAGGCTTACAGGGCGTCCGGGGTGATGCCCGTTGTGATGGTGCCCTCCCGGTCGTATTCCTCCCGCAGTCGGCGGGCCAGTTCGGCTATGCCCGCCGCTATCTCCTCCGGAGTCTTCCCGCTTGCCTCCAGCGTTGCGACGACTACCGCCGTCGCCTCTACCCCGGCCACGTAACCGGCCTGAAAATTGCTCACGTTCTCTCCCTGGTATCTCCGCTTTCAGCGGCACCGCTAACTCTAAATGCTCGGGGCCCGGCAGGAGTTGTCCCACCGGGCCCCTGTAAGGCTGTCAGACGTCGGGCTGTTCGTTCCACTCAACCTGTAGCCGCGCCGGATTGAAGATGCGGCTACCGGGCTTGCCGGGACTCACCTCCAGCACCGCGAATGCCTCGGCCAGCGCATCCCGCCGGTCATCAATATGCGCGTCCTCCCACCACTGCGCGACCGTTAGGCCAGTGTCCACGGTCACCGTTCGCTGCTGCGGCGGCGTGCTCTCGATTTCCTCCCGCTTGGTTTGCAGCGCCGTAAGTCGCTCGAACAGTGCGGGAGTTGCACGCGTGGCAACCTGTGCCATCACGTCGGCAATCTCGGCGTCCACCGCTGCCAGTTCGTCTACGCCCTCGGTGATGACGTGATCGCGCATCATGCGCCGGTTACCCACAGCGCTCAGGTATCGCTCCGTGATGTGGTCCTCAATGACCTTTGCCCCCACGCTGACAGCCGCAGCGCACGTCTTCCCCACGCCTCGGGACATGCAACGGTAAGCGGCTGTCCGGCCGTTGCGCCGAACGACAGTCAGAGTTGCCCCACAGCTAAAGCACGTCAGCAGACCAGACAGCAGGCGGGACGGCTGACGGCCCATAGGCGTTGTGCGCTTTCCGGCCGGGTTGCACGCGGCTTTCAGCGCTGCGCTTTCCGCCTCGGTGACGATGGCCGGGAACGGGGCGAGGATTTCCCCGTCAGCGTCCCGGACAGGCTTACCGGCGCGCGACACTCGGCCGAGAATCGCGTCACCCGTGAGGACGTGCAGGAGTCCCCTACGGGTCCATTCCTCCGTGCGCCTCGGCTTGTAACCCTGATCATTCAGCCATCGGGCTACGCGGCCCAACGTGTGCCCGCTGAGTACGCGGTCCACGCATTCACGGATTGCCTCGGCCTCTCGCGGCTCGATAACCAGCGTCTTACCCTTACCGTCCTCGGACGGTACTGCCTTGTAGCCGTACGGAGTGAAGCCACCCCGGTACCGGCCAGCTTGCGCCAGTCGCCTGTGTGCTGCCTTGCTGCGTTCCCGCATGCGCTCACGTTCGGCGCGGGCAATCTCGGCCTGTAGCACGAACCGCATTCGGAACGTCTCGCCGTGATCGCTGTCCAGTCCCTTGACGTCGAGTAGACGAACCGGACGGCTGATAAGGCGGCCCGTATTCTGGTCCTTACCTTCGACCACATCGAGAAGTTGCGCGGCGACATTCAGACCCTCGCGGGTCAACCGGTCAACGTGCCACGTCAGCAGGACATCGGCCCGCCCGGTGCGAGCGTCCGCTATCCAGTTGAGGAATGCGGGACGGTCACGGAAACCGCCGGACAGTCCGTCATCGACGTGCAACGCAACTTCGGTCAGTCCCTCGCGCTGGCACAGTTCGCGCAAGTCAGCGGTCATGCCATCAAGGGACAGGTTCGTGTCTGCGGCCTGGCGGCTGAGCCGCACGTAGAGGCTTGCTCGGTTTTTCTTCACAGGTGATTTATAGCGCACCTCGGACCTCTCGGTGGTGCTGCACCTCGTGCGCGACCGGACAGGGCGGCGGCGGATCGCGGAGGTGCACGTGCTGGAACGGGACCCGTCGGGTCTGGTCCGGACGGTGCCGGCGCTGCGGTGGGGCCCGGAGGCCTTCGCGTACGAGCGGGGGTGGGAGCGGCTGCGGGGACTGCTGCGGACCACGGACCGCGGCAGCGGACCACGGGAGAGGGCCGGGGGATGAACGGGACGTTCGGGATGCCGGCCGGGATGTCGGCGGGCGCGGCCGCGGCGTGCATGGGGATCGCGGCCTGGCTGTGGGGCGGTGGACGGGCCGGGGTCCGGCGGGCGCGAGCGCTGCTGGTCGGCGGGGCGGTGGCCGGGGACGGGCCGCCGGGATGGTCCCGCGCGACCCGCGAGTGGCGGCGGATCCGCGGGCGGTTGCACGCGGAGTGGTGGTCGTCGGCCGCCGGGGTGGTGCTGGCGGTGCTGGGGTCGTCGGTGCTGCCCGTCGTCGCGGGGGCGGCCGGGGTGCCCCTGCTGCGGCGGGTGCGACTGGCCGCCCGGGAGCGCCGGGTGCGCGAGAGCCGGGAGGACGCGGTGATCGCGTTGTGCGGTGCGCTCGCCGGGGAGGTGCGTGCGGGGCGGCAACCCGGTGCGGCGCTGCTGACCGCCGTGCGGGACTCCGGCGGGCTCGGTGACGCCCAGGCGGCCGTGCTGGCGGCGGCGCGCTTCGGCGGGGACGTTCCGGAGGCACTCGCGGCGGCGGCGCAGCCGGGCGCCGAGGGGCTGCGCGGGCTCGCCGCCTGCTGGCGGGTGGCGGTGGACCAGGGCGCCGGGCTCGCGGACGGACTCGACCGGCTGGAAGCGGCGCTGCGGGCCGAACGCGACCGGCGTGCCGACCTGCGCGCCCAGTTGGCCGGTGCCCGCGCCACGGCGGTGATGCTCGCCGGGCTCCCGGCGGTGGGCCTCGCGCTCGGCGCGGCCCTCGGCGCCGACCCGTTGCGGATCCTGCTGCACACACCGTCGGGGCTGGGCTGTCTGGCGGCCGGCGGGGTGCTGGAGGGACTGGGGCTGTGGTGGGCGCTGCGGATCATGCGGGGCGCCGAGGAGGTGGCGGGGTGAGCGGGGACGCCGTCCACAGGCTGGGGGCAGTGGTGGGGGTGGTCTCGGCGCTGGCGTGGCCGGCGTGGTGGTGGCACCGGAGGCGACACGAGCGGCGGGTGCGGCGGCGACTGACCGAGGTGCTGGCCCTGGAGCGGGCGGTGGCCGCCCCGCGCCTCACGGTGCCGGACGCCGCGCGGGTCTGGCTGCCGCACGCCGGCGTGGCGTGTGCCGGATGGGTGCTGGTGGGCGGTCTCGCCGGGGCCGCCGCGGGGCTGATCGCCGCGGCCGGACTGTGGCGGTGGCGACGGCGGCGGTCGGCGGACGGTCCGCAGGCGCGCGAGCGGGCGCGCCTCGCGGCCGGGGCGGCGCGTCAACTGCCCCTCGCCGCCGACCTGCTCTCCGCCTGCATCGCGGCGGGCGCCGGTCCGGTGACGGCCGCACAGGCCGTCGGAGAGGCCCTGGGCGGACCGGTCGGGGAGGCCCTGGCGCGGGGCGCGGCGGAGGTGCGGCTCGGGGGTGAACCGGATGCGGCGTGGCAGCGGCTGGCCTCGGTGCCGGGCGCCGCGGCTCTGGCCCGGCTGCTGGAACGGGCCGACGTGTCCGGGCTTCCCCTGTCCACCCCCGTGGCCCGGCTCGCCGCCGAGGCCCGCGCGGAGTGGGCCCGCGCGGCGACGGCACGGGCCCGGCGGGCGGCCGTCATGGTCAGCGCGCCGGTGGGGCTGTGCTTCCTCCCCGCGTTCGTCGCGGTCGGTGTGCTGCCCGTGGTGATCGGGCTCGCGGGCGGGGTGCTGGGAGGAGGTGCCTGACGGGGGAGCGACCGGGCGGCCGGTGAGCGGGCCGCACAGACGAGTGGTGTTTCACATGGTGTTCCGACAGGACCTTTCCTCATGGGGGTTGTGATGTATCAGGCGGTACGGGCACGGCTGCGTGCCCTGGTGTGCAAGGCGCGTGCGGTGCGGAGGGACGCGGGGATGGTGACCTCCGAGTACGCGATGGGGATCGTGGCGGCGGTGGCGTTCGCCGTGGTGCTCTACAAGGTGGTCACGAGCGGGCCGGTCGGCACGGCCCTGCGCAACATCGTGCAGCAGGCACTCGATGGCCGGATGTGAGCGGGGCCGGGACCGGGGGTTCGTGACGGCGGAGTCGGCCGTGGTGCTGCCCGTGCTGGTGGTGTTCGCGACGGCACTGGTCTACGGGCTGCTGGTGGTGGCGGCACAGATCCGGTGCGTGGACGCGGCACGCACGGGCGCCCGCGCGGCGGCCCGGCAGGATCCGCCCGACGCGGTCACCGAGGTGACCCGGGAGGCGGCACCGTCCGGCGCGGAGGTCACGGTGCGCAGGGAGGCCGGGCACGTCCGGGTGGTCGTCGTGGCCAGGCCCCCGCTGCTGGACGGGCTGCCCTTCGACGTCCGGGAGGAGGCCGTGGCGGCGGTGGAGGAGACGGCGGGGGCGGCGGAGGAGACGGCGGGAGCAGGAGCATGAGCACCGCCCACCGGGTGCGACGGCCCGGGGCCCCCGGCCGGGGCGTCGCCGACCGGGGTTCCGCGACCGTCTGGAGCGTCGGGGCGATCGCCGTGCTGTGTGTCGTCTTCGGCGTCGTCCTGGCCCTCGGGCACGCGGTGGTGGTCCGGCACCGCGCGGCCGGGGGCGCGGACCTCGCGGCGCTCGCGGCGGCGGACCACTGGACGCGGGGCGGTACGGCCGCCTGTGCCCGGGCGGACCGGGTGGCCCGGGCACAGGGCACGCGGCTCGTGCGGTGCGCGGTCGACGGCGAGGTCTCGGACGTGTCGGTGGCGTCGGGCCGGGGTCCGTTCACGGCGGAGGTCAGGGCACGGGCGGGACCTCCGGGCCAGGCGGAATACCCGGACCCGGCTCCGGACCAGGACCCGCACCCGGCCCCGGTCCAAGCCCCGGGGCCCGGTCCTGCCCCGGCCCCGGCGTCCGTTCAGGAGCCGATCCCGTCTCCGGGCCCCGGTCCCGGCCCTGAGTCCGGCCCGCCTCTGACGCCGGTCCCGGAGCCGTCGCGGGCCCCGCCCCGTCCGGCGCCCCCTCCAGCAGCACCGTGAGCAGCCGTACCGCGCCCCGTTTGTGCAGGGGGTCGTTGCCGTTGCCGCACTTGGGGGACTGGATGCAGGAGGGGCAGCCGGCCTCGCACTCGCAGGAGGCGATGGCCTGGCGGGTGGCGGTGAGCCAGGCGCGGGCGGTGTGGAAGGCGCGCTCCGCGAAGCCCGCGCCGCCCGGGTGGCCGTCGTAGACGAAGACGGTGGGCAGCCGCGTGTCGGGGTGGAGGGGGATCGAGACGCCGCCGATGTCCCAGCGGTCGCAGGTCGCGAAGAGCGGCAGCATGCCGATCGACGCGTGCTCCGCGGCGTGCAGGGCACCGCCGAGGATCTCCGGATTGATCCGGGCCCGGTCCAACTGGTCCTCGGTGACCGTCCACCACACCGCGCGGGTGCGCAGCGTGCGGGGAGGGAGGTCGAGCTTCGTCTCGCCCAGCACCTCACCGGTGATGACACGCCGGCGCAGGAAGGAGACCACTTGGTTGGTGACCTCCACGGAGCCGTAGCACAGGCGGCCGGCGCCCCATGGGACCTCGGTGTCCGTCTCCAGCACGGAGATCGACGTCGTGTCCCGGGCGACCGTCGTGTACGTCGGGTTCGCCTGCTCGACCAGGGCGACGGAGTCCTCCAGGTCGAGGGACCGGACGAGGTACGTGCGGCCCTGGTGCAGGTGGACCGCGCCTTCGTGGACGCTCGCGTGGGCGGCGCCCGCGTCGACCGTGCCGAGCAGCCTGCCGGTGCCGGACTCGACGACCTGGACCGGCCGGCCGCCCTCCCCGCGGATGTCGGTGAGGTCGGCGGCCCGCTCCCGGCGGGTCCAGTGCCAGGCCCTGGTCCGGCGGCGGAGCAGCTTCGCGGCCTCCAGCTGCGGGAGGAGTCCCTCGGCGGCCGGGCCGAACAGGTCGAGGTCCTCGTCCGTCAGGGGCAGTTCCTCGGCGGCCGCGCACAGGTGCGGGGCGAGCACGTAGGGGTTGTCCGGGTCGAGGACGGTGGACTCCACGGGCTGGTCGAACAGGGCCTCGGGGTGGTGGACGAGGAAGGTGTCCAGCGGGTCGTCGCGGGCGACCAGGACGGCGAGGGCGCCCTGCCCGGACCGTCCCGCGCGGCCGGCCTGCTGCCACAGGGAGGCCCGGGTGCCCGGGTATCCGGCGAGCACCACCGCGTCCAGGCCGGAGACGTCCACGCCGAGCTCCAGCGCGTTGGTCGCGGCCAGGCCGAGGAGTTCGCCGGAGTGCAGGGCCCGTTCCAGGGCGCGGCGCTCCTCGGGGAGATAGCCGCCCCGGTACGCCGCGACCCGCCGGACCAGTGAGCGGTCGACCTCGGCGAGGCGTTCCTGGGCGATCACGGAGATCAGCTCGGCGCCGCGCCGGGAGCGCACGAAGGCGACCGAGCGGACGCCCTGCACGGTGAGGTCGGTCAGCAGGTCGGCGGCCTCGGCGGTGGCGGTGCGGCGGACGGGCGCGCCCCTCTCGCCGTGCAGCTCGGTCAGGGGCGGCTCCCAGAGGGCGAACACCAGTTCACCGCGCGGCGAGGCGTCGTCGGCGACCTCGACCACCGGCAGGCCGGTGAGCCGGCGGGCGGCGACCGCGGGCTCGGCGGCGGTCGCGGAGGCCAGCAGGAACACCGGCGAGGCCCCGTAGCGGGCGCACAGCCGGCGCAGTCGGCGCAGCACCTGGGCGACGTGCGAGCCGAAGACGCCCCGGTAGGTGTGGCACTCGTCGACGACGACGTACTTCAGCGCCTTGAGGAAGGAGGACCAGCGGGGGTGGGACGGCAGGACGCCCCGGTGCAGCATGTCCGGGTTGGTCAGCACGTAATTGGCGTACTGGCGGATCCACTCGCGTTCCTCGAACGGGGTGTCGCCGTCGTAGACCGCCGCGCGCACCGAATGGCCCAGCGGATGTGAAAGTTCCTTCACGGACCGGCACTGGTCCGCCGCGAGGGCCTTGGTGGGGGCGAGGTAGAGGGCGGTCGCGCCACGGCCGTTCGGGGCCTCGGAGCCGTCCAGGAGCGCCGACAGGACCGGCGCGAGGTACGCCAGGGACTTGCCGGAGGCCGTGCCGGTGGCGACCACGACCGACTCGCCGTCCAGGGCGTGTTCGGCGGCGCGTGCCTGGTGGGCCCAGGGGTGGTCGATGCCCGCGGCCCGCACGGCGGCGACGACCTCCGTACGGATCCGGTCCGGCCAGACGGCATGGCGGCCCGCGCGCGGGGGCAAGTGCTCCGTATGAGTGATGCGCGAAGCCCGGCCCGGTCCGGACGCGAGCCGGTCCAGGACCGTGCCCGGAGCGGGGCCGGACGCGGTGTCCGTCGGGGATCGATCGGATCGGTGATTCTTGGCCATCGGCACCGAGTGTGTCACCGGCGTGACGGACAATGGGGCCAAGGCGTCGTGCACGCCTGCCGGTAAGTGATTGAATGCCATCGCGGCTGGCGAACCGTCCCGGGGGCTGAGCCGAGATGCCCCAAGGGCGACCGCTCGATAGCTAGGTGCTGGAGGATCCGTGGACCTGTCCCTGTCGACCGAGACCATGGGCGATCGCACGATCGTCAGGGTCGGTGGCGAAATCGACGTATATACCGCGCCCAAGCTGCGCGAGCAGCTGGTCGAGCTGGTGAACGACGGCAGTTTCCACCTTGTCGTCGACATGGAAGGTGTGGACTTCCTCGACTCCACCGGTCTCGGCGTACTGGTCGGCGGCCTGAAGCGCGTCCGTGCCCATGAGGGCTCGTTGCGCCTGGTCTGCAACCAGGAGCGCATTCTCAAGATCTTCCGTATCACCGGCCTCACCAAGGTGTTCCCGATTCACACCTCGGTCGAGGAAGCGGTGGCGGCCACCGACTGATCACCGGTCCCGGGCCGGCGTGCCCGGGCAGCAGAAATGAAGCACGAGGGGAGGCCGGGCTCTTCGGCGGCCCGGCCCCTCCACAGCACGCCCGTACCTGCGAGGGGGATGCATGGCCACCGTCGAGCTCCGCTTCAGCGCGTTGCCCGAGCACGTCAGGACCGCCCGGCTCGTGGCGGCGGCGGTGGCGCGCAGGGCCGGAGTGGACGAGGCCGTCCTCGACGAGGTCAGGCTCGCGGTCGGTGAGGCGTGCACACGGGCCGTGGGACTGCACCAGAACGGCGGAATCCCGGCACCCGTGAAGGTGCTGCTGATCGAGGAGGAGAAGCAGTTCTCCATCGAGGTCGGCGACGAGGCACCCCATGCGGTCCCCGGCGGGCCCGGTGACGGGCCCGGCGACGCGGACGTCGAGATCGAGGAGGACGAGATGGGCCTCGCGGTCATCAGCGGCCTCGTCGACGACGTGGAAGTGAGTGCCGGGGAGAACGGCGGATCGATCCGCATGAGGTGGCCCCTCACGCCGCCGGTCACCCTCCCGGCCTGAGCCGGCTCACCCGAACAGCGCTTCTTCCCGACGAAGGGCCCCACCCGTGGGGCCCTTCGTCGTGTGCGGCTGTCGATGCCCGCGCTTACAGTGGTCACGTGCGCTTGATCGAGTGAATTCATTCACGATCAATCGCGCCACGGAAAGTACGACCGCGTGAATGCATCAAAAGCATTACCGATTCGGCTTCCCGGCCATCCGGCGATCATCGGGTGAAGGGTGAGTGCAGGACATTTACATTTCACGCGCTCTGTTTTGATCAGGTTCCGGTACCTACAATCCCGTCCACATCTTGAGCTCAGCCCAAGCGTCAAGGAGGACGAATGGCGGGGCTTTCCATCGCATATGAGTCGGGTCAACCCACATCCCTCGCAGCCGCCGTGCTGACCGACGACAACCGCCTGCTCGTGGTGGTCATCGGCGTCGTGGCACTGGCGGCGCTGGTAGTCGCGGGAGTCCTGGTGCGCCAGGTGCTCGCGGCCGACGAGGGCACCGACGGCATGAAGGAGATCGCGGCAGCGGTCCAGGAGGGCGCGAACGCCTATCTGGCCCGTCAGCTGCGCACGCTCGGCGTATTCGCCGTCGTCGTGTTCTTCCTGCTCATGCTGCTGCCCGCGGACGACTGGAATCAGCGTGCCGGACGGTCGGTGTTCTTCTTGATCGGAGCGGCGTTCTCGGCGGCCACCGGCTATATCGGCATGTGGCTCGCCGTGCGCAGTAATGTGCGGGTCGCCGCGGCGGCGCGCGAAGCCACTCCGGCCGAGGGCGAGCCGGAAAAGGATCTCACCGCGGTATCGCACAGGGCGATGAAGATCGCTTTTCGCACGGGTGGCGTCGTCGGCATGTTCACCGTCGGCCTCGG
This sequence comes from Streptomyces viridosporus, assembly GCF_002078235.1. Taxonomy (GTDB): domain Bacteria; phylum Actinomycetota; class Actinomycetes; order Streptomycetales; family Streptomycetaceae; genus Streptomyces; species Streptomyces viridosporus. The sequence continues at coordinate 39,249 of NZ_MSGP01000126.1, forward strand.
CCTGCTGGGCGCCTCCTGCGTGGTGCTGGTGTACGCGGCCGACGCGCCGAAGGTGCTCGAGGGGTTCGGACTCGGGGCCGCGCTGATCGCGATGTTCATGAGGGTCGGCGGCGGCATCTTCACCAAGGCCGCCGACGTCGGCGCCGACCTGGTCGGCAAGGTCGAGCAGGGCATCCCGGAGGACGATCCGCGCAATGCCGCGACCATCGCCGACAACGTGGGCGACAACGTCGGCGACTGCGCGGGCATGGCGGCCGACCTCTTCGAGTCGTACGCCGTGACCCTGGTGGCCGCGCTGATCCTGGGCTCGGCGGCGTTCGGCGACGCGGGGCTCGCCTTCCCGCTGCTGGTGCCGGCGATCGGCGTCCTCACCGCGATGATCGGCATCTTCGCGGTGGCGCCGAGGCGCGCCGACCGCAGCGGCATGAGCGCGATCAACCGGGGGTTCTTCATCTCCGCGGTGATCTCGCTGGCGCTGGTCGCGATCGCGGTGTTCACCTATCTGCCGTCGTCCTACGCCGACCTCGACGGCGTCACCGACGCGGCGATCCAGGGCAAGGACGGCGATCCGCGGATCCTCGCGCTCGTCGCGGTGGCCATCGGCATCGTGCTCGCCGCCCTCATCCAGCAGCTCACCGGCTACTTCACCGAGACGACCCGGCGCCCGGTGAAGGACATCGGCAGGACCTCCCTCACCGGCCCGGCCACCGTCGTCCTCGCCGGTATCTCCATCGGTCTCGAATCCGCCGTCTACACCGCCCTGTTGATCGGTCTCGGCGTCTACGGGGCGTTCCTGCTCGGCGGTACGTCGATCATGCTGGCGCTGTTCGCGGTGGCGCTGGCCGGCACCGGCCTGCTCACCACGGTCGGGGTGATCGTCGCGATGGACACCTTCGGGCCGGTCTCCGACAACGCGCAGGGCATCGCCGAGATGTCCGGCGACGTCGAGGGCGCGGGCGCCCAGGTGCTCACCGACCTGGACGCGGTCGGCAACACCACCAAGGCCATCACCAAGGGCATCGCCATCGCCACGGCGGTGCTGGCCGCGGCGGCGCTGTTCGGCTCCTACCGGGACGCCATCACCAGCGGCGCGAGAGACGTGGGCGAGCGGCTCAGCGGTGAGGGCGCGCCGATGAGCCTGATGATGGACATCTCGCAGCCCAACAACCTCGTCGGTCTGATCGCGGGCGCGGCGGTCGTCTTCCTGTTCTCCGGGCTGGCGATCAACGCGGTGTCGCGGTCGGCGGGTTCGGTGGTCTTCGAGGTGCGGCGGCAGTTCCGCGAGAAGCCCGGGATCATGGACTACAGCGAGAAGCCGGAGTACGGCAAGGTCGTCGACATCTGCACCAGGGACGCCCTGCGCGAGCTGGCCACACCGGGTCTGCTCGCCGTGATGGCACCGATCTTCATCGGGTTCACGCTCGGTGTCGGGGCCCTGGGCGCGTTCCTCGCGGGCGCGATCGGCGCGGGCACGCTGATGGCGGTGTTCCTCGCCAACTCCGGCGGTGCCTGGGACAACGCGAAGAAACTCGTCGAGGACGGGCACCACGGCGGCAAGGGCAGCGAGGCCCACGCGGCCACCGTGATCGGCGACACCGTCGGCGACCCCTTCAAGGACACCGCCGGTCCCGCGATCAACCCCCTGCTGAAGGTGATGAACCTGGTGGCGCTGCTCATCGCGCCCGCGGTCATCAAGTTCTCCTACGGCGCCGACAAGAGCGTAGGGATGCGGGTGCTGATCGCGGTCCTCGCGCTGGCGGTGATCGTCGGCGCGGTGTACGTGTCCAAGCGGCGCGGTATCGCCGTGGGGGACGAGGACGACTCCGAACCGGAGCCCAAGTCGGCCGATCCGGCGGTGGTTTCCTAGCGGACGCCGGAGAGGACGAGATCAATGTGCGGGCGGACGGCGCGTCTTGACGCGACGTCCGCCCGCCCCTCGTGGGGCCCTCGCGCGTGAGCCTTCTCTCGCTTGGTGCAAACGGCTTCAAAAGTGTTTTATCGGTCGTACGGCGGGTGGGCGTCGCCCATCCGGCGTGTATGTTCCGGGGCCGAGAGCCATGGAAGGGACCAAACCGGTGAACAAGAAGCTCGCGGCCGCACTGTCCGGCGGTGCGGTACTGGTACTGGCGCTGACGGGATGCAGCAGCGACGACGGCAACGAGAAGCTGGACGCCTGGGCGAAGGAGGTCTGCGACGCGGTGCAGCCGCAGGCCAAGAAGATCGCGGCGGCCAACGCCGCGATCCAGAAGGAGACCTCGGACAACAGCACCCCGGAAGAGGTCCAGAAGGCCGATTCGAAGGCGTTCCAGGACATGTCCGACGCCTACAAGGCGATCGGCACGGCCGTGAACAAGGCCGGGGCGCCGGACGTCGAGAACGGCGAGCAGAAACTGACGAACGCGGTGAAGGAGCTCAACGGCATCTCCGCGTCGTACGCCTCCCTGAAGAAGCAGGTCGACGCCCTCGACACCGAGGACCAGGCGAAGTTCGCCGACGGTCTGAAGGGCATCGCCACCGAGCTGGACAAGCTGAGCAAGAGCGGCAACGACGCCCTCAACGAACTGGAGGAGGGCGAGGTCGGCGAGGCGATGGCCCGGCAGGCCAGCTGCAAGACGGCCACCGCGCCGGCGTCGGCCGCGGAGGGCTGAGACGTCCACGGCGGCCGGCCCGACCGCGGCACGCGCGGGCCGGGAGCGGCGGTCACAATGGGGGCGTGAGTAACGCCGGCCTGCCGCCCCTGCCCTCGTCCGACCGCCCCGACGCCGCCGCCCGGCTGCGGGACGCGCTGCTCGGAGCCTCCTTCACCGCCGACGGGCTGCTCGAACTGCTCGGGGCCCCCGCGTACGCGGCGCTGGCCCGCGGCGAGACCGTGCCCGCCCTCCGGGCCACCCGCGGGGACACGCCGCTGGAGGTGCTCGTACGGCTGTTCCTGTTGCAGCAGCCCGTGCCGCGCGCGCGGGTGGCGGACGTGCTGCCCGTGGACACCTGCCTGGAGAGCGGGTGGCTGACGCGGGCCGGCGCGGACGAGGTCGCCGCGACCGTGGACGTGCGGCCGTACGGCGGGCCGGACGGCGAGGACTGGTTCATCGTCTCCGACCTGGGGTGCGCGGTCGGCGGCGCCGGGGGCATCGGCAGCCGTGACGAGGGAGTCGTCCTCGGTGTCGGCGGGGCGTCCACGACCCTGGCCGGCATCACCGTCCGCAGGCCCGTCTCCTCCGCGCTCGACCTCGGCACCGGCTCCGGCATCCAGGCCCTGCACGCCACCCGGCACGCCACACGGGTGACGGCCACCGACGTCAATCCGCGCGCGCTGCACATCACCGCGCTCACCCTGGCCCTCTCCGGCGCCCCGGCCGCCGAGCTGCGCGAGGGGTCGCTGTTCACGCCCGTCCGGGACGACGAGACGTACGACCTGATCGTGTCCAACCCGCCCTTCGTGATCTCGCCGGGCGCGCGGCTCACCTACCGCGACGGCGGGATGGGCGGGGACGATCTGTGCCGCACGCTCGTTCAGGGAGCGGGAGAACGGCTCAGCGAGGGCGGATTCGCGCAGTTCCTCGCCAACTGGCAGCACGTCGAGGGGGAGGACTGGCAGGACAGGCTCAGGTCTTGGGTGCCGCGGGGGTGCGACGCCTGGATCGTGCAGCGCGAGGTGCAGGACGTCACCCAGTACGCCGAGCTGTGGCTGCGGGACGCGGGCGACCACCGCGGGGACGAGGCCGAGTACCGGGCGCGGTACGACGCGTGGCTGGACGAGTTCGAGGCGCGCAAGGTGAGGGCGGTCGGCTTCGGCTGGATCACCCTGCGCAGGTCCGGCGCCGCCGTGCCGTCGGTCACGGTCGAGGAGTGGCCGCACCCGGTGGAGCAACCGCTCGGCGAGACGGTCCGGGCGCACTTCGACCGGCTCGACCACCTGCGGTCGCACGACGACGCGGCGTTGCTCGAGGCGCGCTTCCGGCTGGCCGCGGAGGTCGTCCAGGAGCAGGTCGGGCCGCCCGGCGCCGAGGACCCGGAGCACATCGTGCTGCGTCAGAACCGCGGGATGCGCCGGGCCACCAGGATGGACACGGTCGGCGCGGGCTTCGCGGGGGTGTGCGACGGCACGATGAGCGCGGGCCGCATCCTGGACGCCATCGCCCAGCTCCTCGGCGAGGACCCCGTGCTGCTCCGGGACCGCACGCCCGCACAGATCCGGTTGCTGGTGGAGCAGGGATTCCTGGAGCCGGTCGACTGAGGGGCGTGAGGTGGTCGGCCCGGGGGCGTGAGGTGGTCGACCGAGGGGCGTGAGGTGGCCGACTGAGGAGCGTGAGGTGGCCGGCCCGGGGGCGTGAGGCGGTCGACCGAGGAGCGCGAGGTGGCCGGCCGGGGGGTGTGAGACGGTCGGCCGGGGGCGTGAGGCGGCCGGATCCGCTCCGCGACCGTGTTGTTTCACGTCGATCCGGAATCCCGTCGTCGGGATTCCGGACCGGGCCGACCCCGGCTCGCCACCGACCCGCCGCCCCCGCGTTCACCTCCGGTTCGCCCGCGCGCCGCCCGGGCGTGGCAGCGTCACTTCCCGACCGGCACCGGCGGACGGGGAAGAGGGGCTCGCGGGACCATGGAGAGCGGACCGGCGATCTTCGCGGGAATGGTGTTCTGCCTGTTCGGGGGCGGGCTGCTGGCGTGGACCGCGACCCGTGTACGGCAGCACCGCCCCGTCGCCCACGGTGTGAGTCCCGTCGCATCGGCAGCCGTCGCCGGGCTCGCCGCGGTGATCTTCCTGACGGTCGGCGCATGGTGCTTCACCCGCCTCTGAAGAGCGGATGGCCGCCCCCGATCCCGGGTAACCGGTAGACAGCACTCCGCATAAGCACGGGCAGGACTGGACACTCCGGGCGGCAGGAACGGCGGTAGTCGGGTTACCGTTCGAGTGGCCGTTGCGGACTTTTCCCGTTTGACACGGGGGCGGGATGTACCGTCACACTCCGCAGCGTCACCATGACCCGACCCCGGGAGGACCGCCTGGGGAGGCCCCAGCGTCGACCGGAGAGAAGAGCGAAGTTGTCCCCGACCAGCGAGACCGCGAAGGGCGGCCGCCGACTCGTCATCGTCGAGTCGCCTGCCAAGGCGAAGACGATCAAGGGCTATCTCGGCCCCGGATACACCGTCGAGGCGAGCGTCGGGCACATTCGCGACCTTCCCAACGGCGCCGCGGAGGTGCCGGAGAAGTACACCGGTGAGGTGCGCCGCCTCGGTGTGGACGTCGACCATGACTTCCAGCCGATCTATGTGGTCAATGCGGACAAGCGGGCCCAGGTCAAGAAGCTGAAGGACCTGCTGAAGGAGTCCGACGAGCTCTTCCTCGCCACCGATGAGGACCGCGAGGGCGAGGCCATCGCCTGGCACCTCCAGGAAGTGCTCAAGCCCAAGATCCCGGTCAAGCGGATGGTGTTCCACGAGATCACCAAGGACGCGATCCGCGAGGCCGTGGCCAACCCGCGCCAGCTCAACCAGAAGCTGGTCGACGCCCAGGAGACCCGCCGCATCCTCGACCGCCTCTACGGCTACGAGGTCTCGCCGGTCCTGTGGAAGAAGGTCATGCCCCGGCTGTCCGCCGGCCGGGTCCAGTCCGTGGCGACGCGGCTCGTGGTGGAGCGCGAACGCGAGCGCATCGCGTTCCGCTCCGCCGAGTACTGGGACCTGACCGGAACCTTCGCGACGGGCCGTGCGGGAGACGCCTCCGACCCGTCGTCGCTGGTCGCCCGGTTGCAGACGGTCGACGGCCGGCGCGTCGCGCAGGGCCGCGACTTCGACTCGCTGGGGCAGCCGAAGAGCGCCACCATCCTCCACCTCGACGAGGCGAACGCCCGCGCGCTGGCCGCCGCCCTGGAGAACACGCGGTTCGCCGTGCGCTCCGTCGAGTCCAAGCCGTACCGCCGCTCGCCGTACGCCCCGTTCCGTACGACGACGCTGCAGCAGGAGGCGAGCCGCAAGCTCGGCTTCGGCGCGAAGGCCACCATGCAGATCGCGCAGAAGCTGTACGAGAACGGCTACATCACCTACATGCGTACGGACTCGACGACGCTGAGCGAGACGGCGATCTCCGCCGCCCGCGCCCAGGTCACGCAGTTGTACGGTTCCGACTACCTGCCCCCGCAGCCGCGCACCTACGCGGGCAAGGTCAAGAACGCGCAGGAGGCGCACGAGGCGATCCGTCCCTCGGGCGACCGCTTCCGCACGCCCGCCGAGACCGGTCTGACCGGCGACCAGTTCAGGCTGTACGAGCTGATCTGGAAGCGGACCGTCGCCTCGCAGATGAAGGACGCGACCGGCAACTCCGTCACCGTGAAGATCGGCGGCACGGCGGCCGACGGACGGGACGTCGAGTTCAGCGCGTCCGGCAAGACGATCACCTTCCACGGCTTCCTGAAGGCCTACGTCGAGGGCGCCGACGACCCGAACGCCGAGCTCGACGACCGCGAGCGCCGGCTGCCGCAGGTCGCCGAGGGCGACGCCCTCGTCGCCGAGGAGATCACGGCCGACGGCCACGCCACCAAGCCCCCGGCCCGCTACACCGAGGCGTCGCTGGTCAAGGAGCTGGAGGAGCGCGAGATCGGCCGCCCGTCGACGTACGCGTCGATCATCGGCACGATCCTCGACCGCGGCTACGTGTTCAAGAAGGGCACGGCCCTGGTGCCGTCCTTCCTCTCCTTCGCCGTGGTCAACCTGCTGGAGAAGCACTTCGGCCGGCTCGTCGACTACGACTTCACCGCCAGGATGGAGGACGACCTCGACCGCATCGCGCGCGGCGAGGCGCAGGCCGTGCCGTGGCTGAAGCGGTTCTACTTCGGCGAGGGCACGCACAACGGCGGCGCGGCCGAGGCGGGCAACGGCGACGGGGACCACCTCGGCGGCCTCAAGGAGCTGGTGACCGACCTGGGCGCGATCGACGCGCGCGAGGTGTCGTCGTTCCCGGTGGGCAACGACATCGTGCTGCGGGTCGGGCGCTACGGCCCGTACATCGAGCGCGGCGAGAAGGACAGCGAGCGGCACCAGCGCGCCGACATCCCGACCGACCTGGCGCCCGACGAGCTGACCGTCGAGCTCGCCGAGGAACTGCTCGCCAAGCCGAGCGGCGACTTCGAGCTGGGCACCGACCCGGCGACCGGTCACACGATCGTCGCCAAGGACGGCCGCTACGGCCCGTACGTCACGGAGATCCTCCCCGAGGGCACCCCGAAGACCGGCAAGAACGCGGTCAAGCCGCGCACGGCCTCCCTCTTCAAGTCGATGTCCCTGGACACGGTGACCCTCGAGGACGCGCTGCGGCTGATGTCGCTGCCGCGCGTGGTCGGCACCGACGCCGAGGGCCAGGAGATCACCGCCCAGAACGGCCGCTACGGGCCGTACCTGAAGAAGGGCACCGACTCGCGGTCGCTGCAGTCCGAGGACCAGCTCTTCACGATCACGCTGGAGGAGGCGCTGGCGATCTACGCCCAGCCCAAGCAGCGGGGCCGGGCGGCCGCCAAGCCGCCGCTGAAGGAGCTGGGCGAGGACCCGGTCAGCGGCAGGCCGGTCGTGGTGAAGGACGGCCGCTTCGGTCCGTACGTCACCGACGGCGAGACCAACGCGACCCTGCGCTCCGGCGACAGCGTCGAGGCGATCACGCCGGAACGCGGGTTCGAGCTGCTCGCCGAGAAGCGCGCCAAGGGCCCCGCCAAGAAGACCGCGAAGAAGGCCACCACCAAGAAGGCGGCGGCCAAGAAGGCCCCGGCGAAGAAGACGGCGGCCGCCAAGAAGACCGCGGCGAAGAAGACGACGACCGCGAAGAAGGCGACCGCGGCGAAGAAGACGGCCGCCGGGAGGGCGACCGCCCCGAGCGGCGCGGAGGACTGACACCTCCCCGGAACCCGTCCGTCACCCGGGGAGGATCCTCGCCCCGGGTTCGGAATGCGAACACCCCGGCAGCACTTCGCTGCCGGGGTGTGTGCATGTCAGGCGCGTCGCCCCGTGCTGTCCGCGCGGGCCGATAGGCTGAACGCATGACGCGAGCCGAGCGGCCAACGGCCCACCGACCGGATCCGGACGACGCCCTGATCGCGGACTCCCGTGAGCGCGCCGTCCGCGCCCTGCTGCGCCGACCCCAGCTGAAACGACTGTGGAGCGCGCAACTCGTGGGCGGGGTCGGCGACGTCCTCGCCCTCTTCGTGCTGGTCCTGCTCGCCCTCCAGGCGGCGATCGCCGCGGGCTCCTTCGGCGGTGGCCACCGGGGCGCGGCGTTCGCAGTGGCGACCGTTTTCGGGGTGCGCATCCTGGCGACCGTGCTGTTCGGCGCCGTCCTCCTCGGCCCGCTCACCGCGCTCACCGCGCCGGACGGCCCGCTGGACCGCCGCTGGACCATGGTCGGCGCGGACGGACTGCGGGCCGCGCTGCTCATCGTGGCGCCCCTGTGGATCGACTGGATGCCCGACGACGCCCTGGCCGTCCTCCTCGTCACCGCCTTCGTGGCGTCGGTCGCCGAGCGCTTCTGGACCGTGTGCCGGGAGAGCGCGGCGCCCGCGCTGCTGCCCGCGCCGCCCCCGGAGGGCGCGACGGTACGGCCGCTGCCCGACCACATGGACGCGCTGCGCCGCCTGTCGCTGCGCACGGGCTTCGTGGCGATACCGCTCGCGGCCGTCACGCTCGTCGTCGCGGCCCTGTTCAACAACCTGCTGGGCACGGCGATCGACTGGTTCGCCGAGCACCAGGCGGCCCTCGCCTCGTACGTCGCGGCCGGGCTGTTCGCCGCGTCGCTGTCCGTGCTGACCTTCCTGGAACTGCCCGACACCCGTACCCCCCGCGCGCGGTCGCCGCTGGAGGGGCTGCGCCGCCCGAAGAGCGCCGCCGGCGCCGACAAGGGCCGCACCGGTGCGCTGCCGCTGCTGGTGCTCGCGTCCGCGTCCGTCGCCGCCGCGGTGGCGGCCGCGGTCGCCGTGGCGGTGCTGCACGCCACGGACCTCGACGGCGGTCCCGTGCTCTACGGCCTGATGACGGGCGCGCTGACCGGCGGGGTCGTCGTCGGCATCCGTACCGCGCCCTCCCTGCTGCCGTCGCTGTCCCGGCGCCGGCTGCTCGCGATGGCGCTCGCCTTCACCGGCATCGCGCTGCTGGCCGCGGGACTGGTGCCGGACGTCACCAGCGTGCTGCTGATCATGGCGCTGGCCGGCGTCGGCGCGGGCATCGCCGCCCACACCGGGCACGCGCTGCTCGACCAGGAGACCGAGGAGCAGCGCCGGGCCCGTACGACCGAGCACCTGCACGCGGTCGTCCGGGTCTTCGTGGCGCTCGGCGCGCTGATCGCCCCGCTGGTGGCCGCGGGCATCGGACCGCACCGGCTGGAGAACGGCCGGTTCGTCTTCGCGCACGGCGGCGCCGCCTTCACGCTGATGCTGGTGGGCGCGCTGCTGCTGCCGGTGGCCGCGCTGGTGCTGGCCAAGGTCGACGACCGTTCCGGGGTGCCGCTGCGGCAGGACCTGCGCGACGCGCTGCTCGGCGGCGACCCCGACCAGACGCCCGCCGCCTCCGGCTTCTTCATCGCCCTGGAGGGCGGCGACGGGGCCGGGAAGTCCACCCAGGCCGAGGCGCTCGCCGAGTGGATCCGGAACAAGGGCCACGAGGTCGTGCTCACCCGCGAACCCGGGGCGACGCCGGTCGGCAAGCGGCTGCGCTCCATCCTGCTGGACGTCTCCAGCGCCGGTCTGTCGCACCGCGCGGAGGCGCTGCTGTACGCCGCGGACCGGGCCGAGCACATCGACACCGTCGTACGGCCCGCCCTGGAGCGCGGCGCGGTCGTCATCTCCGACCGGTACATCGACTCCTCCGTGGCCTACCAGGGCGCCGGGCGCGACCTGTCGCCGACCGAGATCGCCCGCATCAACCGCTGGGCCACCGACGGGCTGGTCCCGCACCTGACGGTGCTGCTGGACGTGGCGCCGGAGACCGCGCGGGAGCGGTTCACCGAGGCGCCGGACCGGCTGGAGTCGGAGCCCGCGGAGTTCCACGCGCGCGTGCGGGCCGGTTTCCTCACCCTGGCCGCGGCCGACCCGGGCCGGTACCTGGTGGTCGACGCCGGCCAGGAGCCGGAGGCCGTCACCACGGTGATCCGGCACCGGCTGGACCAGGTGCTGCCGCTGTCCGAGGCCGAGATCCGGGCCCGCGAGGAGGCGCGCCGCAAGGCCGAGGAGGAGGCCCGCCGCAAGGCCGAGGAGGAAGCGGCCCGCAAGGCGGAGGAGGAGCGCCTGGAGCGCGAGCGCCAGGAGCAGCTGGCGCGGCTGCGCGCCGAGGAGGAGGAGCGCAAGCGGCGCGAGCTGGAGGAGGCGCAGCGGCGCGAGGCGGAACGGCAGGCGGAGGAGGCCCGGCAGCGCGCCGAGGAGGCCCGCCGGCGTGCCGAGGAGGAGCGCCGGCGCCTCCTCGAGGAGGAGAAGGCGCGCGCCGAGGAGGAGGCCCGCCGCAAGGCCGAGGAGGAACGCCGCCGCAAGCAGGCCGAGGAGGAGGCGCGGCTGCGCGCCGAGGCCGAGGCACTGCGCCTGGAGAAGCAGCGCAAGGCCGAGGAGGCCCTGCTGCGGGCGGAGGAGGCCCGGCGGGCCGCCGAACAGGCGGCGGCCGCGGCGGAGGCGGGACCGAGGACGACGGGTGTCCCGCCGGCCGCGGACACCCCCGCGCCCCGGTCCCCCTGGCCGGGGGCCGAGGAGGCGGTGACCGTGCCGACGCCGGTGGTGACGCCGACGAACGCGTCGGGCGGGCCGGTGGACGAGACGGCGGTGCTGCCCCGGGTGCGGGGCGAGGACGCCGCCCGTGACTCCGGCGGGACGTCCGGGCGGTCCCGGGGCTCCGACGCCGAGGTGACGGCCGAGCTGCCGGTGGTGCCGGATCCGGCCGACGACACCGCGGTCCTGCCTCCCGTACCGCCGGGCGCCGCCGACGAGACCGCGGTGCTGCCCCCGGTGCGGGGGGAGAACCGGGAGGACCGCACGCGCGAGCTGCCCCGGATCGACCCCGAGGGCACGCCCCACCGGCGCCGCCAGCGCTCCGACTGGGCGGAGGAGACCCCGCTGGACGACCTGCCGACGCTGGCGGACGAACTGCTCGGCCCGCACGGCCCGCACGACGAGGACGAGCGGCACGGCGACGAGGACGGCCGGGGCCGGGGCCGCCGGCGCTGACCCGGTCCGGCGTTGTCGGCGCCCACCCCCACAATGGATCCCGCAAGCCGAACATGACGGAAGGGCGGCGTGACCCATGACCGTGTGGGACGACCTCGTCGGGCAGGAACGGGTGAGCGGACAGCTCACCGCGGCCGCCCGGGACGCCGACGCGTTCGTCACCGCGGCGGCGGCCGACGCGCCCCCGCCGGAGGCGTCCCGGATGACGCACGCCTGGCTGTTCACCGGCCCGCCCGGCGCGGGGCGCAACCAGGCGGCGCGCGCCTTCGCCGCCGCGCTGCAGTGCGTCAGCCCCGACCGGGCCCTCGGCGGGGTCCCCGGCTGCGGGTTCTGCGACGGCTGCCACACCGCGCTGATCGGCACCCACGCCGACGTCACCACGGTCGCCGCCGTCGGCTCGGAGATCCTCGTCAAGGACATGCGCGACACCGTGCGCAAGTCGTTCACCGCCCCGGCGAACGGCCGCTGGCAGGTCATCCTCGTCGAGGACGCCGAGCGGCTGAACGAGAAGTCCGCCAACGCCGTCCTCAAGGCCGTCGAGGAGCCCGCCCCCCGCACGGTCTGGCTGCTGTGCGCCCCCTCCCTCGAGGACGTGCTGCCGACGATCCGCTCCCGCTGCCGCCACCTGAACCTGAGCACGCCCTCGGTGGACGCCGTCGCCGACATGCTCGTCCGGCGCGAGGGCATCGAGCCGGACGTCGCCGCGGCGGTGGCCCGCGCCACCCAGGGCCACGTCGACCGCGCGCGCCGCCTGGCCACCGACCCGGCGGCCCGCGAGCGCCGCGCCGCCGTGCTGAAGCTGCCCCTGCGGGTCGAGGACATCGGCGGCGCGCTCAAGGCCGCCCAGGAACTCGTCGACGCCGCCGCCGAGGACGCCAAGCAGCTCGCCGAGGAGATGGACACCAAGGAGACCGAGGAGCTGAAGGCGGCGCTCGGCGCGGCCCAGGGCGGCCGGCTGCCGCGCGGCACGGCCGGCGTGGTCAAGGACCTGGAGGACATGCAGAAGCGCCGCAGGACACGGACCCAGCGCGACAGCCTCGACCTCGCCCTGACCGACCTGACCAGCTTCTACCGCGACGTCCTCGCCCTCCAACTCGGCTCCCGCATCGCCCTCGCCAACACGGACGCCGAGGACGTGCTCGAGCGCCTGGCCCGCGGCAGCTCACCGGAGTCCACGCTCCGCCGCATCGAGGCGATCGCCGCCTGCCGCCGGGCCCTCGACCGCAACGTGGCCCCGCTCCTCGCGGTGGAGGCGATGACGATGGCCCTCAGAGCGGGCTGACGGGGCCCGGCCGACCGCCCGGCGACCCGTCGCCGTACCTCGTGCGCGAACTCGTACGCGGCACGGCGTGCGCGTAGAGCACTCATCCCGTCGCCCAGAGTTACGCTCGCATCATGCACACAAGGCGCACCACCCGTAGGATCCGCACCGCAGCCTGCCTGCTCGCCGCCGCCGCACTGCTGGTGTCCGGCTGCTCCGCCGGAAGCACGCCGAGCACCGCCAGCTCGGCGGCGGAGGAGAAGGGAGCGGCACCGACCGCGCTGCCCCGCTCCACGCCGGCGGCGCTCATGTCGTACTACGAGCAGAAGCCGTCCTGGCGCGACTGCGGAGTCCCCGGCTTCCAGTGCGCCACGGTGAAGGCCCCGCTCGACTACGACGCCCCGTCCGCCGGCGACGTCCGCCTCGCCCTGGCCCGCAAGAAGGCCACCGGGCCGGGGAAGCGGCTGGGCTCGCTGCTGGTGAACCCCGGCGGCCCCGGCGGCTCGGCGGTCGGCTACCTCCAGGCGTACGCCGGGATCGGCTACCCCGCCGAGGTCCGCGCCCGCTACGACATGGTGGCCGTCGATCCCAGGGGCGTGGCCCGCAGCGAACCCGTCGAGTGCCTGGACGGGCCCGGGATGGACGCGTACACGCGGACCGACGTGACGCCGGACGACGCGCGGGAGACGGACGCCCTGGTCGCGGCGTACCGGAAGTTCGCCGAGGGCTGCGGGGCGGACGCGCCGAAGCTGCTGCGCCACGTGTCGACCGTCGAGGCGGCCCGTGACATGGACATCGTGCGGGCCGTGCTGGGCGACAAGAAGCTGAACTACGTCGGCGCCTCGTACGGCACCTTCCTCGGGGCCACGTACGCCGGGCTCTTCCCGTCCCGGACGGGTCGGCTGGTGCTGGACGGCGCGATGGACCCCTCGCTGTCCGCGCGGCAGCTGAACCTGGAGCAGACGGCGGGCTTCGAAACGGCGTTCACCGCCTTCGCGAAGGACTGCGGCCGGCGCGACGACTGCCCGCTCGGCGGCCGGGGCACCGGCCCCGAGCAGGCCGGGAAGAACCTCAAGGCGTTCTTCGCCGACCTCGACGCCCGGCCGATCCCCACCGGTGACGCCGACGGCCGCAGGCTCACCGAGTCGCTGGCGACCATCGGCGTGATCGCGGCGATGTACGACGAGGGCGCCTGGCAGCGGCTGCGCGAGGCACTGACGGCGGCGAAGCAGAACGACGGCGCCGGACTCCTCGCCCTCGCCGACAGCTACTACGAACGCGACGCCGACGGCGGCTACGCCAACCTGATGTTCGCCAACGCGGCCGTGAACTGCCTGGACCTCCCCGCCGCCTTCGACTCCCCGGACGAGGTGCGGGCGGCGCTCCCCGACTTCGAGAAGGCGTCCCCGGTCTTCGGCGAGGGCTTCGCGTGGATGGCGCTGAACTGCGCGTACTGGCCGGTGCGGGCCACGGGCGAACCGCAGCGCATCGAGGCGAAGGGCGCGGCCCCGATCGTCGTCGTCGGCACCACCCGCGACCCGGCGACCCCGTACCGCTGGGCCGAGG
>NZ_MSGP01000127.1 GCF_002078235.1 Streptomyces viridosporus
GGTCCTGGGGGGCGGGGTGCACCGGGGCGTGAGCAACAGCGCCGGCGAGTGGGGCCACACCACGCTCGTCCTGGACGGACGCCCGTGCCACTGCGGCAACCAGGGTTGCGTGGAGACGTACACCGGCGCGCCCGGCATCATGCGGAACCTGCGGGAGGCGAGCCCGCACAGCCCGCTGCTGCACCCCGGGGACCAGACGGCCACCGTCGACGCCCTCGCCCGCGGGGTGCGCGACGGCGACCCGGTGGCGGTGCGGGTCCTGCGGGACACCGCGCGCTACCTCGGCGCCGGGATCGCCGATCTGATCAACCTGTTCAACCCGGAGGTGGTCGTGCTCAGCAGCTGGGTCGCGGCCGCACTCGGCGAGCCCCTGCTCGACGCGGTGCGCGAGGCCGTCACCCGGCACGCGCTCCGCCGCCCGCTGGCCGCCACCCGGATCGTCCTCTCCCCCATCCCGACCGACCCCGTGTGCCTGGGCGCGGCGACGTTCGCGCTGGAGGGCGCGTTGCAGTCGGCGGGAAAGGGCGCCCGGAACCGCGCTCCCAGCAGGCGCCGCTGACTCCCTTGCCGGGGCGGCTTGTTCGTCATCACGAACGAGCCCCGGCGCGTCGACCGGACTTCGTCCGACCCCTTGCCGAAGTGTTGGCCGAAGGTTAACGTCCCGCGCACCGCAAGTCCTTGAGCGCCACCCGCCGCAAGCCGCACTCGAGACAAGGACGTCGACATGCCGGCCATGAGCAACAGCCCCTGGGACCGTCGAGCAGTACTCCGCGCCGCGCTGGGCCTCGCCGCCGCCGGCGGCCTCGCCGCGTGCGGCGGCAACAACGGCCGTGGAGGCGGCTCGGGATCGGGTGCGGGTTCGGGCGGGACCCTGGTCCAGTACTTCCACGCCTACGGCGAAGCCGGCACCGAGCAGGCGGTCAAGCGGTACGCGAAGGCCTACGAGGAGGCGCACGTGACCACGCAGTGGATCACGGGCTCCAACTTCGAGAGCAAGCTGTTCGCCTCGCTGCTCACCGACAAGGCCCCGGACGTCTTCGAGTTCCACCCGCAGATCCAGTTGGTCGAGAGCGGCCAGGTCGCCGACCTGACCGACCTGATCGAGCCGGTGAAGGACGACTTCAACCCGGCCGACATCCGGTCGCACACGGTCGACGGGAAGATCTACGGCATCCGGATGATCGACGACCCGCAGTTCTTCTTCTACCGCAAGTCGCTGTTCGACGAGGCGGGCGTCGGTGTGCCGCGGACGCTCGACGAACTCCTGGCTACGGCAGCCGAGTTGACGAACGACAAGGTCAAGGGCATCTACCTCGGCAACACCCTGCACTCGATCGTCAACCCCCTGATCTGGGCGTCCGGCGCCGACACCCTGGACGACAGGAACGAGATCGCCTACCACACGGACGGCGTCGTCGGCGGCTTCCGCACCCTGCGCAAGCTGTTCACCAGCGGCGATCTGCTGCTCGACGCGCCCACCGACTTCTGGGACCCCTCCGCGCTCAACCAGGGGCTGACCGCCATCCAGTGGTGCGGGATGTGGGCGATGCCGCAGATGCAGGAAGCCCTCGGGGACGACCTCGGGATCTTCCCCTTCCCGAAGGTCACCGGCGGGGGCAAGCAGGCGGTCTACAACGGCGGTTGGTCGATGTTCGTCAACGCCAAGGGCAGGAACGTCGAGGCGGCCAGGGAGTACGTGAAGTGGCTGTGGATCGACCGGAAGGACTACCAGGAGGACTGGGCGCTCTCCTACGGCTTCCACATCCCGCCGCGTACCTCGATCGCCGAGTCCGCCGACCGGCTCACGTCGGGTCTGCCCGCCGAGGGGGTGCGGCTCTTCCACGAGTTCGGGCACTTCGACAACATCGGCTGGACCCAGGCCATGATCACGGCATTGGAGGACGTCCTCGCCAACTGCGTCCGCAAGGGCGGTGACCCGGAGGCCGAGCTGGACAAGGCCGACGCGAAGGTGAACCGCGAACTCGACAAGCTCTTCGGCTAGGCCGGCGGACGGGCAGTCACGAGATGCCGACCACCACCGCGCGCGGTGCCGCCCGGCCCGCCTCCGGCAAGGCCTCCCCTCCCCGGTCGCGCCGGGGACCGGGGGCCCGCCGCACCCTGGCCTTCTGGCTCTTCACCGGCCCCTTCCTCACCGGCCTGCTGGTCTTCGTCTACGTCCCGATCCTGTGGAGCGCGTGGCTGTCGTTCTTCGAGGCCCGCTTCACGGTGACGCCCAGCGAGTTCGTCGGCCTGGAGAACTACCGGACGATGCTCACGGACGACGAGTTCACGGGCTCGCTGGTCACCTTCACCGTCTTCGCCGCGATCATCGTGCCCACCACCTGGGCGCTGTCGCTGGCGCTCGCGCTGGCGGTGAACCGGCTGCGGTTCCTGCGGGCGTTCTTCCGGTCGGTCTTCTTCCTGCCGACGGCGGTGAGTTACGTCGCCGCCTCGCTGATCTGGAAGATGTCCGTCTTCAACGGCGTCCGCTTCGGGCTGGCGAACACCGTGCTCGGCTGGTTCGGCGTCGACGGCATCGCCTGGCTGGCCAGCCCCGATCCGCCCTGGTACTGGCTGGTGATCGTCACCGTACGGCTGTGGCTCCAGGCCGGTTTCTACATGATCCTCTTCCTGGCCGCCCTGCAGAACATCCCGCCGGAGCTGTACGAGGCGGCGGCCGTCGACGGGGCGAGGCCCGGCTGGCAGACGTTCCGGTACATCACGCTGCCGCAGTTGCGCGCGACCTCGACGGCGGTGGTCCTGCTGCTGCTCGTGGCGGCGTACCAGGCCTTCGACGAGTTCTTCAACCTGCTGTCGAAGACCACCTGGGGGCGCCCGCCGCTGGTCGAGCTGTACCACAAGGCGCTCGGCGACAGTCAGGACTACGGCGCGGGCAGTGCGGGCGCGCTGGTCCTGACGCTGCTGATCTGTCTCGTGACCCTGCTCCAGGGCCGGATCATGGGCTTCGGCAGGGCGGAGGGAGCCAAGTGACCGCCACCGCGCCCGGGGCGGGGAAGCCGCAGGCGCCCCCGAAGGACCGCGGGCCGCGCCGCGTCCGGGGCGGGAGCGTGATCGGCTCGGCGGGCCTGTACGCCGCGACCGGTGTCGCCGCGCTGCTCTTCCTCGTCCCCTTCTACCTGATCGTCCGCAACGCCCTGTCCACCGACGCTCAGATCACGGGCGAGGAGTGGGCGTTCTTCCCCACCGACGTCCAATGGGCCAACGTCACCGAGCCGTTCGAGGATCCGACGGTCGACTTCGCCCGGTCGCTGTGGAACTCGGCGGTCGTCGGCGTCCTGCACACCGTCGGAACGCTGCTGGTCTGCTCGCTCGCCGGGTACGGGCTGGCCCGCATCCCGTACCGGCACGCGAACAAGGTGTTCCACGCGGTGCTGGTGACCCTGATGGTCCCGACCGCGGTGACCTTCGTGCCCAGCTTCGTGCTGGTCTCGTCGCTCGGCTGGGTGGACAGCTACCGGGGCCTGATCGTCCCGGGCCTCTTCAGCGGTTTCACCTGCTTCCTCTTCCGGCAGTACTTCCTGGGGTTCCCCAGGGAATTGGAGGAGGCGGCGCGGGTGGACGGACTCGGGTACGGGGGCGCGTACTGGCGGGTCGTCGTCCCCAACTCGCTGAACTTCTTCGCCGCCATCGCCACGATCACCTTCATCGGCGGCTGGAACTCCTTCCTGTGGCCGCTGGTCATCGGCCAGGACCCGAGCGCCTGGACCGTCCAGGTGGCCCTCTCCTCCTACATGACCAACCAGACCGTCAACTTCCACCTCGTCTTCATGGCCACGGCCATTTCCATCCTCCCCCTGGTGTGCGTGTTCCTGTTCCTCCAGCGCTGGCTGGTCCAGGGCGTCGCGCAGACCGGCATCAAGGGCTGAACTAGGAGAGCCATGTCATTGCGCACCCCGGCGACCGGCTACGTCGAGGACGTCTCCCCCGGCCGCGGGACCCTGCCCCCGCGGGCCTGGTACGCGTCCTCGGACGCGGCGTCCCTGTCCCTGAACGGCAGGTGGCGCCTGCGGGTGTCACCGACCGCGGACGCCGAGGACGAGTCGTTCGCCGAACCCGGGTACGACGCCGGGGACTGGGCGGAGGTGACCGTGCCCGGCCACTGGGTCCTCCAGGGCCACGGCGCGCCGATCTACACCAACCACCTGTACCCCTTCCCCGTCGACCCGCCGCACGTCCCCGACGAGAACCCGACCGGCGACCACCTGCGCGCCTTCGACCTGCCCGGCGACTGGCCCGCCGGCGGCGGGGCCGTGCTCCGCTTCGACGGGGTCGAGTCGTGCGCCCGGGTGTGGCTGAACGGCACGGAGCTCGGGGAGTTCAAGGGGTCGCGGCTGCCGCACGAGTTCGCCGTCGGGCACTTGCTGGAACCCTCGGGGAACGTCCTCGCGGTCCGGGTCCACCAGTGGTCGGCGGGGTCGTACCTGGAGGACCAGGACCAGTGGTGGCTGCCCGGCATCTTCCGCGACGTGACGCTGCTGCACCGTCCGGAGGGCGCCGCCGGGGACTTCTTCGTGCACGCCTCCTACGACCACGTCACCGGCGAGGGCACCCTGCGCGTCGACTCCGACGTCGAGGGCCGGGTGACCGTGCCGGAGCTGGGCGTCGAGGTGGCCACCGGCGAGCCGGTGACGCTCCCGGTCGAGCCGTGGACGGCGGAGACGCCCCGGCTGTACGACGGGGTGCTGGCCACGGCGGGCGAACGGGTCCCGCTGCGCGTCGGTTTCCGCACGGTCGTCCTGGAGGACGGCCTGATCAAGGTCAACGGCACGGCGCTGCTCTTCAAGGGCGTCAACCGGCACGAGTGGCACCCGGAGCGGGGCCGCGCGCTGGACCCGGACACCATGCGCGAGGACGTGCTGCTGATGAAGCGGCACAACGTCAACGCCGTCCGCACCTCCCACTACCCCCCGCACCCGGCCTTCCTCGACCTGTGCGACACGTACGGGCTGTGGGTGATCGACGAGTGCGACCTGGAGACCCACGGCTTCGTCGAGCAGGAGTGGCGCGACAACCCCGTCGACGACGACCGCTGGACCCCCGCCCTGCTCGACCGCGCCGCCCGCATGGTGGAGCGGGACAAGAACCACCCGTCGGTCGTGCTGTGGTCCCTCGGCAACGAGGCCGGCACCGGGCGCGGACTGACCGCGATGGCCGACTGGATCCACGACCGGGACCCCTCCCGCCTGGTGCACTACGAGGGCGACCTCGGCTGCCGCGACACGGACGTGTACGCGCGGATGTACCTGCCGCACGCCGAGGTGGAGCGGGTCGCCCGGGGCCTGGACGGCGGCACCCTCCGCAGGAGGCGGCTGCCGCTGATCCTCTGCGAGTACGCGCACGCCATGGGCAACGGCCCCGGCGGACTCGCCGAGTACCAGGAGCTGTTCGAGCGGTACGACCGGCTCCAGGGCGGCTTCGTCTGGGAGTGGATCGACCACGGCATCCGGCACCCGGAGCTGGGGTACGCCTACGGCGGCGACTTCGGCGAGGAGCTGCACGACGGCAACTTCGTCTGCGACGGACTGGTCTTCCCCGACCGCACCCCCTCACCGGGACTGACCGAGTTCAAGAAGGTGGTCGAGCCGGTCCGCATCGAGGCGGGCGACACGGACGGCACCGTACGGGTGACCAACCGGTACGACTTCGCGGACCTGTCCCATCTGGAGTTCTCGTTCTCCTACCAGGTGGACGGCTGGCCGACGGGGACGCACCGGCTCACCGTGCCGCCGCTCGCCCCCGGGGAGTCGGCGGAGGTCGAGCTGCCCGAGCCCCCGGACGGCAAGGGCGAGGAGGTGCAGTGGACGGTGGAGGCGCGGCTCGCCGAGGACCTGCCCTGGGCCGGAAGGAACCACGAGGTGGCCTGGGCACAGCGAACGGTGGCCCGCCGCGCCCCGCTGCCCGCCGCGGCCGGCGTCCGGCCCACCGTCGACGGGGACCGCGTCACCCTGGGCCCGGCGGTCTTCGACACCCGCACCGGCGCGCCCCGCACCCTCATCGGTGTGCCGGTGCGCGATCTGCGCCTGGACGTGTGGCGGGCGACCACCGACAACGACGACGGCGCCCCCTGGCAGCCGGACACCCGGTACGGGCCGCTCTGGCGCGAGCTGGGCCTGCACCGCGTGCGGCACCGGCTGGAGGCCGTCGAGACGGACGGCGACGCCCTGACCGTGCGGACCCGGGTGGCGCCCGCCGGCCGGGAGGTGGGCCTGCGGACGGCGTACCGCTGGACGTCCGACGGCACGCACGTCCGGCTGACCGTCTCGGTCGTGCCGGAGGGCGACTGGCGGGTGCCGCTGCCCCGGCTCGGCATCCGCTTCGGACTCGTGGGAGCCACCGCCGAGGACACCGTCTTCTGGTTCGGCGGCGGCAACGAGTCGTATCCGGACACTCGGACCGCGTCCAAGGACCTGCTGTGGGACGCGAGCGTCCGGGAGCTCCAGACGCCCTACGTGCGCCCGCAGGAGAACGGCGCCCACGCGAACGTGCGCTGGGCGGAGATCGGCGGCCTGCGAGCCGACGGCGACCCGGAGTTCTGGTTCACGGCCAGGCCCTGGACCACCGAGCACCTGGACGCCGCCCGGCACCGCACCGATCTGATCCCCGGCGACACGGTCTGGGTCCACCTGGACCACCGTCTGCACGGCATCGGCTCCCAGTCCTGCGGCCCGGGCCCGCTGCCCCGGTACTTCCTGTGGCCGGAGCCGACGGAGTTCTCGTTCGTCTTCTCGGCGCCGGACGCCTGACGCCCCGCCTCCCCGGTGGTCCGCGCAGCGGGGGGTGGGGTCCGGCGCCTCGAAGGGCACCAGGGTGCCGCCCCGGCCGCGGTGGCGGCGAGGA
>NZ_MSGP01000128.1 GCF_002078235.1 Streptomyces viridosporus
CGGCGCGGGTGCGAGAAGCCCTGTCGCTCCGGTGGCCTTTCGGGGGAGAACGCCATCTGGAGACGGTGCTGCGGGTGGTCGCCCAACTCGTGGGCGGTGCGCTGGTGTTGTCGCTAACGGTGCTGCTCTGCGCCTATCTGCTCACGACCCTGCGGAGCAGGCTTCGACGACGGCCGCCCGTGCACGGATCGATGCGTCCGTGGCCACAACTCCCCGAGAAAAGTCCGTTTCTTTCCGATAAGGCGTCAATTGCGACGAGGTGAGCGATCACCCTTTCGTGTGCTTTTCACCAAAGCCCTCAAGGGAGTTGGGGTCGACGCCGACAAAGGATGCGTGAGTACCCTTGCGCACACCATGATGACCGCCGCCCGCTCCGCAGACTCCGGCCTCGCGAGCTCGGGCGGACTCGACCGCTACCCCTACGCCGAGGCGTCCGCCGACCGCGTCGGGGCCCCTGCCTGGGAGGGGACGGATCCGGAGCTGGGCCGCGTGAGCCGTCGTGCCGCGGGCAGCCGTGGACGCGGGCTGCACGGCCAACTCGTCCAACAGTTGGGTCAGATGATCGTTTCCGGCGATCTGGGCGCCGACCGTCCGCTGGTGCCCGAGGAGATCGGCCAGCGCTTCGAGGTCTCCCGCACCGTCGTGCGCGAATCGCTCCGCGTCCTGGAGGCCAAGGGCCTGGTCAGCGCGCGCCCGAACGTGGGCACGCGGGTGCGCCCGGTCAGTGACTGGAACCTGCTCGATCCGGACATCATCGAGTGGCGGGCCTTCGGGCCGCAGCGCGACGACCAGCGCCGTGAGCTCAGCGAGCTGCGCTGGACGATCGAGCCGCTCGCCGCCCGTCTGGCGGCCGGCCACGGACGCGAGGACGTCCAGCAGCGTCTGTCCGACATGGTGGAGATCATGGGCCACGCGATGGGGCAGGGTGACGCGCTCACGTTCGCCCGTGCCGACGCCGAGTTCCACTCGCTGCTCATCCAGGTCGCCGGCAACCGCATGCTGGAGCACCTCTCCGGGATCGTGTCCGCGGCGCTCCAGGTGTCGGGCGGCCCGGTCACGGGCTGTGAGCGGCCGAACGAGGCGTCGTTGGCGCACCACGGCAGGATCGTCGACGCCCTCGCCGACGGCGACGGCGCGGCGGCCGAGGCGGCCATGCGCCAGCTCCTCACGGTCCACCCCGAGGTCGAACGCGTGGTGCCCGCTCCGCGCGAGCACTGAACGCGTTCCGCGGACGGTGCGGTCCGGCCTGCCATCCCCTCCTGTGGCAGCGCCCCACCGATGAGCCGTCCCCCGCCGGACCCCGCGGGATCGTCGACGATCCCGCGGGGTCCGGCGGCGAAAAGGGGGTAGGAGGCCCGAAGAGGCACCCCCCTCGTCCCGAATGAAAGTTTTTGCACCTGTCTGACGGTTTCTGAATACTTACGGGGTGTGACTCGGGCCACGCGGATTGGGCGTAACGCTCCTGGGAAGAACGCGATGACCTAAGAGGTGACAGCCGCGGAGGAATACGGACGCCGTCGAAGGCGCTGTGCATCTCCCGGCCCCCGCCCGCACCGTCGGCCCATCCCCAAGCCGGCGGTCGGCTCCTGTCCGTCGTGGACGGGGCCGGAAGCCGTTTTCCAACGTTCCGAGAGGTTGTTCGTGTCGGCCAGCACATCCCGTACGCTCCCGCCGGAGATCGCCGAGTCCGTCTCTGTCATGGCGCTCATTGAGCGGGGAAAGGCTGAGGGGCAGATCGCCGGCGATGACGTGCGTCGGGCCTTCGAAGCCGACCAGATTCCGGCCACTCAGTGGAAGAACGTACTGCGCAGCCTCAACCAGATCCTCGAGGAAGAGGGTGTGACGCTGATGGTCAGTGCCGCAGAACCCAAGCGCACCCGCAAGAGCGTCGCAGCGAAGAGCCCCGCCAAGCGCACCGCCACCAAGACGGTCGCGGCCAAGGCGGCGACCACCCGGAAGGCCACAGCCACCGCCACGCCCGCGGCCTCCGCCGCCGACCCCGCCGCCGAGGGGGAGGCGCCCGCGAAGAAGGCGGCCGCCAAGAAGACCACCGCCAAGAAGGCGGCGGCGAAGAAGACCACGGCCAAGAAGACGGCCGTCAAGAAGACCACCGCCAAGAAGGACGACGTCGAGCTGGTCGACGACGAGGTCCTCGAGGACACCAAGGTCGCGGAGGAGCCCGAGGGCGCCGAGAGCGCCGGTTTCGTGCTCTCCGACGAGGACGAGGACGACGCCCCCGCCCAGCAGGTCGCCGCCGCCGGCGCCACCGCCGACCCGGTCAAGGACTACCTCAAGCAGATCGGCAAGGTGCCCCTGCTCAACGCCGAGCAGGAGGTCGAGCTCGCCAAGCGCATCGAGGCGGGCCTGTTCGCCGAGGACAAGCTGGCCAACTCCGACAAGCTGGCGCCGAAGCTCAAGCGCGAGCTGGAGATCATCGCCGAGGACGGGCGCCGCGCCAAGAACCACCTGCTGGAGGCCAACCTCCGTCTGGTGGTCTCCCTGGCCAAGCGCTACACCGGCCGCGGCATGCTCTTCCTGGACCTCATCCAGGAGGGCAACCTCGGTCTGATCCGCGCGGTGGAGAAGTTCGACTACACCAAGGGCTACAAGTTCTCCACGTACGCCACCTGGTGGATCCGCCAGGCGATCACCCGCGCGATGGCCGACCAGGCCCGCACCATCCGCATCCCGGTGCACATGGTCGAGGTCATCAACAAGCTCGCGCGCGTGCAGCGCCAGATGCTCCAGGACCTGGGCCGCGAGCCCACCCCGGAGGAGCTGGCCAAGGAGCTCGACATGACCCCGGAGAAGGTCATCGAGGTCCAGAAGTACGGCCGTGAGCCCATCTCGCTGCACACCCCGCTGGGCGAGGACGGCGACAGCGAGTTCGGTGACCTCATCGAGGACTCCGAGGCGGTCGTCCCGGCCGACGCGGTCAGCTTCACGCTTCTGCAGGAGCAGCTGCACTCCGTCCTCGACACCCTGTCCGAGCGCGAGGCGGGCGTCGTCTCCATGCGTTTCGGTCTCACCGACGGTCAGCCGAAGACCCTCGACGAGATCGGCAAGGTGTACGGCGTCACGCGCGAGCGCATCCGCCAGATCGAGTCCAAGACCATGTCGAAGCTGCGCCACCCGTCGCGTTCCCAGGTGCTGCGCGACTACCTCGACTAGTCCGGTCGCCGCGCGGCGCAGGCGTACGACACGTCCGCGAAGGCCCGGCCCCCGGGAACGGGGGCCGGGCCTTCGCTTTGCGCGGGTGCGCCCCACGACGGGGTGGATCACTCTGGGTGTTCCACGACCACCCCAGTGTGAGGAGCGTGCATGCGTCGTCGTCTCGTCCGGGCCCTGGCCCGGCCTCTGGTTCTCGCGGCCGTCACGACCGTCATACCGATGGCCGCCGCCGCTCCGGCGGTCGCCGACAGCATCGTCGTCGGCGGCTTCCCGGCCGATGCGGTGGAAAGTCCCTGGACCGTGGCGCTGTCCAGCCGTGACCGGTTCGGGGGTACGCGAGCCGGTCAGTTCTGCGGCGGTGTGGCGGTCGGCCGGACCACCGTGCTCACGGCGGCCCACTGCATGGACGAGGAGGTGCTGGGAGCGCCGCCGGACCGGATACCCGACCTCAGGGTCATCACGGGGCGCGCGGACCTGCTCTCGGACCGGGGCCGGGAGATAGCGGTGCGCAAGACCTGGGTGAATCCGGCCTACGACGGTGCCACCAACTCCGGCGACTTCGCCGTGCTCACCCTGGCCGAGCCGCTTCCCTCGAGCGCGGTCATCGCGATGGCGGGGGCGGGCGACCCCGCGTACCGGGCGGGTACGCGAGCCACCGTCTACGGGTGGGGGGACACCACGGGCTCCGGCGCCTATGCGGGCAGTCTGCACGCGGCGCGCGTGCGTGTGCAGCCCGACACGCTGTGTGAGGAAGCCTATCCGGGGGGTCCCGCCGGGACGTACCGCGCCGAGACGATGCTGTGCGCGGGAGAGACGGCAGGGGGCCGGGACGCCTGCCAGGGGGACAGCGGTGGGCCGCTGGTGGCCCAGGGGCGGCTGATAGGCCTGGTGTCCTGGGGCGCGGGCTGCGGCTGGGCGGGCAGCCCGGGGGTGTACACGCGGGTGTCCGCCGTCGTGCGGGCCCTCGGGTAGGCGGCGCGCAGGCCGGCAGGAGGGCCGCGGGGGCGTCCGACGGGTCCGAGCGGTCCCGAAGGGCTCCGGGGCGCGAGACGGGCGGCTGCCTCCCGGGAAAGGGGGGAGCCGCCCGTCCACCGGCCTGTGCCGGTCGGCTCGTCGTCGGACGCGAGGCGTCAGCGCTCTTCGTCGGGAGCGGTCGCCCGGGGAGCGGTCAGCCGCTCCGTCTCGTCCTGTATCTCAGCGGCGATCTTCTTGAGTTCCGGCTCGAACTTGCGGCCGTGGTGGGCGCAGAAGAGCAGTTCTCCGCCGCTCAGCAGGACGACGCGCAGGTATGCCTGGGCGCCGCAGCGGTCGCAGCGATCGGCGGCCGTCAGCGGGCTCGCGGGGGTCAGAACAGTAGTCACGTCGCCTCTTCTCTAGCTCGACGAGCTGTCGTACCAGGGTCAACATCCAACCAGCCCCAAACGTTCCCGCTCGCGGCTTCTCTTCGAAAAAATCTTCCGAGACGGCTGGCTGCTGCCGGTTGGCGGCGAATGTGCCGTAGTGCGTGTCTGATGTGTCGTACGGATTCGCGTTCTTATAGGTGGTCCGCCCTCCCGGCAGGGTTGCCGGTTGTTCATGAGGACGTGCCCGGAGCCTAAATGGTTCATGCCTCGAAGGGAACGTGATGTGTGCTTCACTCCATCGAGCGATCGAACAGGCATGCGACTCTCGACTAGGGTGGACTCGGGCGAGGGTGGCGTTACAACGGCTCTACCAGGCCTCGGTACCCTCTCACCGTTAACCGAAGTCGCGCCCTTACCCATGAGGGCCCCACCTGAAATTCAGCGAGGAGCGAACCGCGTGACCGCCGATACGTCCGTGCCGTCCACAGCTCTGCTGGCAGGAGCAGACCGGGACGGTTCCAACTACACCGCGCGGCACCTGCTCGTCCTCGAGGGGCTCGAGGCCGTGCGGAAGCGCCCCGGCATGTACATCGGATCGACCGACAGCCGGGGTCTGATGCACTGCCTCTGGGAGATCATCGACAACTCCGTGGACGAGGCCCTCGGAGGCTACTGCGACCGCATCGAGGTGGTCCTCCACGACGACGGCTCGGTGGAGGTCCGGGACAACGGCCGCGGCATCCCGGTCGACGTCGAACCCAAGACCGGCCTCTCCGGCGTCGAGGTCGTCATGACCAAGCTGCACGCGGGCGGCAAGTTCGGCGGCGGCTCGTACGCCGCCTCCGGCGGTCTGCACGGCGTCGGCGCCTCCGTCGTCAACGCCCTGTCCGCGCGGCTCGACGTCGAGGTGGACCGCGGCGGGCACACCCACGCGATCAGCTTCCGGCGCGGTGTCCCCGGAGCCTTCGCCGCCGTGGGCCCGGACGCGAAGTTCGAGGCCGGGAACGGACTGCGCAAGGCCAAGAAGATCCCGAAGAGCCGCAGCGGCACGCGTGTGCGCTACTGGGCCGACCGCCAGATCTTCCTCAAGGACGCCAAGCTCTCCCTGGAGACGCTGCACCAGCGCGCCCGCCAGACCGCGTTCCTGGTGCCCGGCCTGACCATCGTCGTCCGCGACGAGTACGGGCTCGGCGAGGGGGGCAGCAAGGGCGAGGAGTCGTTCCGCTTCGACGGTGGCATCAGTGAGTTCTGCGAGTTCCTGGCCGCCGACAGGCCCGTCTGCGACACCCTCCGGTTCACCGGGCAGGGCACCTTCAAGGAGACCGTCCCCGTCCTCGACGAGCACGGTCAGATGACGCCCACCGAGGTCACCCGCGAGCTCGGTGTCGACGTCGCGCTGCGCTGGGGGACCGGCTACGACGCGACGGTCAGGTCGTTCGTCAACATCATCGCCACCCCCAAGGGCGGCACCCATGTCGCCGGCTTCGAGCAGGCCGTCGCCAAGACGATGAACGAGGTGCTGCGCGCGAAGAAGATGCTGCGCGTGGCCGAGGACGACATCGTCAAGGACGACGCCCTGGAGGGCCTCACGGCGGTGGTCACGGTCCGCCTGGCCGAGCCGCAGTTCGAGGGCCAGACCAAGGAGGTCCTCGGCACCTCGGCGGCCCGCCGCATCGTGAACACCGTCGTCTCCCGCGAACTCAAGGCCTTCCTGACCTCCACCAAGCGGGACGCCGCCCAGCAGGCGAGGGTCGTCCTGGAGAAGGCCGTCGCCGCGGCCCGGACCCGCATCGCGGCCCGCCAGCACAAGGACGCCCAGCGCCGCAAGACGGCTCTGGAGTCCTCCACGCTGCCCGCCAAGCTGGCCGACTGCCGCAGCGACGACGTCGACCGCAGCGAGCTGTTCATCGTCGAGGGCGACTCCGCGCTCGGTACGGCGAAGCTCGCCCGGAACTCGGAGTTCCAGGCGCTGCTGCCGATCCGCGGGAAGATCCTCAACGTTCAGAAGTCGTCCGTGACGGACATGCTGAAGAACGCCGAGTGCGGTGCGATCATCCAGGTCATAGGAGCGGGGTCGGGGCGGACCTTCGACATCGACGCGGCCCGCTACGGCAAGATCATCATGATGACCGACGCCGATGTGGACGGCTCCCACATCCGCACCCTGCTCCTGACGCTGTTCCACCGCTACATGCGGCCCATGGTCGAGGCGGGCCGGGTGTTCGCCGCGGTGCCGCCGCTGCACCGCATCGAGCTGGTCCAGCCCAAGAGGGGGCAGGAGAAGTACGTCTACACGTACTCGGACCGGGAGCTGCGCGACAAGCTCATGGAGTTCCAGAGCAAGGGCATCCGGTACAAGGACTCGATCCAGCGGTACAAGGGCCTCGGCGAGATGGACGCCGACCAGCTGGCCGAGACGACCATGGACCCGCGCCACCGCACCCTGCGCCGGATCAACCTCACCGATCTGGAGGCCGCCGAGCAGGTCTTCGACCTGCTCATGGGCAACGACGTCGCCCCCCGCAAGGAGTTCATCTCCAGCTCCGCGGCGACCCTGGACCGGTCCCGCATCGACGCCTAGCGGCCGCCCGGACGCCCACGGGGGCCGGATCGCCCGAGGGGGCGCCCGCGAGGCCGGGTCACCTGATGGAGTGAAGAGGAACGGGAAGAAGAGTCGGGGATCTTCCCGTTCTGTCCATCCTTGGGCATGCAGTCGAGCAACGGCCGTACCCGCGCGGGCGGGGGCGGCCATGTGAGTTTTGTCGGGCACGTCGACGACCACCCCCCGGTTCCCGGCGGGGGAGCCGGGGACATGAGGTACGACGATCCCTGGTACGACGCCCTGGCCTCGGGCTGGGGCGAGTCGGCCGACGCGGGGGCGCCGGCGGCGGTGCCTACGCCGCGGGGCGAGGACCGGGCCCCGGCCGACGTCTACCTCGAGGTCCAGCGCAGCGAGGCCTTCCGGGAGGTGCGCAGCCGGTACCGGAGGTTCGTGGTCCCGGCGGCCGTGCTCTTCTTCGCCTGGTACGTGGCGTACGTCGTGACGGCCACGACCGCGCCGGAGTGGATGGCGCGG
Source organism: Streptomyces viridosporus (assembly GCF_002078235.1). Lineage (GTDB taxonomy): Bacteria > Actinomycetota > Actinomycetes > Streptomycetales > Streptomycetaceae > Streptomyces > Streptomyces viridosporus. Next base: position 7,591 of record NZ_MSGP01000128.1, read on the forward strand.
CCCGTGGCGGGCGCGGTGAACGCGGGCATGCTGGCGGGGCTCGCGCAGTTCCTGACCACCTTCCTGCTCACCTGGGCCTACGCGCGGCACGCGCGGCTGCGCAGGGACCGGGCGGCGCTGGAACTGCGCTGGGACACCCAGGAGCTGGCGCGGGAGAGAGGGGGCGCGGCATGACGGGCGACCACCAGACGCTGGCCCTGCTGCTGTTCAGCGCGTTCGTCGCGGTCACGCTGGGCATCACGACGTGGGTGAGCCGCCACCGGCACGGCTCCGCGGAGGAGTTCTACGCCGGCGGCCGGCTCTTCTCGCCGATGGAGAATGGTTTCGCCCTCGCGGGCGACTACATGTCGGCCGCCTCCTTCCTCGGCATCTCCGGACTCATCGCGCTCGTCGGCTACGACGGGATGCTCTACTCGGTGGGCTTCCTGGTGGCCTGGCTGGTCGTCCTGTTCCTGGTCGCCGAGCTGGTGCGCAACTGCGGGCGGTTCACGCTCGCCGACGTGGTCGCGGCGCGCATGCGGGAGCGTCCGGTGCGCGTCGCGACCGGAACCTCGTCGGTCACGGTCTCCGTCCTGTACCTGGTGGCGCAGATGGTGGGCGCGGGCAGCCTCGTCGCGCTGCTGCTCGGGGGCACCGGCGAGGCGGCGCGGGCCTGGACCGTCATCGGGGTCGGCGCGCTCATGGTGATCTACGTGTCGCTGGGAGGCATGCGGGCCACCACGTGGATCCAGATCGTCAAGGCGGTCCTGCTGCTCGGCGGCACCGTCGCGCTGACCGTCCTGGTCCTGCTGCGGTTCCACGGCGACTTCAACCGGCTGCTGCTCACGGCGGCCGAGCGCAGCGGTCACGGGGAGGCGTTCCTGGCACCCGGGCTCGCCTACGGCGGGGACTGGACCGCGCGGCTGGACTTCATCAGCCTGGGGCTCGCGCTGGTCCTCGGCACGGCCGGGCTGCCGCACATCCTGTCCCGCTTCTACACCGTCCCCACCGCGCGGGCGGCACGGCGCTCGGTCGTCTGGGCGATCGGGCTCATCGGCGGGTTCTACCTGATGACGATCGTGCTCGGATTCGGCGCCGCCGCCCTCGTCGGCCCGGACGCCGTGCGCGCCTCGAACACGTCCGGGAACACGGCGGTGCCCCTCCTGGCGCTCGACCTGGGCGGCGGGGCCGGATCCACGGGCGGAACGGTGCTCTTCGCGATCGTCGTCGCGGTCGCCTTCGCCACCATCCTCGCCGTGGTCGCCGGGGTCACGCTCGCCTCCTCGGCGTCGGTCGCCCACGACCTGTACGCCTCCCTGCGGCGGCGGCGCGGGGAACCGCGCAGCGAGGTGGCCGTGGCCCGCCTCGCCGCCGTCGGCATCGGCGTGGTCGCGATCGCCCTCGGCCTGCTGGCCCGCGACCTCAACGTCGCCTTCCTCGTGGGCCTCGCCTTCGCCGTCGCCGCGTCCGCCAACCTGCCCGTGCTGCTCTACTCCCTGTTCTGGCGCGGCTTCACCACACGGGGTGCCGTGTGGGCCGTCTACGGGGGCCTGGTCCCGGCCGTGGTGCTGGTGCTGCTGTCCCCCGTGGTGTCCGGCGGCCCCGAGGCCCTCTTCCCCGGCGTCGACTTCCAGCTCTTCCCGCTGCAGAACCCGGGCCTGGTCTCCGTCCCGCTGGGCTTCCTCGCGGGCTGGATCGGCACGGCCACCTCGGCCGAGGTCCCCGACGAGGCCAGGCACGCGGAGACCGAGGTCCGCTCACTGACCGGCGCGGGAGCGGTGTAGGACACCGGCGGGGACGGGCGGCGCCGGTGTCGGCAGGGAGGGAGGGCACGGTCCTGCCCCCGACCCCCACGGGCCGTGCCCTCAGGCGCGGGTCGCCCACGTGTAACGGTGCTCCGGGCGGCCCGCGTCGCCGTACTTGAGGGTTAGCGTGGCCCGTCCCGTGCGCTCCAGGAGCTTCAGATAGCGCTGGGCGGTCTGGCGGCTCACCCCGGTGCGTTCGGCGATCTCCTGGGCCGACAGCGGGCCGTCGGCGTGCAACAGGGCCTGCCGCACCAGCTCGGCGGTGGTGGGCGAGTGCCCCTTGGGCAGCCGGGGTTCGGCCGGCGCCGACAGGGTGCCGAAGATGCGGTCCACTTCCGCCTGCTCCGCCTCGCCGCCCCCGTCGAGGGTGCGGCGCAGCTCCGCGTACGCCTCCAGCTTGGCGCGCAGACCGGCGAAGGCGAACGGCTTGACCAGGTACTGCAGGGCGCCGTGGCGCATCGCCGCCTGCACGGTGGACACGTCGCGCGCGGCCGTCACCATGATCACATCGCTCGGGTGGCCGCGTCGGCGCATCTCCCGGACGACCTCGAGCCCCGTCCCGTCGGGCAGGTAGTGGTCCATGAGAACGAGGTCCGGCCGGGGCGGCGCCTCCAGAGCGGCGAGCGCCTCGGCCGCGCTGTGCGCCGTCCCGGCGACCCGGAAACCGGGCACCTTCTCGACGTAGGCGGCGTTGACCCGCGCGACCCGGACGTCGTCGTCCACGACCAGAACTTCGATCAACACGTTTCCTCCGTGGTGGTCCGCGGGGCGGGGCCCCCGGTGAGAGCGGGTGCGGCGGCCGGCTCGGTCAGGGCCTCGGGCAGGACGACGGTGAACTCCGCGCCTCCGCCGGGCGCCTCCCCGACGGCCGCGCTGCCGCCCTGCCGCTCGGCGAACCTGCGCACCAGGGGAAGCCCGATGCCGCGCTCGCGGTGGGCCGGCGGTTCCTTGGTCGACCAGCCCTCGGTGAAGACCGACTCGCGGTGCTCCCGCGGAACTCCGGGCCCGGTGTCCCGCACCACGAGCACCACCGTGCGTCCCTCCGCGCGCAGTTCGATCTCCACGCGCGCGTGCGGTGTGCCCGCGACGGCGTCGAGGGCGTTGTCCACCAGGTTGCCGACGACGGTGGCGAGCCCCCGGGAGTCGACCAGCCGGTCCGGCAGCCGCGTCCGGTCCGAGACCCGCAGGGCGACCGAGCGCTCGGCCGCGACCGTCGCCTTGCCCACCAGCAGGGCGGCCAGCAGGGGGTCCCGGATCTTCTCGGTGACCTGCTCCGCCGTGGCCCGGTGCTCGCCGACGACCTCGCCGACGAACTCCACGGCGTCGTCGTACATCTCCAGTTCGAGCAGTCCCAGCAGCGTGTGCATGCGGTTGGCGTGCTCGTGGTCCTGGGCGCGCAGCGCGTCGATCAGGCCGCGGGTGGAGTCCAGTTCCCGGCCCAGCCGGTCCAGTTCGGTGCGGTCGCGCAGGGTGGCGACGGCACCGAACTGGACCGGCTGG
>NZ_MSGP01000129.1 GCF_002078235.1 Streptomyces viridosporus
GGAGATCGAGGGCGAGATGGGCGATTCCCACGTCGGCCTCCAGGCCCGGCTGATGAGCCAGGCCCTGCGGAAGATCGCCAGTGCGCTCGGCCACTCCGGGACCACGATGATCTTCATCAACCAGCTCCGGGAGAAGATCGGCGTGATGTTCGGCTCCCCGGAAACCACCACCGGGGGCCGGGCGCTGAAGTTCTATGCCTCCGTGCGGCTGGACGTCCGCCGGATCGAGACGTTGAAGAACGGGACCGAGGCGGTCGGCAACCGCACCCGTGTCAAGGTGGCCAAGAACAAGTGCGCACCCCCGTTCAAGATGGCCGAGTTCGACATCCTGTACGGGGAGGGCATCAGCCGCGAGGGCGGCCTGATCGACCTGGGCATGGAGCACGGTTTCCTCTACAAGTCCGGCGCCTGGTACGCCTACGAGGGCGACCGGCTCGGCCAGGGCAAGGAGAACGCCCGCAACTTCTTCAAGGACAACCCCGACCTCGCCGACGAGATCGAGAAGAAGATCAAGGAGAAGCTGGGCATCGGGGCGGGACCGGACACCGTCCCCGCCGCCTCCATCGAGTTCTGAGCCGGTGCCACCCCCTTCCGCCGTCCGCCTGTCCGGGCTCTGTGCCCCTCAACGGGAATCCGTTGAACCAGGGAGGGGGATGCGCGGTATGCGTCCTGCGCCGGGAGGGCAGCGTGCGACGGTCATTCGTGACCGACCGGCCAGGACACCGCACGCGCACAAACCGCGTTGCCAGAGACGCTTTCGGCCGCCGAGGAGCAGCACGTGAGCGACACCGCTTCGACCATTCGTCGCGTCTACCTCCATTGTGAGTTCCTTCCCGCCGACCCCACCGTCCGAGGTCTGATCTCCATCGGCCTCACCGACGACTCCGGCTGTGACTACTACGCCGTCAACAACGGGATGGACGTGAGCGCCGTGCTCAACGTCCCGTGGCTGGCCGACAACGTGTGGCCCCACCTGCCCCGGTGCACGGTCGACGGCTCTCCCTGCCTCCTCGACCGCACCCATCCCGACGTCAAGCTCCTCGACGAGATGCGCGACGGCGTGGCGGAGTACTTCGCCGATGGCTCCCCGGAGACCCACCTGTACGCCTACTACGGCGGCCAGCACATCTGGCGTCTGCACTCCCTGTGGGACCACGACTGGGCGGCGATGCCGCCCTCGGTGCCGCGCTGGTGCCACGAGCTGCGGTCCCTCGTCGTCCAGGCCGGCGACCCGCCACTGCCGGAGCGAGTCGGCGGACAGCACCACGCGCTGACGGGCGCCGGCTACAGCCGCACCCTGCACGAGTACCTGCTCGCCCTCTCCGCCTGCCCGCGGTACGACGACGATGGCTTCCGCTCCGTGAGCGGTCTGCACCGGATGCCGCCCACCGACCGGCAGGCGGCCGCGCCCCCGCGGACCGAGCGCGTGGACGAGAGCTCTGCGGCCTGCTGGGGGCCGGAAAGCAGCAGCCGTCATCCAGGCCGGCCGGTGACGAGAGGGGAGCGGCCGCCGCGTTTCCCCACCCGTCAGATGCACTCCATCGTCTGTGACGTCTGTGACTACGTCTACGACGAGGACGGCGACGGCTTCGAGGTGTTCGACAGCCCGGAGGCGGCCGCGCAAGAGGTGTTGCGGCACCACTGGAAGTGCCTCTCCGACGGGCGAGTGATGTGCCCAAGTGATGATGGGCAACACCAAGCCGTGTATGACGAGTTGATGCCACCCGAGCCGGGGGTCGACGGGTAGGTCGCGCCGACGAGGAGACGTGCCGATGAAGGCGTCGACGGATGGGCAGCCGTGTGGGCGGATCGCGTACGGAGCGAACCGGCGTGGGGCCGGGGGCGCGCAGCCGTTCGAGGCCTCCGGCACACCGGCCCCGCCCGCGCCGCCGTCACTGTCGCCGTCGCGCGTGGCCGACTTCGTGACCTGCCCGCTGCGCCACCGGTTCCGGACGATCGACCGGCTGCCGGAGAGGTCCAGCGCGGCGGTGATCCGGGCACGCTGGTGCACGCGGCGGCTCGCCCGGAAAGGCACCGCGCAGCAGCCGAAATACCGCCGCGCCCAGCGGGGCACGGAGGCCAGTGGCGGTGGGCGGCTATGTGGCGGGAGTGAAGCCCCGTTCGATCAGGGCGTCGATGGTGGCACCGCCCTCGCCGTACAGGAGGGTGCCGGAGTCCCAGTGCAGCGCTACGTCATCAAGCCCTCGATCGCGGACGAGCCAGTCATAGTTCCGCAGCGCGATGATCGTCTCCTCGGTCATGAAAGGAGGCTATTGCTCTTGGTCCGGATACCCCTGCCGTACACCTCTGGTCCGTCACCCCTGCCACGCATCCGGCGGAACGGCGGCCCTACGGAGGCGCTGCGCGGAAGTGCTGCCGCCACCTGTCCCGCCTGCGGTGCCGGGCTCCCCGGCGCCTCCCCCGGTCAGCGAGGGCGGCGAGGATCCACGACCCCGCACCTGCGGGCAAGGAGGCCGACGGCATGTCACCGTCGGCAACCGCCTTGGAAAAGCGAGGCGCTTCCATGAAGTTCTTGCACACCTCGGACTGGCACATCGGCAAGGTGCTCAAGGGCCACAACCGGCTCGACGAACAGCGGGCGGTCCTGCGTGAGATCGCCCAGGTGGCACGGGATCACCGCGTTGACGCTGTCCTCGTCGCCGGCGACCTGTACGAGTCGTCCGCCCCGTCGGCGCATGCCCAGCAGTTGCTGGTGCAGACGCTGCTCGCGTTGCGACGCACGGGCGCCGAGGTCATCGCGATCGCCGGCAACCATGACCACGCCGCCACTTTCGACGCCTACCGGCCGCTCATGGCGAGCGCGGGGATCACCTTGGCCGGCACTGCCCGCCCTGCGGCCGACGGCGGGGTGGTGGAATTCACCGCGCGCTCGACGGGGGAGCCGGTCGCCGTCGCCCTGCTGCCGTTCCTGGCCCGACGCCACGCGGTACGGGCCGCCCAGCTGGTCACCGAGACGCCTCGGGAGGCCGCAGCCGGCTACGGCCGGCTGGTGCGGGACCTGCTTGCCGCGCTCACGGCCGGCTTCCGCGACGACACGGTCAACCTGGTGATGGCACACCTGACGGCGGCCGGGGGAAAGCTCGGCGGGGGTGAGCGGTCCGCCCAGTCGGTCCTCGAGTACTGGGTGCCGACCAGTGCCTTCCCACCGGACGCCCACTACGTCGCGCTCGGGCACCTGCACCGCCGCCAGTCGCTGCCCGCACCGTGTCCGGTGCACTACTGCGGCAGCCCGATCACCCTCGACTTCGGTGAGGAGAACGACTCCACTGTGGTCCTTGTCGTCGAGGCCGAGGTCGGCACGCCCACCCGCGTCACCGCCGAGGTGCCCATCGGGTCCGGACGGCGGCTGCGCACCGTACGCGGCACCGTTGACGAGCTGGCCCAGCGCGCCGAGGAGTTCGGCGACGACTACCTGAGGGTGTCGCTGTGCGAACCGGCGCGCGCAGGGCTACGGCAGGACGTGCAGCGGCTGCTGCCCAACGCGCTGGAGGTGCGCATCGATCCGGGGTTCGCCGCACCGGTGCACACCACCAGGCCGTCTCCCCCGGCCGACGGCGCGGACCGCAGCCCCGCCGAGCTGTTCCACGCGTACTGCACCGCCCGGGGGATCGCCGACGAACGGGTCGAAGCACTGTTCACCAGGCTCCACGACCAGGCCACCGCCACGCACGCCTGACGGCGGGAAGGAGTCCCCATGAGGCCGGTACTACTGGAGATGGACGGCTTCGCCTCGTTCCGGGAGCCGGCCGCGGTGGACTTCCGCGAAGTGGACTACTTCGCGCTCGTCGGCCCGACCGGATCGGGCAAGTCCACCGTCATCGACGCGATCACGTTCGCGCTGTACGGATCGGTGCCGCGCTGGAACAACCGGCGCACGGTCGCGAACGCACTCGCACCCACCACCGACCGGGGCACTGTCCGGCTCGTCTTCGACCTCGCCGAACACCGCTACGTCGCCGCCCGAGAACTGCGCCGCGCTGCCGCCGGCGGCGTCGGTGTGAAGAACGCCCGGCTGGAACGACTCGCCGACCCGGACGCTCTCGGCACGCCGGACGACATCACCGAAGTGCTCGCCTCCGATTCCGAGGTCACGCCCGCGGTGGAAAAACTGCTCGGGTTGCCGTTCGAGCACTTCATCACCTGTGTGGTGCTGCCGCAGGGGGACTTCGCCGAGTTCCTCCACGCGCAACCGGCCAGACGGCAGGAAATCCTCGTCAAACTGATGGGTCTGGAGATCTATCCCCGGATCGCGCAGGCGGCGAACTCGGAGGCCGAGCGCGCGAGGCAGCGCGCCGAGCTCCTCGCCCAGCAGCTCGAGGAGTTCACCGATGCGACCGAGTACGCGGAACAAGCGGCACAGGACCGGGTGGCCACGCTGGAGGAGGTCGCCGAGCGGGTCCGTGCGGCGCTCCCCGAACTCGCCGCGCACGGCGCGGCGGTCACCGAGGCACGGCAGGCGTGCGAGACGCTGACCGCGGAGCGGGACCGGTTGAGGGCGGTCGCCGTGTCGGCCGGGCTCGAAGAACTCGGCGAGAGGGAATGCGACATCAAGGCCGCCGAGGAGGCGGCCGACGAGGAACTCGCCGCGGCCGAGGCAGCCGACACGGCTGCCCGTGAGCGGCTTGCGGCGGCACCGCCCCGGGCCCCGCTCGAGCAGGCCCGCCGCGACCACATGGAGCTCGACACGCTGGAAAGGAGACTGCCCGCCACGCAGGCGCTACAGCGGCACTGCGCCATGGCACTCTCCGACGTGACCGCCGCCGAGGAGGAGGCCGAGAGGCTCGCCCTGCAGGCGCGCCGGACACAGGAGGTCACGGCACGGTCCCATCTGGCCGCGGCGCTGCGACCGCACCTGCAGGATGGCGCAGCGTGCCCGGTGTGCGGGCAGCGGGTCACGACGGTACCCGGCCCGCTGGCCGCGCCCGACCTGGACAGGGCCGAGCAGGCACGAGTCCGGGCCGACCGGGAGGTGGAGCGGCTGCGCGAGGCGTGGACGAAGGCGTTCGGAGCCGAACAGCAGGCCACCGGCGAACTGAACGCGCTCACCGGCCGGATCGCCGCCCTGCGTTCCGTCCTCGCCGACGCCCTCACCCGGGAGCAGACAACCGCCGCACTCGCACTCCGAGAGCAGCTGGAAGGAGCTGCCGACGAGGCGGACGCGAGACTGCGGCGTGCGCGAGCTGCCAGGGCCAGCGTCGAACAGGCCACGACGAGCGTTCGCCAGGAGGTGCAGGCGGCCTGGTCAGCGCTCGAGCATGTGCGCGACCCGCTCGTCACGCTCGGGGCTCCGGTGCCGGACCGTGACGACCTGACCGCGGCGTGGACCGCCCTCGTCTCCTGGGCGGCGGCCGCCGCCACCACCCGGGAAACGGCTCTGTCCGGCGCGTACGAGAGGCTGGCGAGGGTCCGTGGAGAGCTCACCACCGCCGAGGGCCGGCTCGCCGGTGTGCTCGCCACCCACGAGGTGCCCCTCCACGCAGGACGGCCACTCACCGAGACGGCCGAGCCGGCGGTCGCGGCGGCGCTGGAGGGGGCCCGGCAGGAGGCGCGGCGTCTCATCGAACGGCGGAAGCAGGCCGCGAAGCTCGACATGCAGCGGCAGCACAAAGAGCGGACGCACCAGGTGGCGAGGACACTCGGCCACCTCCTGCGCGCGGACGGGTTTCCCCGCTGGCTCGTCGCGACAACCCTCGACACCCTCGTCGCGGAAGCCTCCGGGACACTCGCCGAACTGTCCGGCGGGCAGTTCGAGTTGACTCACGACGACGGGGGCTTCCTCGTCGTCGACCATGCCGACGCGGACAGTCGCCGACCGGTCAGGACACTGTCCGGCGGTGAGTCGTTCCAGGCCAGCCTCGCCCTCGCCCTGGCGCTTTCGGCGCAGCTGCCGGCCATGGCCGCGGCCGGTGCCGCTCAACTGGAGTCGATCTTCCTCGATGAGGGGTTCGGCGCACTGGACGAGGCGACACTCGAGACGGTCGCCGCCACGCTGGAAGAGCTCGCGACGCGCAGGGACCAGGTGGTCGGCATCGTCACGCACATCGACGCCCTGGCCGAACGGGTACCGATCCGCTTCGCCGTTCGCCGCGGCCAGGGAACCTCATCGATACAGCGGGAGGCACCGTGACCGTGTGGGCGCCGGGAAACCGGTTCTTGCGGGATTTTCGCGATGGGTGACGGTTCGCCACCGGGGGGCCGTCCTTCGGGTGCTGTCACGTCGACTGACCGGGTGGGACGATCTCCTGGTTGGTCAGGGTGAAGAGGGACCGCCCGTGGACAGCGCGTTGCCGTCCCGACCACCGAGCCGAGATGACCGTCCGCTTCGCCATCAGCGAGGCCGGGATGTCGCACAAGAGCGACTGGGAAACACCTTTTTCCCCATGGGCCGCCCTGTGTCCCGTGTCAGGTGAGACCCATACGAATCTCGACCACCAAACCGATCAGAGAAATGAACGTTATAACGCCGGCGGTGAACCGGAGCGACCGCGGAGAAGTCCTTTCCACAGGGCCGGGTACCACGTCCGCCAGGAAGAGGAATATCCGATCCGCCATCTGCGCGATGTTGCAAACGGTGACGAGCCCCAGAGGGAACATGGTCCCGAAGAGCACGACCCTCCCCACATGCATCTCGGAAGAGACACGCCCCGCGAGTTCCATCGCGTCGACCTGATTCATCCCCTACCGACCATCCGCTTTGCTCTGTCGCCAATTCGACCAACACGCGCACCGTGCGAGGTGGTTGCACCCGCCTCGACGCCCAAGCCACCGACCAGGCCGACACTGGTGGTGCCCACTGGCTCACCACGACGGTGCGCGGCACCGATCGCTCCCTCGTGGCTCATCGTCGCACCCCCACCCGGCCAGGTGCGACAGCGCCCCGGCGGGTCTCCCTGCGGGCACCTACGGTGTGGTGAACCCGGGTAGCTCAACATCACCGCGCCACCGGCCGACCGCTGTGCAAGGCTGACTTCCGGTACGCGGGTGTCGGCCGGTCTGCCCCAGAACGGTCCTGGATGGAGCGGGGCCAGTGATGCTGCTCAGTCTTCAGGAGCGAGAGCGCCTGATGATCTATACGGCTGCCAAGCTCGCTCAGGAACGCCGGGAGCGCGGCTTGAAGCTGAACCTGCCGGAAGCCACGGCCCTCATCTCCGCTTTCCTCCTCGAAGGGGCCCGCGACGGTCGCACCAAGGCCGATCTTCAGGACGCGGGACGCGGCGTCCTGCGCCGTGACGAGGTGATGGACGGCGTCGCCGACATGCTCGCCCAAGTGCAGGTCGAGGCGACCTTCCCGGACGGCACGAAGCTGATCGCGGTGCAGAGGCCGATCCAGTGAGCGAGCGGCAGCAGCGGCAGGGAGCTCATTCCCGGTTCCGGGAAGGGAGACTCAACGGGACTGGTACAGCCTGGTGCGGAGTCGGGTGTCGCGCCGGGAGACCCAGGACAGATCATCTACGACGACGACCCGGTGACCATCAACGCGGGCCGTCCGGTGGTGACCCTGTCGGTCGTCAACACAGCCGACCGCCCGGTCAGTGTCGGATCGCACTACCACTTCGCCGAGGCCAACCCGGCACTGCAGTTCGACCGGGACCGTGCCTGGGGGCACCGGCTGAACATCCTGGCCGGCGGTATGCGACGCTTCGAACCGGGCGCCACCGTGGAGGTGGAACTCGTCCCGCTGGGTGGCCGGCGGATCGTGCGCGGCCTGCGCGGCGCGTGCGGAGGTCCCCTCGATGGCTGAGATCGACCGCCGGGAGTACGTGGCGTCACTCGGGCCGACCAAGGGCGACCGGATCCGACTCGCCGACACGGACCTCCTCATCGAGGTCGAGGAGGACCGGTGCGTCGGTGGCGACGAGACGGTCTTCGGTGGCGGCAAGTCGGGCCGGGAGTCGCAGGGGCAGTCGCATGTCACTCGGGCCGACGGCACACCTGACCTGGTCATCGGTGGGGTCGTGGTGCTGGACCACTGGGGCGTCGTCAAGGCCGACGTGGGGGTCCGTGACGGACGGATCGTCGCGCTCGGCAAGAGCGGGAACCCCGACATCATGGACGGCGTCCATCCTGACCTCGTCATCGGCCCCTCCACCGAAATGGTCAACGGCAGCGGGCTGATCCTCACGGCCGGCACCGTCGACACCCATGTGCACTTCGTCTCGCCCGACATGTCCATCGTCGCCTTGGAGGCAGGCACCACGACCCTCGTCGGCGGCGGGACCGGGCCCACCGACGGCTCCAAAGCTGCTCTGGCCACGCCGGGCGGCTGGTGGATGGAACGCATGCTGGAGGGGTTCGAACCGTGGCCGGTCAACGTGCTCTTCCTGGGCCGGGGCAGCACGGTCAATGAGGAGTCCCTCCGGGAGCAACTCCGCTCCGGCGTGGGCGGCTTCAAGGTCCACGAGGACTGGGGCGCCACCCCGGCCGTCATTGACACCGCACTACGCGTCGCCGACGCCAGCGGGGTCCAAGTGGCGATCCACAGCGACTCCCTCAACGAGGCCGGGTTCGTCGAGGACCTGTTGCGCACGGTCGCCGGCCGCACCTTCCACGCCTTCCACACGGAGGGTGCCGGTGGCGGTCACGCCCCGGACATCATCCGGATCGTGGGGGAACCGTACGTTCTGCCGTCCTCCACCACCCCCACCCGGCCCTTCACGGTGAACACCGCCGACGAACAGCTGGACATCTGTCTCATCGCCCATCACCTGAACCCGCGTGTCCCGGCCGAACTCGCCTTCGCCGAAAGCCGGGTGCGGGCGTCGACCATGGCGGCCGAGGACATTCTCCAGGACATGGGCGCGATCTCCGCGATGACCTCCGACGCCCAGGCCATGGGACGACTCGGTGAGGTGGTGCGGCGGACCTGGCAGACCGCGCACGTCATGAAGAAACTGCGCGGCTCCCTGCCGGGCGACGGCCGGGCGGACAACCACCGCGCCCGCCGTTATGTCGCCAAGTACACGATCGTGCCCGCGATCATCCACGGGCTGGGGCGCGAGGTGGGTTCCGTCGAGCCGGGCAAACTCGCCGACCTCGTCCTGTGGGAGCCTGCGCTCTTCGGGGTGCGTCCGAACCGAGTTCGAGGCCCGCACGCCTTCGCCCGCCCTGCGCGCCACCTCCCGCAGGCTCGGCCGGCAACTGCTCCGCGCCGCCCGGGCCGTCCAGCCGCACCGCGGACTGGACGCCCTCGCCGCCGCGCTGCCCGGCGGCCCGCACCAGCCCGTCGCCCTCGGCGCAGCGGCCCGGGCCCTGGGCCTCGGCCCCCGCGCGGCCGCGGCCGCCGCCCTGCACGACGCCGCGACCGGTCCGGCTACGGCGGCGGTACGACTGCTCGGACTCGACCCCTTCGCCGTGCACGCCGCCCTCGCACGGCTGACACCCCGCATGGACCGCCTTGCAGCGCGGGCCGCCGACAGCGCACAGGCGCCCGCCGACGCACTGCCCTCGCACGGCGCGCCCCTGCTCGACATCTCCGCCGAACTCCACGCCACCTGGGAGGTGCGTCTCTTTGCGTCCTGACCGACACGACCCCGATGACGAGCCCACACACAGCCACACGCCACCCGGCCGGGACACGGCCCGGCTCCCCCGGCCTCCGGGACGTCCGCTGCGGATCGGCCTCGGCGGCCCCGTTGGGTCGGGCAAAACCGCGCTCGTCGCGGCACTGTGCCGGTCGCTCGCCGGCGAACCACAACTCGCCGTCGTCACCAACGACATCTACACGTCCGAGGACGCCGACTTCCTGCTGCGCAACGGAGTGCTCCCCGCGGAGCGCGTCCGGGCGGTCGAGACCGGCTGCTGCCCGCACACCGCCATCCGCGACGACATCTCCGCCAACCTCGAAGCGGTCGAGGAGCTGGAACGAAGCCTGCCTCCGCCGGACCTGATCCTCATCGAGAGCGGCGGCGACAACCTCACCGCCACCTTCAGCCATGGACCGGTCCACCACCAGGTCTTCGTCATCGACGTCGCCGACGGCGACAAGGTCCCCCGCAAGGGCGGACCCGGCGTCACCGCCTCGGACCTGCTGGTCATCAACAAAACGGATCTCGCCGGTCAGGTGAACGCCGATCTTTCGGTGATGGCCCGCGACGCCGAGGACAGGCGTGGCGACCGCCCCGTCTGCTTCCTGTCCCTCGTCGAGAACCCGGCGGCCGACGAGGTCACGGCCTGGGTCCGGGACCGACTGGGCGGCGACAGGTGAGAAGCAGGTCATGACCCGGGCATCGGCCCGGCTCGCCACCGAGCGCACCCAGCCCGCGGTCGGGCGGCCACGCACCCGGATCTCGGTGCTGCGCTCCGACTGGCCGCTGATGCTGCGCACCACGTCACCGCTCGGCGCGTCCCCGGTCACCGCCTGGGTCGGCCGCACAAGCGACCCCGCCCGCGTTCATGTCGCGGCCGGCGCCGCCGGACCACTCGGCGGCGACCGGCTGGCCCTGGACGTGCACGTGGGTCCTTCCAGCGCCCTCCTGCTGGGCGAGGTCGCCCCTACGCTGCTGCTGCCGGGAACGTACGGCGAGGAGTCACGCCTGGACATCCGCATCCGTGTGGGCACAGGCGCGGCCCTGGCCTGGCTCCCGGAACTGGTGATCGCCGGGCGGGGGTGCCGACACATCACCGACATCCGCATCGTGCTGGAAGCCGGCGCCCGGCTGGTCCTGCGGGAGGAGGTGCTGTTCGGACGGCACGGCGAAGCACCCGGCGCCTACCGCCAGCGAGTGCGCGTCGAGACGGAGCACGGGCCGGTCTACGATCAAGAGCTCGGCGTGGGTCCGGCGGCCCTCGGATGGAACGGCCCGGCCGTCACCGCCGGCCGGCGCACCGTCGGCACGCTGATCGCCGTGGACCCCGACCTGGCGAGCGACGGCACTCCCCCCGCTGCGCTCCGCGCGCACGACACCGCCCTCATGGAGCTTCCCGGCGGAGGCGTACTGGTCAGCACCCTGGCCTCGGAGACGGCGACCCTGCGGCGGCAGCTCGACCACGCCATGGCCCACCTCCTCACACGGACAGCCGAACAGGGACCTGCCGCTCCGCACCGCGAACCCGCTCGGCACGTGAGGCGATGACTTGGACCGCGCAACGTCGGCAGCGGCCTGGACCTGCTGCAACGGACGTTCCCGCGCCCCGTCGGCCGACTACAGCCGGTGGCGTTCACAGACGGTCTTCCAGGGACCGAACCGCTCAGGAAGATCCCGCCGCTACACACCGGTCCGCACCCGGTGCAAGATCTGCGCCTTAACCGGCGTCGGTTGCCGGTGTCGGTCGTCGTTGAGTGCCCCTTCTACGGCCTCAGGACGGCCGGATGGGCGTCTCATGATGCCGCTCCGTATGAGAAGGGGCAGAGCAGGTCGTGCGGTGGGGGCTCAACGCAGCATGCGGCCCGCGACGGCCCCCAGGTGGATGATCACGCCGACTGCCACCAGCCATGACAGGAGGACCATGACGACGCCGATAGGGCCGAACTTTTGTTCGTTCGCCACGATCGTCGCTGAGAAGTAGTGGGCGGAGAACACCCCGAGGCCGGTCCAGCAGACGCTGGTGACCAGGGCTGAGGGGAACAGGGCGCGCCATGTCACCGTACCGGCGAGCAGTACGTACATGCTTCCCCACCAGAAGAGGACCGCCCAGAGGAAGCCGAGCAGGCTGGGCAGGAGCCACCCGTCGAACGCCCTGCCGAGCCCGGCCTGCGCGGCGGAATAGGCGAGGAGCCCTGCGAGCCAGGCGAGCTGGGCCACGGTGTTCCGCCACCCGCCTCCATGGACGTTGAACAGCATCCGGTACCAGCTCTGGAGGGTGCCGGCCACGGCTATGGCTCCGAGCAGCAGCAGGACGGCGCTCGTCACGGTGAGGGTGTACGACGTTGTTGCAGGGACGAACAGGGATGCCACGGCCTGTGCCGCCTGCTGGTTCAGCCCCAGCCAACTGACGACGACCATGGCGGCCTCACGGCCTGCCGCCGCGGTGATGATGATCAGGAAGGGAAAGAAGCACAGGAACGCGAGCGAGGCCAGTTGGAAGGAGTGCCCGAAGAAGTCGACCGCCGAGAGTCGCCCCCACAGCCGGCCCGCCCCGCTCTCCTCGAAACGACGGCCGGCCGCCCGCCACTGCTGATCTGCGCGCCACCAAGGAGTGTGCCCTCGCCGGTGGGGTGCGTTGCCGCCGTCGCTCATGCAATGAAGTGAACCTCGGTCGACCGGCCGTGTCGCGGCAGAGAAGGGGCGGACGCACGTACCGGGGCAAGCAGAAGCGCTGCAGCTCGCCCGGCGGCCTTCACCTCGGACTCGGACCGGGCGTCATGCCGGCCCCGGTGGTCAACACCGTGCAGTCGAGCTTCCCGGAGGAGCAGCGAAGGGAGAGCTCGGGGCTGTCCCGCAGCGTGTCGAACCCCGGCTCCTCCTCATCTCGTTCGTCAAGCGTCAGGCCGGGTGTCGGGGTGGTGGGGCAGGGAGGTGGCTCCGCTGGTCGCGCAGGAGGGCCCGGAGCACGTTGACCCGTCGGCGGGCAAGGGCCAGGAAGGCTTGGGGACCGGCGCGGGCGAGAGGGAGAAACCCGGCGGGACTCGGACCACGTCTTCGCCGCCGCCCGCACCGGGCGCCCGGTCGAGTCGCGGAACCCCTACCGGTCCTTCACCCGCGTCGCCCGGTCCGCGGGCCTCCGGGTGATCCGGCTGCACGACGCCCGGCCGGGAAAGCACGCTTCGGTGGTTCTCGCGTGCTCGCAGGGTCTCCCGGCCTCATGGGTGCCGAATCCGTTCTGCGCGCATGTCCGACCGACGAGACGGCGACGTGTGACGTGGTGGCCCGCCTCCACCTGCGAAGCAGAGCCACCACATCTCCTACGGGATGGAGCCGAGGGACGGTCCGTCCGGCCTCACATCCCGGTCATACCACCACCGGTGAGGCCCGGAGCCAGCGCCGGGACCCAGAAGACGGCGACGGCCAGGGCGATCGAGGCGATACCCACGGTACGGGCCACCAGGCGGCCGGCCGGAGCGAGCTTCTCGGCGGTGATCACGGCGGCCAGGACCACCATGGCCCACAGGTTCATCAGACCGAACGCCGCCAGCAGCACCATGAGCGACCAGCAGCAGCCCAGACAGAAGGCCCCGTGGTGGGCTCCGGCACGCAGATCGCGCGAGAGCCCCGGGTACGAGGCGTAGCGCAGCATCAGCCCGATCGGCGAGCGGCATCTCGCCAGGCAGCGGTCTTTGAAGGGCGTGAGCTGGTAGACGCCGCCGACCGCGAACACGGCCGCGGCCACTGCGGTCCCCGTAGCGGCGGGGAGGCTCGCCGCCCGGCCCAGGCCGACGGCCAACGCGTACGCCGGCAGCCCGGCCGCGGCCCAGACGAGCAAGTAGGCGACCGTGAAAACGACCATGCGCGGCGTCCGATGCACGGTCATGGTGCGTGCGTACAGCGCGGCGACGGGCGCCGTGGCGGGCAGCATCATCGCGGCCATCATCAGCGTCCACACGGCCAGGAAAGCGGACGGGCCCAGGCTCATGGTGCCGGGCATCGCCTGCATGCCGCCCCAGCGCGTCACCATCCAGACCCAGGCGGCGGCCGCCGCGACCAGCAGCAGCCCGGCGGGGCTCGCCCTGCGGCGGCCGGTGACCGGCCCACCGGTCATGCGGACCACGTGAAGGGCGCCGAATGCCCATTGCCTCCGGAGAAGTCCCAGGACCGGCCGTACACGCCGTCGCCCGTCGCCCGGGCCGACCGGGCAATGGTCAGCGTGCTGTTCACCGGGTGGAACATGCCGGTCAGTCCCATGACCGGACCGTCCTCGCCGAACTGCGGGGCGACCTGGTCCTTGATCTCGATGTCGATGGCGCCGCCCACCCGCGCGGAGTGGCGGCGGCCGTCGTCGCGGTAGTCGATGGGAACGCGCTCCACGCCGAGGACCTCACCGATGAGCGGGGCGAGCGCCGCCATCGGCCCGCCGGCCTGACCGGAGAAGACCTTGCCCAGCGCCTCCGCCTGGCCGTCGTCGGCCGATGCGTCGAGGTACAGCGCCACCTGCCAGCCGCCCTCGGCCATCACCCGGGGCGCATCGATGAAGACGGCGACGTTGCGGTCGGAGACGTCCGTGCCCTCCACGTTCCCGCTGTCCACATGGAACGCGAAGGTCACCTGGCAGCGCTCGTGGTCGGCCGGGGCGGTGAGGCCCGAGGTGGTGCAAGGGCACACCACGTCGCAGTTGCAGCTCTCCAGGTACGTGCCGTTCAGGTTCCAGGGCATGGCTCTTCGCCTCCCTCTTCCACGTCCCCCTCGGTGAAGGGAATGCATCGGGAGGGGTCGTTCCGTCCCGGTGCCGCTCTTCTCCAGGCTATTCCCGACGGCCTCCGTCGCGCAGATCCGCCGGCCCCGGTGGTCCTCGCCGCCAGCGTCCGTGTCCGGCCCACGTCCTGGGTCACCTTCAGCCCCACCCACGTCGCCCTGCGTGAGCTCAGCGCCCTGGTGGCCTTCGGTGACGCCGGCCTCGCCCTCCAGGCGGCCCGTCCCCTCCTACGCCGGCACGTCCCGGTCCTCGATCTACGCGTTGCCCTAGGAGGGGATGAGGCCCGTGCCTACAGTCAGCAGAAAGGCTCTGCCGGATCGGCTACGTGGAGGGCACGCACGGCCTTCCGTCACGCCGGCAGCCCCGGCCTCCCGTTCGATGTCGCATGTGCCGGAAACCGGCTGGTGGGTGCCGCACGGTCGCCATCGCGGTCGTACGGGCACAGGATGGACGTAACGCAGCCGGCATGCGACTCGGCATCCGCCGGGACGCGGCAGTCGGAAGGAGGCACGACACCATGCCCCGGTTCATGGACGTCCACCACGGAATGAAGGGCCTCACAGCCGACCAGCTGCGGGAAGCCCACAAGGCCGACCTGGACATCGAGAAGGAGGAAGGCGTCCACTTCGAGAAGGCCTGGGCGGACCCGGAGTCCGGAACTGTCTACTGCCTCTCCGAGGCCCCCTCGGCTGAAGCGATCCAGCGCATTCACGAACGCGCTGGTCACCGGGCCGACGAGATCCACCCGGTCCCCCTGACCACCTGAAAAGCCTCTGTCCACGGAGAACCTCAAGCGGGGGCCGATGCCTTTGGACCGGCCCTCGGCGCAGTGCTCCCGGCAGGATCCGAACCTGTGACACCCGCTTCAGGAAAGCGGCCGGGGTGCCTCGGCGGTGCCCCCGCGGCTTTATCGGCCCTGCTGGCGGGCACGGGTGCAACCGCTCGTTCCCGTTGTTGACCGTGGCCGCCCCCTGCATCCGGCACGGCTGTGGCACGCGACCTCATGGTCTCGAACCAGGGGGCCGCTCAGTCCAAGGAGCAGGACGTGGAAGCGCCGCTCGTGCGGGGACGGCGCCCACGGCCGACGCGTCTACGACTGGGCCCGCGTCGAGGTCAGCTCCTGGCACCGGCCCGACCGTCGGCACTGGGTGCTGCTCCGCCGAAGCGGCGCTGGACGAGCTGATCCGCGTCGCGGGCAGCCGCTGGGCGGTGGGGGAGTGCTTCCAGAGCGCCAAGCAGGAGTGCGGCCCGGACGGCGACCAGGTCCGCCGCTACCTGGGCCGGCACCGCCCCATGACGTCGGCCATGGCCGCCCACGCCTGCCTGACCGTCCTGCGGGCCCGAGAACTGGACACTGATTCCGGCCATCGCACGGAAAGCAGCGGACATGACCGAAGCCGCCCATCCGACCGAGGAACTCGTGCGGGCCGTTCGAGAGGCCGGTATCACCGACGAGCGTCTGCTCCAGGCCGTACGAGCGACGCCCCGTGCGGCATTCGTCCCCACCGGCCAGCAAGCGCGTGCCTACCATGACGTGCCCCTTCCGATCGAGCACGCACAGGTGACCACGCAGCCCTCGCTCTCCGCCATGATGATCGAGGGCCTTGACTTGAGCGGGGACGAACACGTACTTGAGATCGGTACCGGCCTCGGCTTCCAGACCGCGCTGCTTGCCCGGTTGTCCGCCGACGTCGTGACCATCGAGATGTGGCCGGACATCGCCCAGCAGGCACGGCGCAACCTCGCCGGGCAGGGCATTCGGAATGTCGAGCTGCGCATCGGGGACGGCAGCGGCGGCGTACCGGACCGCGCTCCGTACGACGCAGTCATCGTGTCCGCCGCGTTCCCGGAGGTTCCCGCCCCGCTGGCCGGGCAACTGCGCTTCGGTGGCCACCTCGTCCAGCCCATCGGGCCGGGTGGCCGGGAGCAGGTCGTGTCCTTTCTGCGCACCGCGATGGGGCTGGAGCGCCGACGGATACTTACGCCCGCGCATTTCGTCCGCCTGCAAGGACGGTACGGCTTCCCCTTCTGAGCCCCGCCACCGCGTCGGTTTGCCGGCCTTCCGGCGGACCCTGCGACACGAGGAGGGTGTCGGATGCGCGGTGGCGCCCAGGACATGGATCCGACGGTTGGCATGCTCGATCACCACGGACAGGTACAACCGGGCCCCGGGCAAGGCGACGGTCTCGAAGAAGTCTCAGGCCAGCAGGGCGCCGGCCTGGGAGCGCAGGAAGCCGGCCCGGGTACTGGAAGCTCGTTGAGGTGCCGGTTCGATCCCGGCCTCCCTCAAGATTTCCCCTACCGTGGACGCGGCCACTTTCACCCCGAGCACGAGTAGTTCGCCATGCACCCTCCGGTGGCCCCGGTCGGGATTCTCCCCGGCCAGGCGCAGGACCGGCACGCGGATCGAGCGCACGGTGCGGTCGGCCGCCGCGCTTGGGCCGGGGCCGGGCGGCGGGCCGGCGGACGAGCAGGTCGCGGTGCCGGCGCAGGACCGTGCCCGGCCGGACCAGCAGTCGCATCCGGCGTAGCACCTCGCGGGGCACGCCGTGCAGCAACGGCGCCAGGAACGCCCGGGGTGCTGGCGGTCCTCGGCGCCGCGCCCCTGGTGCTGCCGGCAGCCCAGGCACTGGCGTCGATCGCGGCGGCATCGGGTCAGGGAGTGTTCGCCGTCCACGCCACCTCGGCCGTCCCCGATGACCAACGCCCCCCGGTAATCGGCCTGTTCAACCTGTCGTACCTCCTCGGTGCGGCGTTCGGGCCGGCCATCGTCTCACTCCTGGCTCTCTGACAGCCGCCTGTCCGATTCCACGGGCGCCGCCGTGCCGTACCGGCGCGGCGGCGCCCGTTCCTTCCCGGAAACCGGCTCGCAATCAGCAGCCGGTCGTCGTCGCGTTATTGGGTGCGGGGGTGTCCGACGGTGCGTCGAGGCCCGGTGGGGTCAGGGTGCCGGCCTGGGCTCGGGCCGCGGCAGACCGGCGGTGACGCCGGTGATCTGTCTCCGTCGGCGTCGACGGCCCGCCGCAGGCACTGCGGCTCGCCGCTGCTCTCGACGAAGACCTCGTCCAGGTGCCGGGCGCCAGGTGTCTCCGGGCCGGAGCCGGGGGCGGCGCAGGCCGTGGGCGTAGCCCTGTCCGACCTTCGCGCACCAGCGGCGGACGGTCGCGCGGGAGACGAGCACGCCGCGCTCGAGCATCAGCTCCTCGGCCTCGCGGCGGCCGAACGGGAAGCGGAGGTGCCGCCGCACGCGGTGCGCGATGATCTCCACCGGGTACCGACAGCCCTGGTACGACGGCGACGCGGACGGCACGAGCGAAACCCTCCCCGGCACGACCAACTCCAAGATCACCCCAGGCCGATCGGCCGACGCGGCAATACCCGTGCCCCAGCTTGCCCTTGAGCGCGGCGGTCAGGATGGGGCACCGGCCCCGCTGGACCCGGCCGTGGCGACCACAGACGAACGGCAAGGTCGAACGCTTCCACCGCACCCTGCTCGAGGAGTGGGCCCACATCCAGCCCTGCACCTCGGAGGCCCAACGGCAGGCGATGTCTCCCGACCGGCTTCACTGGTACGACCACCGCCGACCCCACACCGGAATCGGCGGCCAAGCCCCCGTCGGCCGCGTCACCAATCTGCCCGGTCAGCACACCTGGCGGGTGGTGGCCGGAAGGCGCAGGCGTCCGTCGTGCACTTCGGCGATCTGGTCGACGGCGGTGAGGTGGGTGCGGTCATGGGTGACCAGGACGGTCGCGGTGGCCTGCCGGTGGGTGAGGCGGGTGATCAGGTCGATGACGGCGGCGCCGCGTTCGTGGTCGAGAGCGCTGGTGGGCTCGTCGACCAGGAGGACGGTGGGGTTGTTCATCAGTGCGCGGGCGATGTTGACGCGCTGACGCTGGCCGCCGGAGAGCTGATGGGGCCGCCGCGCGGCCCGGTCGGCCAGGCCGACAGCATCGAGAAGTTCCATCGCCCTGCCCCGGGCGGTGCGCGGGTTGCGCCCGTCGATCCGGGCCATGACCTGGAGCTGCTCGGCGGCGGTGAGGGAGGGCAGCAGGTTGGGCTGCTGGAAGACGATGCCGATCTTGTGGCGGCGCAGTTCGGTGAGTTCACCGCGGGTCAGGCCGGTGGTGGCCCGGCCGTCGATGGTGACGGTGCCGGCGTCGGGGGTGATCAGGGTGGCGGCGACCGCGAGGAGGCTGGACTTGCCGGAGCCGGAAGGGCCGACCACGGCTGTCAGGCTGCCCTTGGGCACATCGAGCGTGACCTGGTCGAGGGCGGTCAGACGGGAGTCGCCGTCGGGATAGGTGAGGGTGATCTCGGTCAGGTTCAGGCTCATCGGGCGCTCCCCAGGGCGGTCAGCGGGTCGACGGAGGTGAGGCGACGGATGGACAGGGCGGCCCCGAGCGCGCCGAGCGCGATCATCACCGCGGCCGGGATCAGGACGGTCGCGGGCGTGAGGAGGAACGGCACGGCCGAGCCGGCCACGAGTGCTCCCAGGGCGGCGGCGATGCCGGTGCCGAGCAGGGTGCCGACGGTGAGCAGGACGACGGCCTGGCCGAGGGCGTCCTTCAGGAGGTGGGCGGTGGAGGCGCCCAGGGCCTTGAGGACGGCGACGTCGCCACTGCGCTGGATGGTCCACACGGTGAAGAAGGCCCCGATGACGAGGGCGGAGATGGCGAACAGGAAGCCGCGCATCAGCTGCAGGGAGCCGTTCTCGGAGGTGTAGGAGCCGATCGCGGACAGCGAGTCCTCGATGGAGACCGTCCTGGTGCCGGCCTGCTGGTCGATGGCCGCCGTATCAGCCCCGGAAGTGCTGTTCAGGGCGATGACGGTGGCGGTCGGGCCTTCCCCGCTGCCGGTGGGCGGCGCGGTCTTCCGCCAGACGTCCTGGCTGGTCCAGACGACCGGGGTGTGGCTGAAGAAGGCGTCGCCCTCGACGGCGGCCACCTTCAACTGCTGCCCTGCCAGGGTGAGGGAGTCGCCGGCCTTCACGCCGAGGTCGTCGGCGGCCGCGACAGACAGCACCACCGCGCTGTTACTGATCTTGTTGCTGTCCGGGGCGAGGCGGGAGCCGGGCTCGACGCCGAAGGCGGAGACCCCGGTGCTCTTGTCCCCGGCGGTGGCCTTGGTGGTGGTGATTCCCAGCGGTTCGGCGCTCTCGACGCCGGGGGCCTTGGACCACTGCTGCCACTGCTGCTGGGTGACGGTGGAGCTGGAGTACGACAGGTCCTGCCCGCCTCTGGGCGCCTGGAAGGCGATCTTGTCGGCGGGCAGCCCCGTGATCGCGGAGATGTTCTGTCGGCCCAGTCCGGCCGTCAGCCCGGACAGCAGCCCGACCAGCAGGGTGATCAGCACGATGACGGTCCCCATCAGGGCGAAGCGCCCCTTGGCGAACTTCAGGTCTCTCCAGGCGACGAACACGGCCTCGGCCTGTCCTTTCCGGCGGTGGAAGCGGTATGACCCCACCCTCGCGGTCACCCCCCTGTGTCCGCGTCTGGCGCAGGACTGCACTTGGCGGGCCGAAAGACGGCACACGGGTTCTAACTTTCGATGGAGGCCCCCGGGGCACCGGCCTCCGTAACCTGGGACGCACTGTGAACACCGCTGCCCCCGCCCTGACCCCGACCACCCGGGCCCTGGCCTGGTGCCTGCACCTGCTGATCATCGGCCTGCTCGCCCTGGCCGCCGGCCGGGCCGTGACCGACGACCGGCCCCACGCCGGATCGATCGTCGCCGTGGCGGCGACGTGCGGCCTGGTGTACGCGGTCGGGCCCATGCTGCCGGGCGTACGCCGCTCGCGGCGGGCCGCCGCGCTGTGGCTGGCCGCCGTAGGCGTTGTGTGGCTGATGCTGCTCGCGCTGTCCCCCGACGCCGTGTGGGTGGCCTTCCCGCTGTATTTCCTCCAGCTGCACCTGCTGCCCCGCCACGCCGGACTGGCGGCCGTGACCGCCACCGCCGCTGCGGCCATCGCGGGCTTCGCCGCCCATCAGCACTCCTTCAGCCCCGCCATGGCCATCGGTCCTGCGCTCGGCGCCGCCGTGGCGGTCGCGGTGGTGTGGGGGTACCAAGCCCTGTACCGGGAGAGCGAACACCGCCGCAGACTGATCGAGGAGCTCACAGCCACCCGCGCCGACCTGGCCGCCGCCCAGCACACCGCCGGTGTGCTGGCCGAACGCGACCGCCTGGCCCGCGAGATCCACGACACCCTCGCCCAGGG
>NZ_MSGP01000013.1 GCF_002078235.1 Streptomyces viridosporus
GGCCGCCCGCCCGGCGGCCGGCGGGGCGGCCCGGACGGCGCCCCGCCCGCTGAGGCGACGGGCGTCACGAGAACCCCAACGGAAAGAGCAGCATGCCCCGCTTCAGCATCATCGTCCCGTCCCACGGGGTCGCAGGCCGGCTGGCCCAGGCGCTGGACTCGGTGCTCGCCCAGTCCTTCGGTGACTTCGAGCTGATCCCCGTCTGCGACGCCCCCGGGTCCCCCGCGTCCGACGTCACCGCCCGGTACGCCGAGCGGGACTCCCGGGTGGCCCCGGTGCACGCGCCGCCGTCGGCCGGACTGGCGGGGGCGCGCAACACCGGGATGCGGCGGGCGACCGGGACGTACCTGCTGTTCCTCGACGGCGACGACCTCCTCGTACCGGGCGCGCTGGCGGCCCTGGACGCGCGCCTGGACCGGACCGGGCCGGTGGACGTGCTCTGCTTCGAGCACGAGCGCACGCCCTGGTGGGAGGGCGAACCGGGCAACCCGGCCGCCCCCCTGCTGGCGAAGGCACCGGACGGCGCCTTCGCCCCCGGCCGCGCCCCGCACCTCACCGGAGTGCAGCTCCCGGCGTGGAGCGCGGCCTGGCGCCGCGCCTTCGTCACCGAACGGGAACTGACCTTCCCCGACGGCCACTTCACGGACATCGGCTGGGGCGGCCTGGCGATGCTGAGCGCCGAGCGTGTGGCAGTGCTGCGCTCGGTCGTCGTACGGCACCTGCTGCGCCGGCAGGGCAGCCGGCTGAACCTCCCCGGTCCGCACCACGCCGAACTGCTGGACCAGACCGAGCTGGTGCTCGCCCGCGCCGCCGAACTGGGGTTGTCCGCCGAGCGGTCGGGGCCGCTGTTCGAGCAGCTCTTCGCCGCCGTGCTGAAGACGGCCGCCCGTCCCCGGCGGCTCCCGGCGGGGCACCGCGCGTTCTTCCGCCGGGCGAGCCTGCTCCACCGCCGACACCGGCCCGCCGGGTACCGGCTCCCGGGCGGCAGCCTCGGCGTGCAGCACCGGCTGCTGGCGGCCGGCTCCTACACGGCGTTCGCCGCCCTGCGCGACGCCCGCCGCGCGGTGGCGCGGGCGGTGACGGCGGTGCCGCGCCCCCGGGGCCTGCGCACCCGGCTGCTGTACCGGGTGCACCGGTGGCGCCCGCTGGACCCGAACCTCGCCGTGTACTGCGCGTACTGGGGCCGCGGCTACGCCTGCAACCCGGCCGCGATCCACGCCAGGGCCCGCGAACTCGCCCCGCACATCCGGGGGGTGTTCCTGGTGGAGGCCGACCGGGCGCACACCGTGCCGGAGGGCGTCGAGTACGCCGTCCTCGGCAGCCACCGCGCCTGGGAGGTCCTGGCCCGCGCCACGTACCTGATCAACAACGCCAACTTCGCGGAGGGCGTGGTCAAGCGCCCCGGCAGCGTCCACCTGCAGACCCAGCACGGCACCCCGCTGAAGACCATGGGCGTCGACCAGTCGACGTACCCGGTGGTGGCCGCCGCGACCGGCAGCTTCACCAAGCTGCTGGGCCGGGTGGACCGCTGGGACTACAACCTCTCCTCCAACCCCCACTCCACCCGCACCTGGGAGCGCGCCTTCCCCGGCTCCTACGAGCACCTCGAGTACGGCTATCCGCGCAACGACGTGTACTACACCGCCGGCGCCGAGGACGTGGCCCGCGTCCGCGCGGAGCTCGGCGTGCCGGAGGGGAGGATCGCCGTCCTGTACGCCCCCACCCACCGCGACCACCGCACCGGCTTCGAGACCGGCCTGGACCTGGAGGCGTTCTGCGAGGCGGCCGGCGAGGACGTGGTCGTCCTGCTGCGCGCCCACTACTTCTACGACCGGGGCGGCCGCGGGGGCGGCGGCCGGGCCAGCCGGATCATCGACGTGACCGCGCACCGCTCCTCGGAGGACGTGTGCCTGGCCGCCGACGCGCTGGTCACCGACTACTCGTCGATCATGTTCGACTACGCCAACCTGGACCGCCCGATCGTGGTGTACGCCGACGACTGGGACGTCTACCGGGAGACCCGGGGCGTCTGCTTCGACCTGATGGCCGAGCCGCCCGGACCGGTGGCCCGCACCCCCGACGAACTGGCCCGGGTGTTCCGGGACGGCTCCTGGGCGGGCGCGGAGTCGGCCGCGCTGCGGGCCCGGTTCCGGGAGCGGTTCTGCCCGTTCGACGACGGGCGGGCCGCCGAACGGGTGGTGCGCCGGGTGCTGCTCGGCGAGCCGCCGCAGGCGCTCCCGCCCGTGACCCCGCTCGCGGAACGTGTCCCGGCCCCCGCGGCCGCCGCCCTGGTGAGGAGCTGACGTGCCCCGCTTCAGCATCATCGTCCCCGTCTTCAAGGTGCGGGGATACCTGCAGGAGTGCCTCGACTCGGTGCTCGGGCAGTCGTACCTGGACCTCGAGGTGATCGCCGTCGACGACCGCTCGCCCGACGACTGCGGAGCGGTCCTCGACGCGTACGCGGCCCGCGACGAGCGCGTCCGGGTGCTGCACCTGCCCGAGAACGTGGGCCTGGGCCGCGCCCGCAACGCCGGCATGCCGCACGCGCGCGGCGACTACCTGTTCTTCCTCGACAGCGACGACACCCTCACCCCGGGCGCGCTGCGCGCGCTGGCCGACCGCCTCGACGAGACGGGCGACCCGGACGTGCTGGTCTTCGACTACGCCCGCGCCCACTGGTGGGGCGGCACCCGCCGCAACGTGCTGGCGCACCTGCTCGCCACCGAGGACGTCTTCACGGCCGCCGAGCGACCCGGGATCCTCGACCTGCTGATGGTGGTGTGGAACAAGGTCTACCGCCGCGACTTCGTCGAGCGGGAGGGCTTCGCCTTCCCGCCCGGCTACTACGAGGACACGCCCTGGACCTTCCCGGTGCTGCTCAGCGCGGAGCGCATCGCGACCCTGGACCGGATCTGCCTGTACTACCGGCAGCGCCGCCGGGGCAGCATCCTGTCCACCACCAGCCGCAAGCACTTCGACGTCCACGAGCAGTACGCGCGGGTCTTCCGGTTCGTCGACGCCCGCCCGGCGCTGGCGCACTGGCGGCCCTTCCTGCACGCCAAGATGGGCGAGCACTGTCTGGACATCCTGTCCAAGCCGGACCGCCTGCCCCCGGCCGACCGGGGTGAGTTCTTCCGCCGTACGGCCGAGATGTTCCGGGCGCACCGGCCCCCGGGCACCCGGGTCCCGGCCGAACTGCGGGTGCTGGAGGGGAGTTACACCGGGTACGTCCTGCGCCGGCAGGCCGGTCGGGCGGGCCGGGAGCTGGGGCGGCGGGCCCGGCAGGCGGGCACCGCCGCGGCGGCACGGGCCGCCCGGACCCGGTCCGTACTGCCGCCGCGCCGTCCGCTGGATCCGGACCTCGCCGTGTACTCGGCGTTCTCGCACCGGGGCGTGCTCGGCGACCCGGCGGCCGTCTTCCACGCGGCGCGCGAACTCGCCCCGCACATCCGGGGGGTGTGGGTGCTGGCCGACGGGGAGCAGGCGGCCGGGCTGCCGCCGGACGTGGAGTACGTGCTCCCGGACTCCGCCGACTACCGCCGGGTGACCGAGCGGGCCACCTACTTCGTCAACAACGTCAACTGGTCCGGCGCGCTGGTCAAGCGCCCGGGGAGCGTGCACATCCACACCCACCAGGGCACCCCGCTGCTGTACGCGGGCGCCGATCTGCTGGACCGGCCCGGCGCCCGGCTCGGCTTCGACGTGCCGCAGATGCTGCGCCGGGCGGACCGCTGGGACCACAGCCTGGTCGCCAACCGCCACTCCGAGCTGGTGTGGGAGCGGGCCTTCCCCTGCCACTTCACCTCCCTGCGCAGCGGCAGCCCGCGCAACGACGTGCTGGTCGGCGCCGGTCCGGAGCAGGGGCGCGCGGTCCGCGCCCGGCTCGGCATCCCGGACGGCGACACGGTGGTGCTGTACGCGCCGGCCCGCCGCGACTACCGCAGGGACGGGCTGGTGGAGCGGTTCGACCCGGCCCGGTTCGCCGCGGACCTGGGCCCCGGCCACACCCTCGTCGTGCGCCTGCACCCGTCCCTCGCCCGGGGTCCGGCGCGCGGGCTGGGCCTCGCGGAGCTGCACCGGCGGGGCGTGCTGGTCGACGCCACGGACGAGCCGCGGGTGCAGGACGTGATGCTCGCCTCCGACGTGCTGGTCACCGACTACTCGTCGCTCCTGTTCGACTACGCCAACCTGGACCGCCCGATCGTGGTCCACGCCGACGACCGGGACGCCGTCGCGGCGAGCCGGGGGTTCTACTTCGACATCACGGCCGAGCCACCGGGGCACGTCTCGCGCTCCTACCTCGAACTGGCGTGGCTGTTCTCCTCCGGGACGTGGCGGGACGAGGAGGCGGCACGACTGCGGTCCGCCTTCCGGGACCGGTTCTGCGAGTTCGACGACGGCCGGGCCGCCGAGCGGGTGGTGCGCACGCTGATGCTGGGCGAGCCGCTGCCGGACCGGACCGCGCACCCGGTCCCGGTGCCTTCCCAGGTCACCGGCCGTGCCGTGCTGCCCGCGCCGTCGTGAGGCCGCGCACCCGGGTCCTGCTCCTGGCCGCGGTCTTCGCGCTGCTGCAACTGGCGAACGTCACCGGCCGGGACACCCCCGACACCAAGAACTACCTGTCGTACGCGCTGAGCCTGGGCGGCGCGGACAAGCGGGAGGCGGCGGCCGCCGCCATCGACTACGTCTGCGCGGGCCGGGCGTCGATCGCGCACCGCGCGCAGAACGTGGACGTGGTGCGCTTCCACGCCCCGGACCCCGCCCCGCGCGTCCTCGAGGAGTGCCGGGAGCGGGAGTGGCGGCAGGTGGAGACCCGGCTGGCGGCCGGGCAGACCGGCGGGCACACCGTGCCGTTCATGCCGGAGCGCTTCATGCGGATCTTCGAGGCGCGGCCCGGCTACCCGGTGTTCCTGGTGCCGTTCGTGACGCTGCTCGGCGTGACCTGGGGCGTGTGGGCGGCGGGCGTGGTCGTCGCGTGCGCGGGCGGGGTGCTCGCCTTCCTGGTCCTGCGCACCCTGTCGGTGCCCGTGCCGCTCGCGCTCACCGGGCAGGCGCTGTTCTACGTCCTGCCGTGCGGGACGACCGCCCTGCGCCCGATGACCGAGGGGCTGCTGCTGGCCCTCACCCTGGCCGTGCTGTGGGGCTGCGCGCTGGTGCTGACGGGGCGCGGGACCCGGGCGGGCACCGCGCTCGTGGGCACCGCGCTGCTCGCGCTGTTCACCGTCAAGCACTCGCAGGCGCTGTTCCTCGGGCTGTGCCTGGCGGGTGCGGGCGCGGCGATCGCCGTACGGGGGCGGTGGCGGGGCGCGCCGCCGGAGCGCGCGGTGCGGGCGCTCACCGGGGTGGGGTGCGCGGGCGTGTTCGGCACGGTGCTGCTGGCCCGGGTCCTGCACCACCCGTCGATGGCGGAGAGCGTGCAGGACCTGCTCACCGATCACTTCGCCCGGCCCGACCGGGAGCGTCCGTGGGCGGAGTTCTTCCAGCTCCAGGGGAACTTCTGGACGGAGTGGCTGCGGCGGCGGCTCTGGGAGCCGGTGTTCCTGGCGTGCGTGGCGGCCGGTGCCTGGGGCGCGCGGCGGCGGCCGGTGTTCGGGGCCTTCCTGGTCGCCGCCGCCGGTACGGGGTTCCTCAACCAGGCCGGGCACCCGGACATCAACATCTGGGGCGACCGGCTGATCGTGCTGGCCTGGCTGCTGCCGGTGCTGGGCGTGCCCCAGCTGCTGGAGCCGGTGCTCCGGGAACGGGTGGCGCTGCCGGAGCAGAAGCTCCGGCGGAGCCGGCGCGCCGAGGCCCGCTGAGGGCCGGACCGCCCCTCGCGTCACCCGATGAGGTGACGCCGGGTCATGTCGCCGGTCCGATCGGGAACATTGGGCAAATGCCTCGGACGCTCCTCTCCCCCGCCCTCCGGTGAGCGCCGGAGTCGTCGTCCGGCGCACCCTGCGCGGTGCCACGGCACTGCGCGGCGGCGGCGCCTGGCGCCCCACGCCGTACCAGCTCTTCGGCTTCCTCTTCTGGCTCGTGATGTCGCTGGCGTACTGGCGCGTGCCGCTGTGCTGCGACGCCGGGCAGCACGCGGCGGTCGTCGAACGCCTCCGGGCCGACCTGCTGCGTCCCCGGCATCCGACGGCGGACCTGCCGGGCGCGGGCAGCGCCTACTACTCGCCGTTCGCCCTGGTCCAGGGCGCGTTCGCCCGGCTGACCGGGCTGGGCGGCTGGGAGGTGGTCCGGCTCACCGGGCCGCTGAACCTGCTGGTGCTGCTGACCGGGATCGGCCGCTTCGTCCGCGTGCTGACCCCGCGCCCCTGGGCGCCGGTGCTGGCGCTCGCCGCGATGACGCTGCTGTGGGGCACGGAGCGGGCCTGGTGGAGCGGCTATCTGGGCCTGATGTCGATGACGGGCACCCTGCCGTACCCGTCGGCGTTCGCGATCGGGCTCACCTTCTGGGCGTGGGCGCTGACGGGGGCGCGGGCCCGGGACGCGGCGGCCGTGCGGTACGTCGGTCCGGGCGGGCTGCGCCCGCCGTCCGGGTACGCGGCGCTGGGCGTGCTGTACGGGCTGATCCTGCTGGTGCACCCGATCACCGCGGTGGCGGCGGCGCTGGGCGCGGTGGCGCTGGTCGCCGGGCGGCAGCGGTACTGGGAGCGGGCGCTCGTGGGGCGGTGGGCGCTCGCGGGTGCGGTGGCGGTGGCGGTCGCCGCGTGCTGGCCGTACTTCGACGTGTTCGCGCTGGCCGGGGACGACAGCGTGGACGCGATGCACCGGCGGCTGTACCTGGACCTCGGGGGGCAGTTCTGGCTGGCGCTGCTCGGGCTCCCGGCGCTGTGGCTGCGGGCGCGGCGCACCGCGGGGCGCGATCCGCTGGTGCTGATGTTCGCGCTGGACTGCCTGGTGGTGGCGTACGGCTGGGTGAGCGGTCACTACACCTACGGCAGGATCCTCGGGCTGACGCTGGTGCCGTTGCAGTTCGCGCTCGCGGTGGAGCTGGCGGCGGCCCGGCCGTGGCCGGTGTGGCGGCGGGTGCTGGGCGGGGCCGCGGCGGCGGGGGCCTGCGCCGGGTTCCTGACCGTGCAGGCCGGGGCGGTGGTGCCGGCCGGCTTCGCGCAGCCGCCCGACTGGCCGGAGTACGCGTGGGCCGCACGGCACATCGGGCCGGGCGAGGTGGTCATCACCGACGGCTACCACGCCGTCCACGCGCTCGCGGGGTACGGCCCGAACCTCGCCGCGCCCGCCTGGCCGGACGCGTCCCTGGACGAACGGGAGCGCGAGCGGCGGGTGGCCGACGTGCGCGCGTACCTCGACCCCGGCTCGACCCGCGCCGACCGCGCCGCGATCGTCCGCCGGTACCACGCGCGCTGGCTGCTGCTGACGCCCCGGCAGCGGGTGCCCGAGGAGGCGGTGGTGGTGACGTGGAGCCGGCGGACGGGGGAGGTGCTGGCGCGGATCGGGGGGTGAGCGGCGGGCGGCCGGTGCCGCCCGGCGGTCACTCGATGACGAGGTCGACCGGGATGTTGCCGCGGGTGGCGTTGGAGTAGGGGCAGACCTGGTGGGCCTGCTCGACCAGCTTGCGGCCGGTCTCCCCGTCCACGCCCTCGGGCAGCTCGACGCGCAGCGTCACCGCGAGCGCGAAGCCCTCGCCCTGCTTGCCGATGCCGACCTCGGCGGTCACCGAGGCGTCCTTCACGTCGACCTTCGCGGCGCGGCCGACCGCGCCGAGGGCGCTGCCGAAGCAGGCCGCGTAACCGGCGGCGAAGAGCTGCTCCGGGTTGGTCCCCCGGCCGTCGCCGCCCAGCTCCACGGGGGCGCTCAGCCCGACGTCGATCTTGCCGTCGGAGGTGACGGCGCGGCCCTCGCGGCCGTGGGTGGCGGTGGCGACAGCGGTGTAGAGCGCGTCCATGGGGAAACCCTTCCCTCTCGATGACTGGTGGGCGGGGCGGCCTGCTCGGCCTCCTCCGCGACCACAAGTAGAGCACACGATTTAATTGCGCACAACTCAATGGCCCCCGAGAGCTACCCTGGAGCCATGACACCGACCCCGACTCCCACGACCCCGGCGGCCCCCGCCGACGACTGGCTCCGCCTCGACCAGCAGATCTGCTTCTCCCTGCACGCCGCGTCCCGCGCCTTCAACGGCGTCTACCGGGGGATCCTCAAGGACCTCGGACTCACCTATCCGCAGTACCTGGTGATGCTGGTGCTGTGGGAGCACGGCACCCTGCCCGTGAAGAAGCTCGGCGAACACCTGCGACTCGACTCCGGCACGCTGTCCCCGCTGCTCAAGCGGCTGGAGGCGGCCGGACTGGTGCGCCGGGAGCGCAGTGCGCGCGACGAGCGCTCGGTGGAGGTGCGGCCGACCGAGGAGGGCGCCGCGCTGCGCGAGCGGGCCCTGGAGGTGCCGCGGCGGATCACCGCCGCGACCGGCTTCGGGATCGACGAGGTCCACGCCCTGCGGGCCCACCTCGACCGGCTCACCGCGGCCCTGGACGCGGCGGCGGAGAACGCGTAGGGCACCGGCCGGCGCGAAGGCGCCCACCGTCCGCCCCCCCCTCGTCGACCGCCGTGCCGACGTGTACGGAACGTCCCCGAACGGGCAAAAGGCCAACGAACCGCCCATACGCCCCGAGGACGCCATGCACCCCCACCACTCCCAGGTCTCCGTCGTGGTCATCGGCCACGACGACGCCGCCCATGTGACCGACGCCGTGCACTCGGCCCTCGGACAGGGGCCCGCCGTGCGCGAGGTCGTCGTCGTCGACGACTGCTCGACGGACGGCAGCGCCGATCTGCTGGACCGGCTGGCCGCCGACGAGCCGCGCCTGCGGGTGATCCGCCTTCCCGTCAACAGCGGCGGCTGCGGCACCCCGCGCAACACCGGGCTCGACGCGGTGACCTCGCCCCACGTGATGTTCCTGGACAGCGACGACGTCCTCCCGCCCGGCGCGGTGGACGCCCTGCTCACCGCGGCGACCGGGGCGGGCGCCCAGGTCGCGGGCGGTCTGTGCGTACGGCGGGAGCTGCCGTCGGGGCGCGAGGTGCCGTGGGAGCCGGACCTGTACGCCGCGCCCGCCGTGCTCGCGCGCCCGGCGCGCCACCCGCGCCTGGTCCACGACACCCTCTGCGTCAACAAGCTCTACGCCACGGCCTTCCTGCGCGAGCACGGCATCCGCTTCCCCGACGGCCGCTTCCCCTACGAGGACTTCGTCTTCACCGCGCGCGTGTGGGCCGCCGCCCCGCGCGTCGCCCTGATCCCGGACCGGGTGTACGTCTGGCACGTCCGCCGGTCCGCCCGGCGGCTGTCGATCTCGCTGGACCGCGCGGGCATCGACAACTGGCGGGCCCGCACGCACGCCTGCCGCACGGCCCACGCCGTCCTGCTGGACGCCGGGCAGAAACGGCTGGCGCGCGGGGCGCGGGCCAAGTTCCTCGACCGCGAGCTGCGCATGTACGCGCGCGAGCTGCCGCTGCGCGACGAGGACTACCGGCGCCGGTGGTGGGCGCACACCCGGGCCTTCCTCGCGGACTACGACGCGGACGACTGGACGCGCGACCCGGTCTCACCGGGTCGGCTGATCGGACGGGTGGTGCTGGCCTCCCCGGAGCCGCGCGACCTGCCCCGCCTGCGGGAACTGGCCGCCCGCCCGGCCCGGCTGTGCCCGCCCTACGCCCGCGCGCAGGACGGCACCCCCTGCTGGTCGGCCGACCTGCCCGGGCTCACCCTGGAGCCGCTGCTGACCCGTCCCGTGCCCCGGTTGCCGCTCGCCGTGGACGCGGAACTGCGCCCCCGCGCGGGGAGCGGCTTCCGGCTGCGGCTGCGCCTGCACGAGCTGTACGGGCGGGTGGCCGCGGCGGGGCCGGAGTCGGTGGAGGTGGAGTGGCGGCACCGCGAGCGGGACGGCGTGGCCGTCCGCCGCACGGTCCCCCTGCGGGCGTCCGCCGGGGGCGTCTGGTCCGCGGAGACGGCCGTACCGCCGAACCGGTTGGCCGCGCTCGGCACGGGCGCCTGGGACCTGCGGCTGTGCGTGCGCTTCCGGGACGGGTCGGGCCGCCGCGTCACCGCGCACGCGCTCGCCGGACCCGGGCTGCTGCGCCGCCGCGCGGTGCCGAGCCCCCGGCACGGCGTGGTGCTGGTGCGGCCGTACGCCACGCACTCGGGCGCGCTGGCCCTGCGGGTGGCGACCGGCGCACGCGGTGTCGTCTCGGTCCTGCGCGGCAGGCTGTGGCGCCTGCTTCACTGAGAGCCGGTGCACCGGTACAAAGGGGACCAATGACGAGGGGACGGCCATCCATGACCTGGTTGATCACCGGCGGCGCCGGCTACATCGGGGCGCACGTCGTACGGGCGATGACCGAGGCGGGAGAACGGGTGGTGGTGTACGACGACCTGTCCACCGGTCTCGCCGACCGGGTGCCGGACGGGGTGCCGCTGGTGGTCGGCTCGACCCTGGACGGCGAGCGGGTGGCGCGCGCCCTCGCCGGGCACGGGGTCTCCGGCGTCGTCCACCTGGCGGCGAAGAAGCAGGTGGGCGAGTCGGTGGAGAGGCCCCTGCACTACTACCGGGAGAACGTCGAGGGCCTGCGCGTCCTGCTGGAGGCGGTGACGGCGGCCGGGGTGACGTCCTTCGTGTTCTCGTCCTCGGCGGCGGTGTACGGCATGCCGGACGTGGAGGTGGTCACGGAGGAGACCCCCTGCGTGCCCCTGTCGCCCTACGGCGAGACCAAGCTGGCCGGCGAGTGGCTGGTCCGCGCGACCGGCAGGGCGGCCGGGCTGTCCACGGCCTGCCTGCGCTACTTCAACGTGGCCGGCGCGGCGGGCCCCGGCCTCGCCGACGCGGGCGCGTTCAACCTGATCCCCATGGTCTTCGAGAAGCTGACCGGGAACGCCTCCCCGCGCATCCTCGGCGACGACTACCCGACCCCGGACGGCACCTGCGTCCGCGACTACATCCACGTCGTCGACCTGGCCGAGGCCCATGTGGCGGCGGCCCGCGCGCTGCGCTCCTCCCCCGGCCGGGACCTCACCCTCAACATCGGCAGCGGTGAGGGCGTCTCGGTCCGCGGGATGATCGACCGCATCAACGTGCTCACCGGCCACGACCGCCCGCCGGTGATCGCCGCCCGCCGCCCCGGCGACCCGGCGCGCGTCGTCGCCTCCGCCGACCGCGCGGCCGCCGAGCTCGGCTGGAAGCCCCGTCACGGCGTCGACGACATGATCACCTCGGCCTGGGCCGGCTGGCTCCAACGCCACCCGGAGGCGGCGCGCGGATAACCCGCGCGGCCCCCCTCCGCCCCGGCCTCCTCCGAGCGCGCCCCGCGCACCACCGCAGGTCAAAAGGGCGCCGTGCGCGCCGCGGTCGACCCGGCGGACGGGAGACCGGCCCGAGGACGGGCGGCCCGGACGACGGGCGGCCGTCCTCTCACAGCGCCTTCAGCGCCTGGGTCGTCGCCCTCGCCAGCACCGCCAGGTACCCCTTCGGCGGCTTCGGGCCGCGGATCACCACCGAGCGCCAGTACAGCGGGCCCGAGATCAGGTCCAGGGCCAGGGCCTGGTCGGCGCCGGGGCGCAGTTCGCCGCGTTCCTCCGCCGCCGTGACGATGGACCTGGCGACCGAGTCCTGGCCCTCCCGCAGTGCCTTCTGCAGGGCCTCGGCGATGTCGGGGTTGCGGGCGGCCTCGGCCTGGAGGTCGGGGAGGATCTGCGAGGCGACGGGGTGGCGCAGGGCGCGGGAGGTGACCTCGTACAGCAGCCGCAGGTCGTTCTCGAGGGAGCCGGTGTCCGGCGCGGGCGTCGGCAAGACCGCGGTGTACCGCCGCTGGCGCTCCAAACTGCACCTGGTCCTCGACCTGATGTCCGCGCTCGCCGTCCAGGGCCTGCCCGCGCCGGACACCGGCTC
>NZ_MSGP01000130.1 GCF_002078235.1 Streptomyces viridosporus
GCCGGACGTCCGGCACCGGCGGGCGGTGCGCTGCGGTGAGCGCCCGCCCCTCCGGCCCGAATGGGGTAACCGCGCGTGCGCGGACCGGAGTCCGGGGCCAGAGTGAGCAGCGTGACAGAACCTGGCGGGCGACGGCACGGCACGGCGTCCCGGACCACCACGCGCGGGCGTGGGGTGCGGGACGCGCGGGACGCCGCCCGGCGCGCCGCGGACGCCCTGGCCGAGCTCGTCCGGCACCGCGTGGAAGGGGTCTCCGCGGTCCGCCGGAGCGAGGACGACGGCTGGATCGTCAACGTGGACGTGCTGGAGGTGGCGCGCATCCCCGACACCACCAGTCTGCTCGCCACCTACGAGGTCGAACTCGACCCGGCGGGCGACCTGCTCCAGTACCGCCGGATCTCCCGTTACCGGCGCGGTGCCCAGGACCAGTGACCGGCCCCCGGCCCGCATCCGGAAGGACGACCGCATGATCACCTACGACGACGAAGTCGTCTGCGCGCCCCGCGCCGGAACCCTCTACGACGTCCTCGAACTCATCCTCGACCGCGGCATGGTCATCGACGTCTTCGTCCGCGTCTCCCTGGTCGGCATCGAGATCCTCAAGATCGACGCCCGCATCGTGGTCGCGAGCGTCGACACGTACCTGCGGTTCGCGGAGGCCTGCAACCGCCTGGACCTCGAGCACGACGTGCGGTCCAAGACCGTTCCCGAGCTGTTCGGCGGGCCGGTCTCCAGGACCGTGCGCAAGGGCGCCCAGCGCAAGGCGCACTCCCTCACCGAGAAGGTGCGGGACCTCCTCACCCCCGAGGAGACCGAGCCGGAGGAGCCGGAGGAGCCGCCCCGCACGCGCGAGCGCGAGGAGCGGGGCCGGAGCCCGCAGCGCTCCCGGAGCCGGACGACCGCGCGGCCCCGCGGTGACGCCGAGGACGACGACCGCCCGCGCAGCCGCCGGCGCACGGAGAAGGAGGACGAGGAGGAGTGACCGTGCCCGCCACCACCACCGCCGTGGACGCCCTGTACGTCTACGGCATCGCCCCCGCCGGCGTCCGTGCCCCTCGCCACCCCGGAGTGGACGGCGCCCCGGTGCGGCTGCTGACCGAGTCCGGCCTGTGCGCGGCGGTCTCGGACGCACCCGCGAGGCTGCGGCCCCGGCGCCGCGATCTGCTGGCCCATCAGGCGGTACTGGACGAACTGGCCGCGCAGGGGCCCCTGCTGCCCATGCGGTTCGCGGTCCTCAGCCCCGATCCGGACGCCCTGCTCTCCCAACTGCGCTCCGATACAGCCCATCTGACGCGGCAGCTCGACGGCGTCCGGGGGTGCGTCGAGCTCAACGTCAAGGGAGCGGTCGTCCCCGGCTGCTTCGCCGACCTGGTGCGCCGGGACGAGAAGCTGCGGGAGCTGGCCCACCGGACCCGGCGCCGGCCGGACTACGAGGCCAACGTCCGGCTCGGCGAGGCGCTCGCCCGGGGTGTCCGCCGCGAGGCGCGGCGCGCGGCGCGGGACGTGCTCGCCCATCTGACCCCGCTCGCCCTGCGCACGGTGCACGGCACGACCGACGACGAGCACGTACTGAGCACGTCGTTCCTGCTGCGCTCCGCCGACGAAGGGCGGTTCCGGCAGGTGGTGGCCGCGCGGGCCCGCGACTGCGGGGACCGTCTGGCGCTCAGCGTGACGGGGCCCCTGCCCTGCTACAGCTTCGTCGATCCCCGTCCCGCACCGGCCGGGCGGTGACGCCGTGGGCATCGTGAGCGGTCTCCTGCTGTTGCCGCTGGCCCCGGTGCGGGGCACGGCGTGGATCGCCGACCACCTGCTCCAGGAGGCCCGGCGCCAGTTCTACGACCCGCGCGCCGTCCAGGCGCGTCTGAGCGCGCTCAACCGGGCCCTGGACGAGGGCGACATCGACGAGGCGGCCTTCGAGCGGGAGGAGGAGCGGCTGCTCGCCCTCCTCGAACACCCGGTCCGCCGGCCCGCCGGGCACACGACCGCCACGGCTCCCGCGGCCCTCATGGCCCCCGCGAAGAGGAGGCGCGTGTGAGCGGCGGCGGGGCGGGGCGCCGGAACCACGGCGGCGAGGCCCCTCGCGGGGGCGAACGGGCCGCCCGTGCCGCCGGTTCCGGGGGTGCGCGGTGACAGCGGTCGACCACCCCTACCCGGGCCCGGAGGAGACGCAGCTCTACGGCCCTCCCTCCGGCAGCCTCGCGGACCTGCTCGAACGGGTCCTCGACAAGGGAATCGTCATCGCCGGCGACATCAAGATCGACCTGCTCGACATCGAACTGCTCACCATCCGGCTGCGCCTGTTCATCGCCTCGGTGGACACCGCGAAGAAGGCGGGCATCGACTGGTGGGAGACCGACCCGGCGCTGTCGTCCCGGGCCGCGCGGGACGCGCTCGCCGAGGAGAACGCGCGGTTGCGGGCCCGGCTCGACGCCCTCGAGGGGTCCGCCGGGGAGACGGCGGGGGCCGCCCGGTGAGCGGGCTCCCGGCCGGACCGGCGGCACCCGCCCTGGTCTGCGCGTTCGCCGTCACCCGCACCCCGCCGGACGCCGCCGCGCTGGCCGCGGCGACCGGTCACGAGGAGGGCGGCCCGCTGCGCGTGCTGCGCGCCGGCGGCCTGTGCCTGGTCGTCCAGGACGTCCCCGCGGCGCTGTTCGACCAGGAGGCGCTGGCGGAGCGGCTCAACCGGCCCGGTGATCTGGAACGCTGCGCCCGCGCCCACCACCGGGGCGTCGAGGCCGCGCACGGGCGGGGCCCCGTCGTGCCGCTGCCGATGGCCACCCTGTACCGCGGCGACCGGACCGCGGAACGGGCCGTCACCTCCCGGGAGGCGGTGCTGGACGCGCTGCTCGACCGCCTCCGGGACCGCACGGAATGGGCGGTGAAGGTACACGCCGCCGAGCACGGGCCGGACGCCGCCGCCGGCAGCGGCTCCGGCGCCGGAGCGGACACCGGTGGACGTGCCTACCTCAGCCGGGCCAGCGCGCGGCGACGCGACCGTGAGGACGCGCACGGCAGGGCCCTGGCCGAGGCGGAGGCCGTCGACGCGGAACTGCGGCGGTACGCCGTCGCGGCGGTGCGGCACCGTCCGCAGAGCGAGCGGCTGACGGGCCGTCGTGCCCCGCAACTGCTCAACGTCGCCTACCTGGTGGACGACGCGGAGCGCGTCCGCTTCACCCGCGCCCTGGCCCGGATCGCCGCGGACGGCCGGCATCCGGCCGTGGAGGTCGGCGTGTCGGGCCCCTGGATCCCGTACTCCTTCGCCCGGTGGGACGAGGACCCGGACCGCACGGGACAGGGCCGCACGGACCCCGACCGCACGGAGCAGGACCGCACGGACCCGGACCGCACGGGACAGGGGGCCCGCTCGTGACCGGCCCGGACCCCCGTACTCCGGGCCCGGCACCGGTGCCCTGGGACGGCCCCGAGCCGTACGCGCCGATCGGGGTGCCCCTGGTCGACCTCCTGGACCGCGTCCTGGCGACCGGCGTCGTCGTCAGCGGGGACCTGGTCCTGGCCATCGCCGACGTGCCGCTGGTGCGGATCTCCCTGCACGCCCTGCTGTCGTCGGTGAACGAGCGGGTGCCCGCGCCCTGGCCGGACAGCGGGCCGCTGTGACGGCGCCCCGGGCCCACGCCCTCGACCTGGACCCCGAGCGGGCCGCGAACGACCTGGCCGCCCTGGTGCTCACCGTCGTGGAACTGCTGCGCCAGCTCATGGAGCGCCAGGCCGTACGCCGCTTCGACGAGGGCACGCTGAGCCCGGAGCAGGAGGAACGGCTCGGTACGGCGCTCATGCTGCTCGACCGGCGCATGGACGACCTGTGCGCCCGGCACGGCCTGAGCCGCAGCGATCTCAACCTCGACCTGGGCCCCCTGGGCCCCCTCCTCTCCGACGTTCCCGGAGACTGAGCGGGAGCGGGCCCTGTCGCCGGCGCCCCCTCCTCCCGCGCCGGCCGCCGCGCGGTGCGCCCACCGATCGCGGGACGGAGCCGGGTGACCGACCGGCTTTCGGGCACCGGACAAGGCGTGCGTTCCTCGGGTCCGACCCCCATCGGCTCTACAGGTCCGCCGCTGCCCCATATGGGTGTTGACCCTGATGGCACGTGTTCCCGGAGGCGGGGGAAAGTGAAACGACATCACCGCCCCAGCCCAGTGACCGTCGTGCGGTGAGGGCGAACGCTCGTGATGCGGGCTGCCGGCGCCCTCGGTTGCGACAACCGTAGAGCGCCGTACGGACCTGTCTGTCCGCCCTCCCCCGAGCGGGGGTGCGGTAGGGGGTTCCCTGGCGGAAGCGGAGGTGCTGCGGGCCGTCGGACGACGAGAGGGGCCCCGCACCTATGCACGCAGCGCCACAGCGGCCTGATCACTCCGAGGCGGTTCCCGATCCCGTGCCGTTGTCGCGTCGCGCGGCAGCCTTGTCCGTGCGAAGTCCGGCCGGGACGGCCGCGCCGGGCCCGCGGAGCATCCGGCGGGTGGCCCGTTGAGCGTCACGACGTGGATGGCGGTGGCCGTGTTCGTCGCCGTCTACGTGCTGATCGCGACGGAGTGGGTGCACCGGGTCGCCGCCGCGCTGGGCGGCGCGGTGGTGATGCTGCTCATCGGGGCCACCGACGCCGAGCACGCGTTCTTCTCCGAGGACGCCGGCATCGACTGGAACGTCATCTTCCTGCTGCTCGGCATGATGCTGATCGTCGCCGTGCTGAAACGGACCGGGATCTTCGAGTACGTCGCGATCTGGGCGGCGCGCCGGGCCCGCGGCAGGCCGTACCGGCTGATGGTGCTGCTCGTCGTGACGACGGGCTTCCTGTCCGCGTGGCTGGACAACGTCACCACGGTGCTGCTCATCGCGCCGGTGACGATCCTGGTCTGCCGGCGGCTCGGGGTGCCGGTGGTCCCGTACCTCATCGCCGAGGTGATGGCCTGCAACATCGGCGGGGCCGCCACCCTCATCGGGGACCCGCCCAACATCATGATCGGCTCCCGCGCGAACCTCTCCTTCAACGACTTCCTGCTCCACATGACGCCCGTCGTCATCGTGCTGATGATCGTGTTCGTCCTGATGAGCCGGGTGATGTTCCGCAAGGCGTTCACCCACGACCCCGAGCGCGCCGCGTCCGTGATGGAGCTCGACCCGCGCGAGGCCATCAAGGACGTCCGGCTGCTCGTCATCAGCGGTGTGGTGATCCTCGCCGTGATGACCTGCTTCGTGCTCCACACCTGGCTGCACCTGGAGCCCTCGGTGGTGGCCATCAGCGGGGGGCTGCTGCTGCTCGGGGTCTCGCGGCTCGACCCCGGTGACGTGGTGAAGGACGTGGAGTGGGAGACCCTGGCGTTCTTCACCGGACTGTTCGTCATGGTCGGCGCCATGGTGCGGATCGGGGTCATCGGCGATCTGGGCGAGGCCGCGGCCGAGGCGACCGGCGACAACCTGCCGGCGACGGCGATGACCCTGGTGTTCGGTTCCGTGGTGCCCTCGGCGATCATCGACAACATCCCCTTCGTGGCGTCGGTGAGCCCGATCGTCTCCGAGATCGTGGCCTCGGCCGGCGGCACCGAGGAGGCGGGGATGCTGTGGTGGGCCTTCGCGCTCGGCGCGGACCTCGGCGGCAACGCCACGATCATCGCCTCCTCGGCCAACGTCGTCGTCATCGGCATCGCCGAACG
The DNA here is from genome assembly GCF_002078235.1 of Streptomyces viridosporus. Lineage (GTDB taxonomy): Bacteria > Actinomycetota > Actinomycetes > Streptomycetales > Streptomycetaceae > Streptomyces > Streptomyces viridosporus. The sequence goes on from NZ_MSGP01000130.1 coordinate 5,664, forward strand.
CTCCGGCCACCACATCTCGTTCTGGCAGTTCAGCCGTTACGGACTGGTCGTCACCGCCGTCACCGCCACCGTGGCGGCCGCATACGTGTGGCTGCGCTACTTCGCCCTGGCGTGACCACGAGGCGCCGGCCGCGCGAGGAGGGCGGCCGGCACCTCGCCGGCCGCGCCGTCCGCCGGCCGCGCGGGGAGCACGCACCCGGGTCCGGCCGCCGCTCGCCGCAGGCGTTGCGGCAGACCTCTTGCGACGGCCGTGACGCTCGGTGTACCAATGGCGACGCAGAACATGAACCATGTTCACGTCCGCGTGTGCGTCCTTGCGCGCGAGCTCCCGTCACACACCGTCAGGTCCCCGGGCGGGGCGGTGCGACCGCGCGGACACGCAGGCACACGCTCCGCCCCTGTGCCGTCGGGCCCGACCGAGCCGGAGGAGCAGCAGATGACCACGGAACGCCCCCCGCACAGCAGGCGTACGGTCCTGCGGGCCGGAGCCCTCACCGGCCTCGGGCTGGCGGGTTCGGCCGTGGCCGGCCCGAGCCGGGCCGCCGCCGCGCCCGCGGACGGCGGCGGTTACCTCGTGGGCCGGGGTCTGGCCGACGCCACCGGTGAGGTGGCCGAGGTCGGGATGATGGGCTACGGCCGGTTCGACCAGCAGGCCGCCGGGCTGCACACCCGGTTGCGGGCCCGCGCGTTCGTCGTGGTCGACGAGGCGAGCGGCCGGCGGGTCATGCTGATCGTCGCCGACTCGCCGATGATCTTCTCCAGCGTGCACCAGGCGGTGCTGCGGCGGCTCGGCGAGGCGTACGGCGACCTCTACACCGAGCAGAACGTGCTCATCACCGCCACCCACACCCACGCCGGCCCCGGCGGCTACGCGCACCACCTGCTGTACAACACCACCACGTTCGGCTTCCACCGCAAGACCTTCGAGGCGGTGGCGGACGGCCTGTTCGAAGCCGCGCAGCGGGCCCACGACGACCTGGCGCCGTCCGGACTGGTGCTCAGCCACGGCACGTTGACCGGGGCGAGCGTCAACCGCTCCCGGTCGGCCTTCGAGCGCAACCCGAAGGCCGACCGCGACCACTTCCCGGACGCCGTCGACCCGCACACCACCCTGCTCCGGGTGGAGCGGGCCGGACGGGTGGTGGGCGCCGTCAACTGGTTCCCGGTGCACAGCACCAGCATGTCCGGGGACAACCGCCTGATCAGCGCGGACAACAAGGGGTACGCGGCCTACCACTGGGAGCGCGAGGTCCACGAGGTCGACTACCTGTCCGACGGCTCCCCGGCGTTCGTCTCCGCGTTCGCCCAGACCAACAGCGGCGACATGTCGCCCAACCTCGACCTGGAACCGCCCACCACACCGGAGGACTTCGACCGCACCCGCACCAACGGACTCCGGCAGTACGAGGCCGCCGCGGCCCAGGTGCGGCAGCCCGGCGTCGGACTGTCCGGCCCGGTGGACTCCCGACTGGTGTACGTCGACCTCTCCGACGTCACGGTGCGTCCCGAGTTCACCGGCGACGGACGGACCCACCGGACCTCCAAGCCCTGCGTCGGCGCCTCCATGGCGGCCGGCAGTCTGGAGGACGGACCGGCCTTCCCCGGGTTCGCGGAAGGGGAGAACCCCTTCTGGGACGCCGTCTCGGACTCCGTGGTCTACACGGTCTCACCGGAGCTCGCCCGGGCGCAGGCGCCGAAGGACGTCTTCGTGCCCATCGGGGAGATGAACCGCGTCTACCCCTGGGTGCAGGAGCGGGTGCCCGTGATGCTGGTCCGCATCGGCCGGCTCCACCTCATCGGCATCCCGGGCGAGGTCACCATCTGCGCGGGTCTGCGGCTGCGGCGCACGGTCGCCGGGATCGTGGGCGCGGACCTCGACGACGTGCTGGTCGCCGGGTACGCCAACGCGTACTTCCACTACCTGACCACCCCCGAGGAGTACGACGCGCAGCAGTACGAGGGCGGGAGCACGCTCTTCGGCCGCTGGCAGCTCCCGGCGCTCCAGCAGACCGCGGCCGAACTGGCCACCGCGCTGCGCGACGGCACGGACCTGCCCCTCGGCCCCGAGGCGCCGGACCTGTCCGGCAAGGCGCTCTCCCTGCAACCCGGTGTGGTGCTGGACGCGCCGCCGCTCTTCAGGAGGTTCGGGGACGTGCTGGTGGGGCCGCGGGAGAACTACCGGGCCGGCGAACGCGTCGAGGTCGTCTTCGCGGGCGCCCACCCGGGCAACGACCTGCACCGGGGGGAGACGTACCTGGAGGTCCAGCGCCAGGAGCCCGGCGGGACCTGGCGCACCGTGGCCGACGACGGCGACTGGGCGACCCGGTTCCACTGGAAGCGCGACGGGATCGCCGCCTCCCGGGTCACCGTCACCTGGGACGTCCCGCGGGAGGCCGCCCCGGGCCCCCACCGGATCGTCTACCACGGCGACGCGCGCGGCGTGACCGGCACCATCACCCCGTTCACCGGCACCTCCCCGGCCTTCACGGTGCGCTGACCCGGGCCCGCCCGCGTTCCACCGCCGTCAGGCCAGGTCCGTTCCCGGGTCCACGACCCAGTGGTTGCTCCTGAGGACCCGGCCCGCGAAGGACACGTCGACCTCCGACAGGAAGCGGAAGCCGACGGACCGGCAGATGCCGTTCGACGCCGCGTTGCCCGTCGCCGGGAAGGCGTGGACGAGTCCCCAACGGTCCTGCTCCCGGGCCTGCTCCAGGAGGGTGCGGACGGCGCGTTTGCCCAGCCCCCGTCCTTGGAACGCGGGCAGGACCATCCAGCCCATCTCGGAGATCGGTCCCTCATCGGTGTCGTGGGACCGGAGGGTCACCGTCCCGGCCACCACGTCGGGACCGGCCCCGTCGGGAACGATCATCTTGAACCACCCGAGGTCGGCCGCCGCCTGGCGGACGTCCCGCCGGACCTTGTCCGCCATCCCCTCGGCGGGCAGGGGTCCGC